>NZ_JBJIAO010000004.1:0-336512 GCF_045310825.1 Mycobacterium sp. SMC-21 | reverse complement strand
TGCTTCGAATGCGGATACCCACTGGGCACGACAACCTCCCAAATCAATGGATGTTGTCTTGACCGTATGAATCTGCCGGCGATTTCTCGCTCTTGACGTTCGGCACAGCAGCAGGATCTAGACCCAGCGACTGCGAGGAGGCGGCGCCTGCGGCGTCACCCAGGCCTTCGCGTACCGACTGTTGCTGGCGCGCTGCGGGTCCCGGCTGCGGTAGACGACGTACGGCCGCACCAGGTACCCGACCGGGGCGCTGAACATGTGCACCAGCCGCGTGTAGGGCCAGATACCGAAAAGCGTCAGGACGATGAGCACGTGCACCTGGAAGGACAGGGGCGCTGTCGACATCAATTCGGGCGTCGGGTGCGGAGTGAAAAGACTCCGTAGCCAAGGGGATACGGTCTCCCGGTAGTTGTATGCCGACACCACGTTGCCCAGGGTGTTGACCATGCCGGTGACCAGTGCGCCGACCAGCAGCAGGTACATGAGCTTGTCACTGACGGTGGTGGCAGCGCGTACGGCGGGCACCTTCGTACGGCGGTACAACAGGATGGCGGCGCCGGCGATCACCGCGAACCCCGCCGGCGCACCCATCCCGATCGCCATCAGGTGATAGGTGTGTTCGGAAATGCCGATCGCCGAAGTCCACGATTCCGGGATGAGCAGGCCGACTACGTGTCCGCCCAGCACGCCGAGGATGCCGAAGTGGAACAGTGGGCTGCCGAGCCGCAGCAGTCGGCTCTCGTAGATCTGCGATGACCTTGTGGTCCAGCCGAATTGGTCGGTCCGGTAGCGCCAGATGTGCCCCAACACGAACGACGTGAAGGCGATGTACGGCAACGTCATCCACAAGAGGTTGGTCATCGTCTGCCTCCAGTCATGGCGGGATCCATCATCATCGGATCCATGCCGAACGGATCCAGGCCGACGTCCTCCTCTGGCGGGCCGTCGGCGGCGAGTTCAGTGATGCGCCGGCGATCGGCGGTGTTGATCGGCGGCAGGGTCGCCAGGACCGCGGCCAGCAGAGCGGCATATGGAGAACCGCTGTCCTGCAACGACAGCCGCAACAGCTCGAGAACCGGCACGTGCTCGGCCAGGAGTCGTTCGCCGCGCGCCTGGTCGACGGTGGCGGCGAATTCGAGCACCAGCGGCAGGTAGTCGGGCAGCTCTTCGTCGCCGATGGTGATGTCCGCCTGCCGATAGGCGTGCTTGAACCGCAGCAGCGCCATCCCTCTCTTGCGGGTGTCGCCGTAGGCGTAATACGTCAGGTGCAGGCTCGTCCGTCGGCGCATGTCGAACGTCTCGACGTACCGGGTGGCGCGCTCGGTGGCGTTGGTCTCGCAGAAGTACCACAGGAAGTCGGTCACGTGAGTGCGGATCGGCTCCGGCAGTTCACCTGCGGCAGCAGCCAGTTCGTCGGTGAGGGCGCATGTTTCGGCGGTCGGGTAGTCGAGCAACAGCGCCGTGATGCGCCACACCAGCCGTTGCTGGTGCTCGGACAGGTCCGGACCGGTCGCCGTCCGGCGCCCCAGGGACAGGAGCTTCATCGGCTCGGCACCAGTCCGTCGGGACTGCGGCCGTCCCAGTTGAGCAGGTTGACCCGCGTCGGATCGTCCTTCGGCACAGCACTGTTGGTGTCGACGAGGTGGAACTTGTCAGCCATCGCGTCGAAGGCCGACATTCCCGGACCACCGTCACCGTCGAGGCTGCAGCCGGTGGCGATCGCGTCGAGTCGGTGCGCGTCGGAACCCGCACCGCTCGGAATGACGTATCGGTCTTGGTATTTGGCGATGGCCAGCAGCCGGTACATCGACTCGATCTCCTCGCCGGTGAGTCGCACCGACTCGGGAATGGTCTCGTCGAACTCCTCGCCGAGGTTCGCCGACCGCATGTAGGCGCGCATGGCGGCCAGTCGCTGTAAGGCCGCCCGGACGGGCCCGACCTCCCCCGCGGTGAACAGCTCGGCGAGGTACTCGATCGGGATCCGCAGCGTGTCGATGGCGCCGAACAGGTTGTTCTTGTTCTCGCCGTCGTGGCCGGTTTCCTTGAGGATGTCCACCACCGGCGACAGCGGAGGGACGTACCAGACCATCGGCATGGTGCGGTATTCCGGGTGCAACGGCAGCGCCACCTGGTAATCGACGATCAGCCGGTAGACCGGTGAATTCTGCGCAGCCTCAATCCATTCGGGCGAGATGCCGGCTCGCTCGGCCTCGGCGACCACGCGCGGGTCGTGCGGGTTGAGGAACACCCCGAGCTGCGACGGATACAGGTCCTTTTCATCGGTGACCGACGCCGCTTCCAGCACCTTGTCGGCGTCGTAGAGCATCACACCGATGTACCGCAGCCGGCCGACGCACGTCTCGGAGCAGACCGTCGGGATACCCACCTCGACACGGGGGTAACAGAAGGTGCACTTCTCGGCCTTGCCGGTCTTGTGGTTGAAGTAGATCTTCTTGTACGGGCAGCCGGTGACGCACTGGCGCCAGCCGCGGCACTTGTCCTGATCCACCAGGACGATGCCGTCCTCGGCACGCTTGTAGATGGCGCCCGACGGGCACGCCGCGGCACAGGCCGGGTTCAGGCAGTGCTCGCAGATCCGCGGCAGGTAGAACATGAACGTCTGCTCGAATTCGAGCTTGACCTTCTGGCTGACCTCTTCGACCTTGGCCAGCAACGGATCCCGGCCCACCTGCTCGGGTCCGCCGCCGAGATCGTCGTCCCAGTTGGCGCCCCAGGTGACCTTGGTGTCCTGCCCGGTGATCAGCGACTTGGGCCGGGCCACGGGCGTCGTGTCCATCAATGGCGACGACAGCAGGTTGTCGTAGTCGTACGTCCACGGGTCATAGTAGTCGCTGACCGTGGGCAGGTCCGGATTGGCGAAGATGTTCAGCAGCCGCTTGAACCGCGAGCCCGATCTGAGCGTGAGCTTGCCGCGCTTGTTGAGCGTCCACCCGCCCTTCCAGCGCTCCTGGTCCTGGTACTGGCGCGGATAGCCCTGCCCGGGGCGGGTTTCCACATTGTTGAACCAGACGTACTCGACACCGCTGCGGTTGGTCCACGCCTGCTTGCAGGTGACGCTGCAGGTGTGACAGCCGATGCACTTGTCGAGGTTCATCACCATCGCAAGTTGCGCCATGACTCTCATAGGTCAGTACTCCACTTCTTGCGAACGGCGACGGATCGTCGTCACCTCGTCGCGCTGATTACCCGTGGGGCCGTGGTAGTTCAGTGCGAAGGACTGCTGGGCATAGCCGCCGATCAAGTGCGTGGGCTTGATCATGATGCGGGTCAGGGCGTTGTGAATACCGCCGCGCTTGCCGGTCTTCTCGGTACGCGGCACGTCGACCGCCTTGTCCTGGGCGTGGTACATGAAGACCAGGCCCTCGGGCATCCGGTGGCTGACGATCGCGCGCGCGTTCACCACACCGTTGCGGTTGGTGCACTCGATCCAGTCGTTGTCCTTCACCCCGATCTTGGCGGCGTCGACATCCGACATCCAGATCGCCTGTCCACCACGGGAAAGCGTGAGCATGTACAGGTTGTCCTGGTACGCCGAGTGGATGGACCACTTGGAGTGCGGTGTCAGGTAGCGGACGGTGATGCCACCACTGGTGTCACCGACGGCCGGCTCGTCGAACAATGCGGTCATGTCCAACGGCGGGCGGAACGTCGGCAACTGCTCCCCCATCTCGTCCATCCAGTCGTGGTCGAGATAGAAGTGCTGGCGCCCGGTGAGGGTGTGCCACGGCTTGAGCCGCTCGGTGTTGATGGTGAAAGGTGAATAGCGCCGGCCACCGGTTTCGGACCCCGACCACTCCGGCGAGGTGTTGACCGGCATGGGCCGGGACTGGGTGTCCGCGAAGGTGATTCGCTTGCCTTCGTTCTCGGCGGCCAGGTCGACGAGTTCGGTTCCCGTCCGACGCTGCAGGGCCTCAAAGCCCTCCACCGCCAGGCGGCCGTTGGTGGTGCCGGACAGCGCGAGGATGGCTTCGGCCGCGTGCGTGTCCTTGGCCAGCGACGGCCGTCCCGCCGCGACGCCACGATCGGACACTCCGTTGACGCCGGCCAGGTACTCGACTTCGGCATCGGGGTGGGTGGTGACGCCCTTGACCGTCAGACCCAGCGTTTCGACGAGGGGGCCGAGCGCGGCCATCTTGTCGGCCAGCGCCGGGTAGTCGCGTTCCACCGTCACCAGGCGCGGCATGGTCTTTCCCGGAATCGGTTCGCATTCGCCGGCTTTCCAGTCCAGAACCTTTCCGCCGGGCTGGGCGGTGGCGTCGGAGCTGTCGTGGGCCAGCGGCATCGCGACGATGTCCTTGCGCTTACCCAGGTGCTTCTCGGCGAGCCAGGAGAAGCCGCGGGCGATCCGGTGAAAGGCGTCGAAGTCGGTCTTGGTTTCCCACGGCGGCGAGATGGCCGGCGAGAAGGCGTGGACGAAAGGATGCATGTCGGTACTCGAGAGGTCGTGCTTCTCGTACCACGTCGCGGCCGGGAGCACGATGTCCGAGTACAGCGTCGTGCTGGTGTTGCGGAAGTCCAAGGACAGCAGCAGATCCAGCTTCCCTGCCGGTGCCTCGTCGCGCCAGCGCACATCCTGCGGATGTACGCCGTCCTCATCGCTGGCCGCCACGTTGTTGTCGGCGCCCAGCAGGTGCTTGAGGAAGTACTCGTTGCCTTTCGCCGACGAGCCCAGCAGGTTCGACCGCCACACCGTCAGGCAGCGCGGGAAATTCTCCGGAGCATCCGGGTCCTCGCAGGCGAACTGCAGGTGCCCGGACTTCAGGCCGTCCAGTACATGCTGTGCAGCGTCCTTGCCCTGACGCTCGGCTTCGTCGGCCAGATCCAGCGGATTAACGGTTGAACGTCGGGTAACTCGGCATCCACCCCAGCCGGCTCGCGAGAGCGATGTTGTCCGCCGCGGTGCGGCCCGCCAGCATGCCGGTGGCGAGCGGTGAGGTCATCGGCTCGGTGGTGAACCTGTCGTAGCGCCACTGGTCGGTGGCCAGGTACCAGAAAACGGTGCCCTGCATCTGGCGCGGTGCCCGCTGCCAGTCCAGCCCGAATGCCAGTGTCCCCCAGCCTGTTACCGGACGACACTTCTCCTGGCCGACGTAGTGTGCCCAGCCGCCGCCGTTGACGCCCTGACAGCCGGTGAGCATCACAAGAGACAGGAACGAGCGGTAGATCTGATCCGAATGGAACCAGTGATTCGTGCCGGCACCCATGAGGATCATCGAGCGGCCTTTGGAACGCTCTGCGTTGTCGGCGAATTCGCGCGCGATACGCTCCGCGGCCTGCGCCGGCACGCCGGTGATGGCCTGCTGCCACGCCGGGGTGTACGGCTCGGTGGCGTCGTCGTAGCCGGTGGGCCAAGTGCCCGGCAGACCGTCACGGGCCACGCCGTACTGGGCAAGCATGAGGTCGAAGACCGTGGTGACACGCTGTCCCGCAACGATTCTGGTCGGGACGCCGCGCTCCAGGACGCCGGGCTGGTCGGTATCGAACCGAGGGAGTGCAACGGTAGCGACATCATTGGCGCCACCGTGCAGCGTGAGGAGGGGGTCGACCCCCTGCAGGTCCAGGTTCCATTTTCCTTCACCGGAGGCGGTGAAGCGATGGCCCAGGGACCCGTTCGGCACCACCGGGGCGCCGTCGGCGTCGAGCAGTACCGGCTTGGAGACCGCGGCTTCCGTGTCCGCGTGTTCGCCGCCGAGATCCGCTGCGGTGAGGAACTTTCCGGGCACCAACCGGCCGTCGCGCTCGGTCAGCGCGACCAGGAACGGCAGGTCGGTGTACTTCTTGACGTAGTCGGTGAAGTACGGGGTGTTCTTCTCGACGAAGAACTCCTTGAGGATGACGTGGCCCATCGACATGGCGAGCGCGGCGTCGGTACCCGGGTGGGCCGGCAGCCATTCGTCGGCGAACTTGGTGTTGTCGGCGTAATCCGGCGACACCACAACGACTTTCTGGCCGCGGTAGCGCGCCTCGGTCATGTAGTGCGCGTCGGGCGTGCGCGTGACGGGGACGTTCGAGCCCCACATGATGAGATAGCCGGCGTCGAACCAGTCGGCGGATTCGGGGACGTCGGTCTGGTCACCGAACACCTGCGGCGATGCCACCGGCAGGTCGGCGTACCAGTCGTAGAACGACAGCATCGATCCGCCCATGAGCGAAATGAACCGTGCCCCAACGGCATGACTCACCATCGACATGGCGGGAATCGGTGAAAAGCCCGCGACACGGTCCGGGCCGTAGGTCTTGACGGTGTAGACGTGGGCGGCCGCGGCGATCTCGGCGGCCTCCCACCACTCGGCGCGGACGAAGCCGCCGCGACCGCGCGCCGACTTGTAGGCCTTGGCCTTCACCGGGTCTTCGACGACGTCGGCCCAGGCCAGCACCGGGTCCTGCAGCCGTTCCTTGGCTTCGCGGTAGTAGTCGAGCAGGAGGCCACGGACGTACGGATATCGCACGCGCGCAGGCGAATACGTGTACCAGGAGAACGACGCGCCACGAGGGCAGCCGCGCGGCTCGTATTCGGGCTTGTCGGCGCCGATCGACGGGTAGTCGGTTTGTTGCGATTCCCAGGTGATCACGCCGTCCTTGACGTAGATCTTCCATGAGCACGAACCGGTGCAGTTGACGCCATGCGTGGAGCGCACCACCTTGTCGTGGGCCCAGCGGTCGCGATAGAAGTCGTCCGCCGAGCGCCCGCCGACCTTGTGGATCGTGCGCTGGTCTCCGGAGATCTCCCCGCGGTGAAAGTACTTGGACAGTCGCAACAATGCATCGCCGGACGTCGCCGGGCTTCCTGCCAACTCGGCCACAAAGCCCTCCTTTCGAGCCGTCGAAACATGAGGCTAGAACCGGCCGAACGACTGTCAAAAGAACGCACAGAACCCCTCTGACCCTGTGCGACCGCGTTAACAGGGCCGTCATGTCCTGAAACAGACGCGATTTCGGCATCGCGGTTCCTACCTGCGAAGATTCGCCCGTCAGGGCTGGAGCGCAGCAGCGAGTGTGCGTTGCCCGTCACATTGCCGCGGCGGTGCGCCCCGGATTTCTTATCAGCGCGGTAACAAACCGCAGGCGGTGCCCGGAACGGCAGATCCCCTTCCACGGCCGACGACGGCACCGTCGCCGAAGTCCTGATGCAGGGCCCAAAAACCCCTTGCCGTTCGAACATGTGTTCGATACAATTGGGCATGGGAATCGCACCGGATTTCAACGCTCTTCTCGATCACCTGCGTGGCGTGGACATCCCCGACGACATGTCCAGGGACGACGCGGAGGAGGCGCTGCCGTACGTGCTGCGGCTGCGCAATGTGGTCGATCATGTGGCGGCGATGCTGACCGGGGTGCTGGATCGCCGCGATGCGGCGGCGGCGCAGGGGCGGACGCTGCGGGAGTTGTTGATGGCGTTGGGGTGCGCGCCGTCGGTGGCGCAGCGGCTGGTCCGGGTATCGGGCGCGTTGCCGGCGTTGCCGATCCTGGCTGCGCATGCTGCCGATGGTGCGATCTCCGGTGAGCATGTGGATGCGATCGTCAAAGGCATCAACCACATCCAAGCCCGCGCACCCGGTGAGGTGGACGAGGAGACCCGGTTCGCGCAGGTGACCGATCTGTTGGGGCAGTTCTTCTCCGGCGCCACCCCCGCAGACATCGACAAACGCGCCCGCCGGCTGGGCAACCGGGTCGCCGCCGCCGAAGGGGGCCTGCCGGCCGCCGAGGATCGGTCGGTCAACACCGTCGAGCACCGCGTCACCTCCGATGGTCGGGTGCAGGTGCGCGCGGACTTGGACGTGGAGGTGGGCGCCAAGCTGGTCGCAGCGATCGAGGAACACTCGGCACCGCGGCCAGAACCCGACGGCACCCCCGACACCCGCACGGCGGGCAGGCGGCGGGCCGACGCGCTGGAAGCGGTGCTGGACATCGCCGCCCGCGGCGGCGACACCGCGTCCGCGCCGCGCACCCAACTGCTGATCACCGTGCCCGCCGACGCCCCCGACCTGGCCACACTGGAATTCATCGGATCGATCAGCACCATGACCCTGGAACGAATCTGCTGCGACACCACCGTCACCACCATGATCGTCGACGGCGAACACGTACCCCTCGATATGGGGCGCGAGAAACGCCTGTTCCCGGCGCACCTACGCAAAGCGCTCTATCACCGCGATGAATGCTGCATCAAATGCGGCGCCCCACCCGGACGCACCCACGCCCACCACATCATCCACTGGACCCACCACGGTGAGACCTCACTAGCCAACGGCTGCCTGCTGTGCCCAGCCTGCCACGCCAACGTCCACCACGACGGCTGGGACGTCGTCATGGGCCTGGACAAACACCCCTGGCTCATCCCACCCGCGGCCGTCGACCCACACCGAAAACCCATCCCCGCATACAACCGCCGCACCATGCACCTCGACACAGCCGCCTAACACGCAAAGCATTGCGCACCTTGACAACTCAATAGAGAACCTGGCCCTCATGTTCGCGCGGCGGGTCGAATTCGCATCCGCCGCGCGAACATCACGGCTCGCCAATTTCGGCAGCGCCTAGGGTGTCCCGATGAAGTCGACGCCGGCGGTGATCGCCGGGCGATGCCGCAGAATCCGGTAGTGGGCCAGCCGGCCCAGGCCCTTCGTGGTCTCGAGCCGCGCGCCAGGCCACACCTCTGCGATCTCGACACTGGACGAGTAGGGGCTGTCCGGATCATCCGGATCGTGGATGAGCAGTAGCGGCCGGTCGCCGGCGTATTTGGCCGACGCGGTGATGTCGGTGCCCAGCAGCGGCATGCCGAGCCGTCGGTCCAGGCGCCGGTGCAGGCGGTCCCGGATCCGCGGCCCGAAGTTGTGGCGTTCGGCGAAAGCGTCCAGGTACCAGGTGAAGTCGCCCATCGGGGCGAGGAACACCAAGCGCCCCGTCTGCGCACCGCGCGCCGCGGCCAGCGCCGCCGCCTTTGCACCCAGCGAATGACCGACTACGGCGTGCGCCGGCCCGTGCTGAGCGATGACGGCCCGCACTGCTTCCGCGCACTCGACGATGGTGGTGCGGCCCGGCGCCAGTGCCCCCGGCTCCGAATCGTGGTGGCTGGGGAGGTCGAACGCGATGACCCGATACCCCGCCGCGACAAGGGGTTTGACGAAAACCGCCATGTGCGCCCGGCACCCGCCCCAGCCGTGTACCAGGTAGACCAACGGGCCCGAACCCCACGACTGCCCGGCAATGCGGTGGCCGTCCCACGCCGCTTCAAACGGCGTGCTGTCCGGCAGACCGGGCGGCATCTTGGTGCTCAGGTCGACGTCCGGAACCGTGCACCACAATTCGGTGGCCCAGCGAGCTCCGATCGCGGGCGCGAACCGCTCCAGCCACCAGAAGGCCCGGCGCGTTCGGGCCGGGACCGGGGGGAGCACACCGGCATCGGTGTCGGTCACCGCTTCGCCGTTTCGAGCCTGACCGGCACGCGATTCCGTCAATGCCATGCGTCAACCACCTTGGTACGAAGAGTGTCATCCTGCGACGACCGTCGCTGACGGTCTGGCACTACCCACGACGGCCCCATCGCAAACATCGGCCACCAGACGCAAATGTCCCCCAAACACTGTGTGTCGGGGGACATTTGAGTCAGCTCGCGCGAGATCAGAGTGGCGTCAGGCCGTGCTTGCGGGCGATGCGGTCGTGCTTCTGCTTGTCGCGCAACAACTTCAGCGACTTGCGCAGCAGCAGCCGGGACTCGTGCGGCTGGATCACGGCATCGATGTAGCCACGTTCTGCCGCGGTCCACGGAATCGCCATGTTGGCGTTGTAGCCCTCGATGAAGTCCGCCTTGATCTTCTGCACCTCGGGCGCATTCGGATCGGGGAAGCGCTTCACCAGCAGCTGCGCCGCACCCTGGGCACCGATCACCGCGATGCGTGCGGTCGGCCAGGCGAAGTTGAGGTCGGCCGACAGCTGCTTCGAGCCCATGACGGCGTAACCACCGCCGTAGGCCTTACGGATCACGAACGTCACCTTCGGCACGTCGGCCTCGACGATGGCGTTGAAGAAGCGGCCACCGCGCTTGATGATGCCGCCGGTCTCCTCGGCGACACCCGGCAGGGCGCCGGGGGTGTCGACGACGAAAACCAAAGGCAGGTTGAAGGAGTCGCAGAACCGGATGAACCCGGCCGCCTTGTCGGAGGCCTCGTTACCGATGGCGCCCGCCATGAACAGCGGCTGGTTGGCGATGACGCCGACCGGCCGGCCGTCGACCCGCGCGAACGCGGTGATCATCTCCGGAGCGCGCTGTTCGGCGATCTCGAAGATGTCGCCGTCGTCGAACATGCGGAGCAGGATGTCCATCATGTCGTAGCCGGCGTTGTCGGCGTCCGGCACGATCTTGTCCAGCTCGAAGTCGCTGGGCGTCAGCTCCGGCTCCAGGCCCGGGTTGACGATCGGCGGGTCGTCCCAGGTGTTGGCAGGCAGGAAGCTCAGGTAGTCGCGGACGTACTGGAAGGCGGCGGCCTCGTCCTCGACGACCTTGTGGATGTTGCCGCGCTGCGCCTGGACATCCGCGCCACCGAGCTCGTCGAAGGTCACGTCCTCGCCGGTGACGTCCTTGATGACGTCCGGGCCGGTGATGAACATGTAGCCCTGATCGCGCACGGCCACCAACAGGTCGGTCTGGATCGGCGAGTACACCGCACCACCGGCGCACTTGCCGAGGATGATCGAGATCTCCGGCACCGTGCCGCGCAGCATCTCGTGGCGGCGGCCGAGCTCGGCGTACCAGGCCAGCGAGGTGACGGCGTCCTGGATGCGGGCACCCGCGGAGTCGTTGATGCCGATGATCGGGCAGCCGACCATGGCCACCCACTCCATCAGCTTGGCGACCTTGCGGCCGAACATCTCGCCGACCGAGCCCTGGAACACCGTCTGGTCATGGCTGAACACCGCGACCGGACGGCCGTCGATGGTGGCGTGGCCGGTCACCACACCGTCGCCGTACAGCGCGTTCGGGTCGCCGGGCGTCTTGGCGAGCGCGCCGATCTCGAAGAAGCTGCCCGGGTCGACGAGCGCGTGGATGCGGGCGCGGGCCGACGGAATGCCCTTCTTGTCGCGCCGCGCCTTGGCCTTCTCGTCACCGGGATCGGCTGCCAGCTCCAGCTTTCGGCGAAGCTCTGCGAGCTTCTCTGCCGTCGTGGCAGGGCTGCGCTGTTCGGTAACTTCAGTCACGGTTCTCCTACTACTTCCCGGCCTGGATCTGGTTGATGGCCTGGCTCATGTGCGCCCCGACCTTGGCAATGTACGGCTCGTCGATGGCCTGGATGTGCTCGCCGCCGATATTCACGACCTCGAGATCGGGCGCGAACTCGCCCCATCCGCCGTCGGGCTGACGGGTCGCGTACGCAGGTTCGAACACGATCGCGTCGTCGTGGTAACGGTCCGCCATGTAGAGCACGACGTGGCCGTCATACGGCTGGATGTCGATGGTGTCCAGCGCGCGGTTGTCGAGATACGACGTGCGCTGGTGCTCGATGATGCCGCCCGGGATCTGCACGCCGCTCTGCGCGACGATGTCCAGCACGAACTTCACCTGGCCCTCGTCGTCGAGCTTCTCCAGCTCCTCGTACGGAATCTCCGGAATCTCGACGTTGAAGGTGCGCTCGGCGAAGCGGGCATAGCGATCCCAGCGGGCTCGCATACCGGCCTGGCTCTTGTCGATCGGCGTGCCGGGTCGCACGCAGTCGATCAACCCGACGTACTGCACATCGGCACCGGCCTGCTTGAGCCCGATGGCGCACGCGTATGCCAGCGCCCCACCCAGCGACCAACCGGCCAGCACGAACGGGCCCTTGTGCATCTCCAGCAGCTTCGGCACGTACTCGGCGGCGCGCTCCTCGATGGAGCCTTCGACGCGTTCGATGCCGTAGACCGGGATGTCCTCGGGCAGGCGCTTCAACAGCGGCTCGTAGACCACCGTCGAGCCACCGGCCGGGTGGAAGACGAACAGGGGTACCTGCGACCCACCTTCTTTCGGTGCCCGCAGGGTGCGGACGAAGCCGTCCACCACGCCGTCTTCCAGCTGATCACGCACGATCGTGGACAGCTCTTCGATCGTCTTGGCCGTCCGCACCTGCTCGACCGTCACGATGCCCTCGGCGCGCTCGGAAAGCCGCTCGGACAGTTTGGTCGCGGTCGCGTCGTCGACGGCCGGCAGCTCGTTGAAGATGCCACCCGGTGACTTGCCGGTGACGATCGCCCACGTCGCGAAGGTGACGCGCTCAGCCGCATCGCGCGGCGGCACGTCGGCGCCGAGCGCCTCGGTGACCGCCTCCTGCGTGAGGACCTTGGCGGCAGCCGCCGCAGCGGTCGCCTGGCTCGGTCCGGCCGGTCCCGACGGGTTCGTCGGCGGCGGCGGGACGGCCGCCGGGCCGGCGGGGTTCGTCGGGGGCGGCGGAACCTCCAGCGCGACAGCGGAGTCCGTGGCGATCTCGGCCGCCGCCGGCTTGTCGTCGTCCTTGTCGGCCAGCGGGTGCCCGGCCTCGGCCAGCTTGGCCTCCAGCTCGGCGACCGTCGTCGCGCCACCCATCAATTCGGCCTGCGCGGCGGCGATCTCCTCGGCCGTCTGCCCCTTCTGTGCCTCGGCAAGCTGGCCGACCTCGTCGCGGTGCTCGATGGCGTAGTGGATCAGCTTCTCCACCGCGTACAGGTTGGCGTCACGCACCGCGGTCAGCTGGATCGGAGGCAGGTCGAAGTCGTACTCGACGCGGTTCTTGATCCGGACCGCCATCAGCGAGTCCAGACCCAGCTCGATCAGCGGCACCTCCCACGGCAGGTCCTCAGGCTCGTAGCCCATGGCGCCGCCGACGATGGCACCCAACCGGTCCGCGACGGTCTCGCCGGAATCCGGCGACCACTTCTTGAAACCGGCGGCCAGGCCGGCGCCCGCGGTCAGGTTGTCCTGCAGGATGGCGGCGTCGTCTTCGGGTTCCGGTGCGGCGGCGGCGGTTTCGGCCACTGATGCGCCGACGGCGGCCGGCAGGGCCGCACCACCCATGGCGACCGGCAGCGCCGCACCATCACCACCGCGGGTGACGACGGCGTCGTACACCAGGGTGAAGGACTCGCCCATGCGGGCGTGCACCTGCACCGTGCCGCCACCGGGGTGCCGGGTCAGCGTGGTGACCAAGCGCGCGCCCTCACCCGGGATGGCACGCTGCTCGTAAGCGGTCAGCGCCGCATCCGGAAGCACCTGCGCCGCAGCGGCTTTCACCAGCTTGGCCAGCGCCGCGGCGTCGACCTCGCCGCGCGGGGCGTACTCCCACACGTGCCGGCCGTCCGGGGTCGCGACGTGGCTGCCCGGCTCGATGGCCGAGCTGTCGGCGGTGAAGTGCGCGTCCAGCCAGTGCGGCTTGCGCTTGAAGCGCGTCGGCGGGATGGGCGCGTAGTCGACGGCCGGGTTCTCGGCCGGCGAGAACAGCGTCCGGAAGTCCAGGTCGTGGCCGTGCACGAACAGCTGGGCCATGGCGTTGGTCATCGAGTCGACCTCGTCCTGCTTACGGGCGAGGGTCGGGATCAGCTGACCGTCATGCAGGCCGGCCGACATCGTGGTGAGCCCAACCTGCATGAGTGCCACCGGGTTCGGCGCAAGCTCGAGGAAGGTGGTGTGCCCGTTGTCGACGGCGTTGCGGATGCCGTGGGTGAAGTAGACGCTGTGGCGCAGCCCCTTCTTCCAGTACTCGACATCGTGGATCGGCTCCGCACCGGCCCGGATCAGCTGACCCTCGTGCACCGTCGAGTAGTAGGCCGTCTGCAGCGGGCGCGGCTCGATGCCCTGGATTTCCGCGGACAGCTCACCGAGCAGCGGGTCCATCTGCTGTGTGTGGCTGGCGCCCTTGGTCTGCATCTTGCGGGCGAACTTGCCCTCGGATTCGGCGCGGGCGATGATCGCGTCGACCTGCTCCGGCGGACCTCCGATGACGGTCTGGGTCGGGGCGGCGTAGACGCACACCTCGAGGCCCGGGAAGTCGGCGAAGACCGTCTTGATCTCCTCGGCCGAGTACTCGACCAGCGCCATCAGGCGGATGTACTCGCCGAACAGCATGGCCTCGCCCTCACCCATGAGGTGGGCACGCGAGCAGATCGTGCGGGTGGCGTCGGCCAGCGACAGGCCACCGGAGAAGTAGGCCGCGGCCGCTTCACCGAGCGACTGGCCAACTACCGCACCGGGTTTCGCGCCGTGCGCCTTCAGCAGCTCGCCGAGCGCGATCTGCAGCGCGAAGATCACGGTCTGGACGACCTCGATCGGGTATTCGCAGGTCTCGTTGGTGTAGTCGATGGCGTCGTCGAGGATCAGCTCGACGACCGAGTAGCCACGCTCGTCCTGGATGAGCGCGTCGACCTTGTTGATCCACTCCGCGAAGATGGGATCGTTCAGGTACAGGCTCTTGCCCATCTTGCGGTGCTGCGCACCGAAACCGGCGAGCACCCACACCGGGCCGTTGGTGACCGGGCCATCGGCGGCCAGCACCAGCGGGCTCTGCTTGCCCTCGGCCAGCGCCCGCAGACCCTTGACGGCTTCGTCGTGGTCGTGCGCGAGAATCACTGCGCGCGAACGGCCGTGGTTGCGGCGCGACAGCGAGCGACCGATGGACTCCAGCGAGTAGGACCGGCCCACCTCGCTGTCGATCCAGTCCGCCAGCTCAGCGGCAGCCGACTTCTTGCGCGAGGTGAGGAAGCCCGAAACCGCAAGCGGGACAATGCGCTTGACCGGCTCGGCAGCCTCCAGCTCGGCGCGGCCGGCCTCGATCAGCTCCAGCGCCCGCTCGGTCAGGCCGGGGAGCTCGGGCTCGTCGTCGGTCCCGTAGCCGTAGAACTCGGCGTCACCACGCGTGTCGTTGTCGTCGTCGATGAACTCGCCGTACTCGTCCATCTTGACGCCACCCACGTAGACGGCGCCCGCATCCGAGGCCGGCTTCTCCTCGGCCACAACCTCTTTCGGCTCCGGCTCGACGAGGTCACTGGGCAGCACCTGACGCATGACGATGTGCGCGTTGGCGCCACCGAAACCGAAACCGGAGACACCGGCGATGGCGTGACCGCTGTAACGCGGCCAGTCCGACAGCTCGGCGTTGACCTTGAGGTGTTCCTTGTCGAAGTCGATGTACGGGTTGGGGCCCGCGTAGTTGATCGACGGCGGCAGCTTGTCGTGGTACAGCGCCAGCGTCATCTTCGCGACGCTGGCCGCACCGGCGGCCGACTCCAGGTGTCCCACATTGGATTTCACGGCGCCCAGCAGCGCCGGCTTGTCGGCGGCGCGGCCACGGCCCACGACGCGGCCGAGCGCGTCGGCCTCGATCGGGTCACCCAGGATGGTGCCGGTACCGTGCGCCTCGATGTAATCGACGGTCTTCGGGTCGACGCCGGCGTCCTTGTAGGCCTTGCGCAGCACCGCTTCCTGCGCGTCGGGGTTCGGGGCCAGCATGCCGTTGGAGCGGCCGTCGTGGTTGATGGCCGAACCGGTGATCACCGCGAGGATCTCGTCACCGTCGCGACGGGCGTCGGCGACGCGCTTGAGCACGACCATGCCGCCACCCTCGGAACGGGCGTAGCCGTCGGCATCGGAGCTGAACGACTTGATGCGGCCGTCCGGCGCCAGGACGCCGCCGACCTCGTCGAAGCCGACCGTCACCATCGGGGTCACCAGGGCGTTGACACCACCGGCGACGACGACGCTGGCCTCACCCGAGCGCAGCGCCTTGACGCCCTCGTGGATCGCGACCAGCGACGACGAACACGCGGTGTCGATGGCCATCGACGGCCCGCGGAAGTCGAAGAAGTACGACACCCGGTTGGCGATGATGGAGCTCGCGGTGCCGGTGATGGCGTACGGGTGCGTGATCGACGGGTCGGACACCGACAGGAAGCTGTAGTCGTTGGTCGAGCTACCGACGAACACGCCTACCGACTCGCCGCGCAGCGACGACGCCGGGATACGGGCGAACTCCAGTGCCTCCCAGGTCAATTCGAGCGCCATCCGCTGCTGCGGATCGATGTTGTCGGCTTCCATCTTGGCCAGCGCGAAGAACTCGGCGTCGAAGCCCTTGATGTCCGACAGGTAGCCGCCGCGGGTGCGGGCCTTGGCCACGCGCTCGGCGATCCGGGGCTCGGACAGGAACTCTTCCCAGCGGCCCTCGGGCAGGTCGGTGATGGCGTCGCGGCCTTCGACCAGCGCCCGCCACATCTCGTCGGGCGTGTTCATGTCACCCGGGAAGCGGGTGGCCAGGCCGACAATCGCGATGTTCATCGCGTCGTCGTCGGCGTCGCGGGACCAGTCCTCGGCGTTCGCGGCGTCCGTGTCTTCCTCGGGCTCGCCCTCGACGATGACCTGCGCCAGCGACTCGATGGTCGGGTGCCGGAACGCCACCGTGGCGGTCAGCGTGACACCGGTGAGGTCCTCGATATCGGACGCCATGGCGACCGCGTCGCGCGACGCCAGGCCGAGCTCGACCATCGGCACCGACTCGTTGATGGAGTCCGCCGGCTGACCGGTGGCATTGGCCACCCAGTTGCGCAGCCACTCCCGCATCTCCGGCACGGACATGCCGTTAGCCCGAGCGGGAACCTGCCCCTCCTGCGGCGAAGTGTCGATTTCGTTCGAATTGTCTTCGGTGTCAGTCATTTTCACTGTTCACTTTCGCCGCCGGACAGGGTTGCCGGGTGTGGGTCAGTTCAGATCGTCGGGGAAGGCGTTGGCCACCTTGCCGCTGCGCAGCGTGCCGTCCAGGTACGCCGCACGGGTGGCCCGGCGGCCGATCTTGCCGCTGGAGGTGCGCGGGATGGCGCCGGCCGCGGTCAGCAGCACGTCGCGCACGGTGACGCCGTGACGGACCGCGACGGCGGCCCGGATGTCGTCGACGATCGGCTGCGGTTCGAGCTTGTGCGCGCCCGGGGCCCGCTCGGCGACGATGACCAGCTGCTCGGAGCTGTCGTCGGGATCGCGCTTGAGGCCCGAGTGGGCGTCGGCGAAGACCTCGTCGGGCAGCTGGTTGGCCGGCACCGAGAACGCCGCGACGTAACCGACGCGCAACGCCTTGCTGGCCTCCTGCGCCGAGTACTCGAGGTCCTGCGGGTAGTGGTTACGGCCGTCGATGATCACCAGGTCCTTGACGCGGCCGGTGATGTACAGCTCGCCGTCGTGGTAGGCGCCGTAGTCGCCGGTGCGCACCCAGGTGGCGTCGTCGGCCGCGCCCTCGGCGTGCGACGGGCTGGTGCGCGACTTGAGGGTGTTCTGGAACGTCTCGACGGTCTCCTCGGGCTTGCCCCAGTAGCCGGTGCCCATGTTGGCGCCGCTGATCCAGATCTCGCCGATCTGGCCGTCGGGCAGCTCGGTGGCGGTCTCGGCGTCCACGATGACGGCCCATTCGTCGACACCGACCTTGCCGGCGCCGGCCTGGGCGACAGCCTTCGGCGAGTCGTCCGGAACCACCACGAAGGTGCCGGTGTTGAGGGCGTCGCGATCCACCGACACGATGGTCGGCTCGTCGGCCGACGGCGTGGTCGACACGAACAGCGTCGCCTCGGCCAGGCCGTAGGACGGCTTGATGGCCTTGGCGGGGAAGCCGAACGGACCGAAGGCCTCGTTGAACCGCCGCACCGTCGCCGCCGAGATCGGCTCGCTGCCGTTCAGCACGGCCTTGACGTTGGAGAGGTCGATCTTCTCCTTGGGCACGCCACGGGCGGCGGCGTGGTCGAACGCGAAGTTCGGGGCCACGGAGATGGTGCCGCCGGTGTCGCCTTCCTTGCGGGCGAGCTCACGGATCCAGCGCTCCGGCCGACGCACGAAGGCCGCCGGGGTCATGAACGTGAAGCTGTGGCCGATCATCGGCGCGAGCAGCGCGGTGATCAGGCCCATGTCGTGGAAGAACGGCAGCCAGGACAGGCCGCGGTCGCCCTCTTCGCCCTCGAGGGCCTCGACGACCTGCACCACGTTGGTGGCCAGGTTCAGGTGGGTGATCTGCACGCCCGTCGGGATGCGGGTCGAACCCGACGTGTACTGCAGGTAGGCGATGGTGTGCTCGTCGACGTCGTCGAATGGGATCCAGGTGACGGCGACCTCGTCCGGCACGGCGTCGACGGCGATGACACGCGGACGTTCATTGGCCGGGCGGCTGCGGAAGAACTTGCGGACGCCTTCGGCGGCGGCGGTCGTGGTCAGGATGGCCGACGGCTTGCAGTCGTCGAGCACGGCGTGCAGGCGGCCGACGTGGCCGGGCTCCGACGGATCGAACAGCGGCACGGCGATGCGGCCGGAGTACAGGACGCCGTAGAACGCCACGAGGTATTCGAGGTTCTGCGGGCACAGGATTGCGACGCGGTCGCCCACCTGGGTCACCTGTTGCAGCCGCGCGGCCACGGCTTTGTTGCGCGCGCTGAACTGCGACCAGGTCAGGTCTTTGGCCTCGCCGTCACGCTCCGTGGAGAAGTCCAGGAACCGGAACGCGAGCCGGTCCCCACGGACCTTCGCCCAGCGCTCGACGTGCTTCACGATGCCGGCGCCGTCCGGGAAGGTGATCTTCCCGTTCTTGACGAACGGGTTGTGGAACGCCATCAAAATCTCCTGTTCACAGCCTGCCGCGCTGGTTACGTCGTATGCGGCCAGTCACGCCAAATCCCGGCAAATGGTACCGGGCAGTAGCGATATGCCACCCCAAGATGCCCAGTCAATGATAAGACCGTGCTCTTAGCTATCTCTTAATGTTAGGTGACGCGAATTCGCAGGCCAAATCGCCCCACCGGTTTTGTACTCGCCAGTAGCCAACAAGTGATGTCAGCCGTGTTTGGGGTGCGGCGCGTTGTCGACGAGGTCCTTGGCCCAGTTCAGCGTCCACTGTGTGGAGGTCTGGCCGTCGAGCGTCCAGAACTGCGGCGTGTTGTACAGCGCGTGCACCGGTCCCGCGGCGCTGCCCGACAGCGTGGCGAGCGTGCTGGGCAGGTTGACGACGTTGAACGCCTCGGTCGGCGCGGCGCAGATCAGGTCGCCCTTTCCGCAGATCTCGTTGACCCGGTCGTTGAGCGCACCGAAGCCGCCGACGCGCGGTCCCGTCATGTTCAGCCCGAGCATGCCGAGCGGCAGTTCGTGCAGCGTGATCTCGGCGCCCTGTCCCGGCGGGTTCGGACCGATGTCCTTGCCGACATTGGGCTGGCGCCGGCCGTCGG
The DNA here is from genome assembly GCF_045310825.1 of Mycobacterium sp. SMC-21. NCBI lineage: Bacteria > Bacillati > Actinomycetota > Actinomycetes > Mycobacteriales > Mycobacteriaceae > Mycobacterium > Mycobacterium sp. SMC-21. The sequence continues at coordinate 317,309 of NZ_JBJIAO010000004.1, read as the reverse complement.
CGATCAACGTCACGCCGAGCACGAGGTCCTGGTCGATGGGACCGCGGCCGTTGCCGATGTCACTGGCGATGTCGCCGGCGATCACCGCGCCCTGTGAGAAGCCGATGATGACGAAGCTCGTCAGCGGGCAGCGGTTGTTGATGTCCGTGATGGCTTCGACGGCCTTCTTCTTGCCCTCTTCGCGGCTGTCGTTGTACGACATCTGATTGTCCGCGGCCAGCGGGTTATGGAACTGCGCGGTGTAGGGCACCGTGTACTGCGCCAACCGGTCGGCACCGAACTGCTGGCCGAGCGGGTTGCTGACGTTCAGCAGCAGCGCGATCGGGAACGACGGCGTCGGGTTCAGCGGGTCGAGCGCCCGTGAGGACTCCCAGGTGCCCGGGATCGAGATCAGCTGCACATCGGGGCAGTCGGCCGACTGGTACGCCGGCCGCGGCTTGGACGGCTTCGCGCTGGGACCGGACGTCGGCGGCTGCGCCGAGGGCGGCGTCGGCCCCGGGATCTCACCGGGCTGACGCAGCCACACCACGATCGCGAACGCGACCACGATGACCAGCAGTGCCACCGCACCCGCCGCGGCAATGGCGAGGATGCGATGGCGGCGGCGGCGATTGTTGGTGGCCATGTGGTGTGAGGTCTCCTGCGGGCTGAATCAAGCGGTTGCCATCCGAATCTAGTCAGCAGGCGTCACGGACTGGTCACGCCGGCGCGTTCCGTCGGCAAGATCACTCCGGTTGGGCTAGCGGATGACGCTCACCAGTTCGCCCGACATGGCACCGAGCTGACCACTCCAGCTGCCCCAGTCGTGCTGCGGGCCGTCGGGGAAGTCGAAGTGCCCGTTGTGGCCGCCCACGCTGCGGTAATGCGCGTAGAAGGCGCGGTTGCTGCCCTGCGCCTGGTCGCAGTAACCGATCATCGCGGCCGGGTCACTGCAGGTGACCGTCGACGGGCTGAACACCCAGATCCGGGTGTTGTTCTGGTTCAGCAGGCTCACGTGCACATCCGGGTCGTGCCACTTCCAGCGGCCCAGCTGCGGGGCGCCCCACATGCCGTAGGTGTCCACGCCGCCGAACTCACGCATGCCGGCGGTGATGGCGCCGTTGAACGTCGTCGCCGACGGGGTCAGGAAGCCCGACAGCGAGCCCGCGAAGCGGAACCGGTCCGGGTGGAACTCGGCCAGCGTCAGGGCCGCGGTGCCGCCCTGGGCCGCGCCGACGACGCCGTGGCCGTTGGGGGCCAGGCCCTTGGTGGCGGCCAGATAGTCCGGCAGCTCCTGGCTCAGGAACGTCTCCCACTGCTTGCTGCCGTCCTGCTCCCAGTTGGTGTAGAAGCTGAACGCGCCGCCGGCCGGGGCGACCACCGAGATGCCCTTACCGGCGAGGGTGCCCATGGCGTTGCCCGCGGTGACCCAGTTGCTCACATCCGGGCCGGCGTTGAAGGCATCGAGCAGATAGACCGCGTGCGGGCCACCGGCCTGGAACGTCACCGGGATGTCGCGGCCCATCGCGGCCGAGGGCACCATCAACGTCTCGACACCCGCGGCGCGGGCCGTTCCGGTGCCCGTCAGGAGGCCGCCGGCGAGCACTACCGCCGCCGCCGTCGCGGCCATCGTCCGGAACATTGCCTGCAGCCCCATAACCAACCTCACCTGTCGTGATCGTCGAGCGTCCTGAACCCGCGTTGTAGTGAACCACATCACCTCGACGGCTGTCCCGGACAAAGGGAGGGAACGTTGCCAGCGGATGGGGTGATGTTCGGCTACGCCGCCGTAAACGACTGGCGGCGACGACCCGTCAAGGTCGCCGCCGCCAGTGCGAGTTGTTGCCAGAGGATTTACCTCAGGATGAGCGTGTTACGCCTGTCCCGAAGCACCCAGCACACGCTGCAGGTCAGGCTTCATGGCCTGCAGCTGCTGGCCCCAGTAGCCCCAGTCGTGGGTGCCGCTGTTGGGGAAGTTGAACACACCGTTGGTGCCACCGGCAGCCAGGTAGGTCTGCTGGAAGGTGCGGTTGGTGCGGATGGTCAGGCCCTCCAGGAACTTGGCCGGCACGTTGTCGCCGCCCAGGTCGCTCGGGTTGCCGTCGCCGCAGTAGACCCACAGACGGGTGTTGTTCGCCACCAGGGTGCCGATGTTCACGAACGGGTCGTTGCGCTTCCAGGCGTTGTTCGGGTCGCCAGTGGAGCCCCACATGTCGTCGGCCTTGTAGCCGCCGGCGTCACCCATCGAGATGTTGACCAGGAACGGCCACCAGCCCTCGGACAGGTTCAGGAAGCCCGACATCGAGCCCGCGTAGATGAACTGCTGCGGGTGGTAGATGGCGAGGGTCATCGCGGCCGAGCCGGCCATCGACAGACCGACAGCAGCGCCACCGGTCGGCTTGACCGACTTGTTGGCCTGCAGGTAAGCGGGCAGCTCCTGGGTCAGGAAGGTCTCCCACTTGTAGGTCTGGCAGCCCGACTTGCCGCACGCCGGCTTGTACCAGTCGCTGTAGAAGCTGGACTGGCCACCGACGGGCATGACCATCGAGATGCCCGAGCCGTTGTACCACTCGAAGGCGGCGGTGTTGATGTCCCAGCCGTTGTAGTCGTCCTGCGCACGCAGACCGTCCAGCATGTACACGGCCGGCGAGCCCGCGCCACCACTCTGGAACTGGATCTTGATGTCGCGACCCATGGCCGCGGACGGAACCTGCAGGTACTCAACCGGCAGACCGGGACGCGAGAAAGCCCCTGCAGTCGCCGTTTCACCGACGACCCCGACAAGACCGGGCAGCGCTGCCGCGGCAACGGCCGCAACCGCCATCCGGCGCGGCATGGCCTTGGCCATCGACCGCATCTTCCCAACGAAACTCATACCGCTCCCTAATCTTTCCTATGACGGCGTACGGACAACCCTCATCACCGCCTCTGCCGTTGAGGTGACGATCAGGCCGGGCGCACACGCCCGAGTGGTTATCGCCGCATGGTTCCCCGGCGTTACCTACGCTTCAGACCGTGCCAGCGCTCATGCGCTGAAACTACGGACCGGTAGCCGGTAAGCCAGTGTAAGGGGTCGACAGCCTCGGAGGCACATCGAGCTTGCACCTGTACAACTCGTATAACGGCACGCGATCGATCCGGTAACGCGTAAATGTGAACGCGTGTACCAGATTTGACATGAAGCGGTGAACGCCCATCGGGGCGCGCACCGAGCTCAGCATCGTCTCGGTCTCCGGGCATGTCAGCGCGACCGCTGCTTGGGCCACCCAGTCCTCGTCGAGATACGTCGGAATCCACGGGCGCTTGCGCAGGAACGGCCCCTCGGCCACCGCCCAGTCCGGGAACAGATCCTTGTCGTGACCGATGCGCGCGTCGTCCAGCCGTGCCGTGTGCGCGGCCAGCGGGTTGGCCAGCCCGATCTGGTCGATCACCCGGACCTCGAGCGGCAGGTTCATGCCCATCATGCCCAGGTTGGTGAAAAAGACTGTGTGTGGACCTTTTTCGAACCAGTTCGGCGGCGGCGGCGACGTCGGGTCCGGAACCGGCGGCGGCATGGCCGGAACCACGTCCCACTGGTCGTAGTTGCCCGACGGCAGCAGCAGCGCACCGACCGGGGTGTTGTCGATGGCCGCCAGCACCGCTCGCATGCGCGGGTAGTCCAGGTAGTCCGCGGCCGTCAGCGGATGCGCATGCCCGGTGGCCTGCGAATAGAAGCGCCGTTCGTCGACGATTCCCGAGTAGGTCACGCGGGTGGCGTCGTATCCGAGGCCCGGCGAGTTGGCCGCCCACAGCGACCAGCCGACCACCGCCAGCCACAGGGCCGCCGTCGTGCCGGCCAGCGCGTAGCCGACCTCGCGGGCGATGTTCTTGCCGTCGGGAAGCACGATCGGAATCACCGCAACCGGGATGACCAGGCAGAACAGCGGAACCAGCAACACCCGGCCGTGCATGAAGTCGCCGCCCTGACGCAGCCAGTACAGCCCCTGCACCAGGCCGCTGCCGGCCATGAAAATCACTACGGCAGTGGGACTTTGAACCCGGCGGGCCAGCGAGCTGTAGCCGCGCGGGGCCGTCTGGCCCCACCAGGGCCGGCTGTGAGTGACGAACAACACAATCGCCAGCGCCACGGTCAGCACCGCGGGGATCCACAACAGGTAGGGCCGGTTGAAGTTGCCGAGGTAGACGAACCCCTGCTGCCACTTGGAGCCGGTGGCGTCCTTGGCCAGCGCGGTGATGGGCACCAACAGGCCGTAGTAGCCCATCCGGAAGATCTCGTAGGCGATCGGGAGCAGGCCGCCGGCCACCACGATGACGAGGCGGCGGCGCCGGCCCCGGGCCGCGACCAGTTGCATGACGAGGGCCACCCCGCCGATCAGGGCGAGTTCGGGCCGCACCAGGACCGACAGGCCGGCCAGACAGGCCAGGGCGCCGTCGAACCGGGCGCTGGTGGCGTTGGCATCGGCTTCGCGGGCCTCGGGCGGGGCCACGGCCAAGGCCTGCGACCAGCACACCATCATCCACCAGAGCAGCCCCAGGTAGGCCATGATCAGGCCGTTCTCCAGGCCCGACGTCGCGAAGTCACGCGCCGGCGGCACGGCCATGTAGACGAGGGCGCCGGCCGGCACCAACAGCGCGCGACGCCCCCGCAGTCCGGGGGCGTACAGCCGGCCGGTGCCGAGCATCGCGAAGACCAGGCCCGCCACGCTCAGCGTCAGCGCCAATGCCAGGACCACGTACTCGAGCTGCACCGAGCCGCCGATCCAGGCCCCGAGGGTGACCAGATAGGTCCACAGCGTCGACGTGTTGGACTCGACGCGCTCACCGACGTTGAAGACGGGACCGTTGCCGGCCAACAGGTTTCGCACCGTACGCAGCACGATGAGGCCGTCGTCCGCGATCCACCGGCGCTGCCAGGCGCCCCAGCCGAACAACGCGGCAGACACCGCGACGCTCAACCACAGGCTGATCCGCGCGGCCCGGCCATACGGGAAGACCGGCCCGCGCAGCAATTGCCGAGCGGGCGAGTCGATCACCGGACCAGTCCGGGCAGAATCGCGGCGACCAGCGTGGCGACCAGGGCGACGCCCAGCAGCTGCAACACGCGGTCGTTCAGCACGATCTCCTCGGGTTCACCCGCTGCTCCGCTGTCGACATCGACGGCGTAGCGCAGGATCGCGACGGTGAACGGCACCATCGACACGGCGAACCACGGGCCCTTGTTGCCCTCGAAGGCCCACAGGCCGTAGCAGAGCACCACGGCCGTCGCCGACAGCGTCCAGACGAACCGCAGGTAGCTGCTGGTGTAGGACTCCAGCGCCTTACGGATCTTGGCGCCGGTGCGTTCGGCGAGTTGCAGTTCGGCGTAACGCTTTCCGGCCGACATGAACAGCGAGCCGAACGCGAACACCAGCAGGAACCACTTGGACAGCGGGATGCCGGCGGCCGCGCCACCGGCGATGGCGCGGATCAGGAATCCCGACGAATTGATGCAGATGTCCAGCACCGCTTGATGTTTCAGACCGAAGCAGTAAGCCAGCTGCGTCGCGAGATACACCGCCATGACGATCGCCAGGCTGGGCGTGAGCCACCACGAGATGGCCAGCGAGCCGACACCGAGCACGACGGCCAGCGAGTAGGCCAGCTGTACCGAGACGACACCGGCGGCGATGGGCCGGTATTGCTTGGTCGGGTGGACCCGGTCGGCCTCGACGTCACGGGCATCGTTGATGAGGTAGATACACGACGCGGCCATACAGAACACCACGAACGCGACACCGACGGCCTTGAAAACCTCGCTGTAGCTGTAGTGGGCCCCGACGCCGAGCGACGCCAGCGGTGCGGCCAGAACCAGGACGTTCTTCACCCATTGCCGCGGCCGCAGCGCCTTGACGATGCCGGCGGCCAGATTCTTCGGCGGCCCCAGCTCCTGCGTCTGTTCGGTCATACCCCAGCCTTCGGTTCGCGCTTGGCAGTTCGCTCCGAAACCGCCCCGACTGATTCGGCGACCACGGTTCCCACCACGACACCGGTGAGCACATCACTGGGGTAGTGCACGCCGAGAACCAAGCGGGACAACGCCATCGGCGGTACCAGGAACCACGGCAGCGACAGGCCCGTGGCCCGGCCGATCAGGATCGCGGCGGCGGTCGTCGACGTCGCATGCGCCGACGGGAAGCTCAGCCGGCTCGGGGTGCCGACGTTGACGGCGATGGCCGGGTGCTGCGGGCGTTCGCGCTTCACCACCCGCTTGATCAGGACGGCGGCCGCATGGGCGAGGAACGTGCCGACACCGGCCGTCACCCAGGCCCGGCGGCGCTGCGGCTGCAGCAGCGCGCCCAGACCGCACACGGCGAACCAGCCCAGGCTGTGCTCACCGAAGTACGACAGCGCCCGGGCGCCGGCAAGGACGCCGGGACGACCGGTCAGCGCGGACTGGACACCGACCAGGATGGCGTCCTCGCCGCGCGGCGCACTGGCGATGGCATCACCCTCGATACCTTCGAGGCTCACCGGGCACCAGCCGACTCGGGCTGGGAGGCCAGCAGCACGGTCTCCCACTTTTCCTTGCTCGTCAGCTCCGGCAGGGCGTTGCGGTACACCTTCCGCATGCGGTTGAACTTGCGGACCAGCAGCGCCTGACGCTTGAGCGACTCACGCAGCAACTCGAACATCTTCTCGCGGTCGCGCTGGCGGTAGACGACACCGCGGCCGTCGGCGGTGGTGACGGTGACACCGTCGACCATGCACAGCGAGAACCAGCGGGCATCCTGCGTCGCGACGTTGATCTGCGGCCGCACATGGTGTTCCGGGTCGTGCGGCTTGAGCTGGTTCACGACGCCGCGGGTGAGCCGGACCGCGATGGCGGGCAAGCTGGTGGGAATCTTGACCTTGCGGCGCCACTTCTTGTCCGACGGCGCGGGCAACGAGGTCGCGCTCTCCAGCACCACCGCGTCCGGGTACTCGGCACGCATGGCGCGCACCTCGGGCAGCGCGGACTCGAGGATGGTGAACAGGTTGTCCGGCCCGGCGAGGAAGTCGTCCATCGCCCGGTTCTGGATGGCCACCGTCGAATACTCAAGGCACAGAAGGTGTTTCATGGTCGCCTTGAAGTGGCTCGCCACCAGGCCACGGATGTTGCCGTCCCAGTGCAGCGCCGCCACGACGAGGCGGTTGCGCAGGTGGAAGTACGCCTGCCAGTCGATGGCGTCGTCCTTGTCGCTCCACGCCATGTGCCAGATCGCCGCCCCCGGCAGGGTCACCGTCGGGTAGCCGTGCTCGCCGGCACGCAGGCCGTAGTCTGCGTCGTCCCACTTGATGAACAGCGGCAGCGGCTGACCGAGTTCCTCGGCCACCGCGCGCGGGATCATGCACATCCACCAGCCGTTGTAATCGACGTCGATGCGGCGGTGCAGGATCCGGCTGCGGTACTCCTCCTCGTCGGCGAGGGGGTACTTCGCGAAGTTGTGGTCGTACTCGGCGTTGATGGCGTGCGTCCACATGAAGTTCGCCGAATCGACCATCTCGCCCATGACGTGCAGGTGCGAGGGTTCCTGCAGGTTGAGCATCTGGCCGCCGACCAGGGTCGGCGTCTTGGCGAACCGGTTGAACGCCAGCGCCCGCAGGATCGAGTCGGGCTCGACGCGGATGTCGTCGTCCATGAACAGAATCTGTTCGCAGTCAGTGTGTTTCAGCGCTTCGTACATGACGCGGCTGTAGCCGCCGGAGCCACCGAGGTTCGGCTGGTTGTGGATGGCCAGCCGGTCGGCCAGCGGCGCCGCGGCCGCCGCGAAGTCGGGGTGGTCCTTGACCTTGTTGGCGCCCTGATCGGACACGACGACCGCACCGATCACCTTGTCCACCAACGGATCCGACGTCAGCGCCGCGAGGGCGTTGACGGCGTCCGCCGGGCGGTTGAAGGTCGGGATACCGACGGTGATGTTCGCGCGGCCCGGCGCTTCCACGGGGGCGTACCACCCGGCGTTGTGCACCGTCACCGCGCTGTCGGTGGTGATGTCGAACCAGATCCAGCCGCCGTCCTCGAACGGCTCCAGGCCGATCTCGAACTCGACCACCGCCGGGAGGCCGTCCTCACCACTGGCGATCTCGCTGCCGCCCACGGTGATTCGCGCGCCGGTCGCCTTCGACCGGTAGACGTCGACACGGGCGCTGCCGGTCAGCTCGACGCGCAGCACCACCGACGTCAGGATCGTCCAGCGCCGCCAGTAGCTGGCCGGGAACGCGTTGAAGTAGGTGGCGAACGAAACCTCGGACTCCCCACCGATTTCCAGGGTGGTGCGGGTCGGGGCGTGCGCGCGCCGGGCGTTGGTGGACGACTCCTCGATGTACAGCTTGCGGACGTCGAGGGGCTCACCCGGACGGGGCAGGATGACCCGCGACAGCAGGCTCACCGCACGGGACTCTCCCGACGCCAGTGCGCCGGATGGGATGTCGCTCATGGTCTTCAGCTACTTTCTGCACCGGCGAGTGCCACGCCGTCACGAAGATGCGGCATCAGCACGTTGTCGTACATGTTCAGCGCACTGGCGATGGCCATGTGCATGTCGAGGTACTGATAGGTGCCCAACCGGCCCCCGAACAGCACCCGGTTCTCCTCGGTTTCGGCCTTGGCCCTGGCGCGGTAGGCCGCCAGGATCGCGCGATCCGAATCGGTGTTGATCGGGTAGTACGGCTCATCGTCGTCGTTGGCGAAGCGCGAGTACTCCCGCATGATGACGGTCTTGTCGGTCGGGTAATCCCGCTCGGGGTGGAAGTGCCGGAACTCGTGGATGCGGGTGAAGGGCACGTCGGGATCGTTGTAGTTCATGACGGGCGTGCCCTGGAAGTCCCCGATGGGCAGCACTTCCATCTCGAAGTCCAGGGTGCGCCAGCCCAGCCGCCCCTCGGAGTAGTCGAAGTAGCGGTCGAGCGGGCCGGTGTACAACACCGGCGCGTCGGGGTTCTCGGCCCGCAGCCGGTCGCGCACGTCGAACCAGTCGGTGTTCAGCACCACGTCGATGCGCTCGTCGGCGGCCATGTTCTCCAGCCAGGCGGTGTACCCGTCGACCGGCAGACCCTCGTAGGTGTCGTTGAAGTAGCGGTTGTCGAAGTTGTAGCGCACCGGCAGGCGGCTGATGATCGACGCGGGCAGATCCTTGGGATCGGTCTGCCACTGCTTGGCGGTGTAGCCCTTGACGAAGGCCTCGTAGAGCGGCCGGCCGATCAGCGAGATGGCCTTCTCTTCGAGGTTCTGCGCGTCGTCGGTGTTGATCTCGGCGGATTGCTCGGCGATCAGGGCGCGGGCCTCGTCCGGGCTGAAGTAGCGCCCGAAGAACTGCGACACCAGACCCAGCCCCATCGGGAACTGGTAGGCCTGGCCGTCGTACATGGCAAAGACGCGGTGCTGGTAGCCGGTGAAGTCGGTGAACTGCCGCACGTAGTCCCACACCCGCTGATTGGAGTTGTGGAACAGGTGCGCGCCGTACTTGTGCACCTCGATGCCGGTTTCGGGCTCGGCCTCGGAATAGGCGTTGCCGCCCAGGTGGTGACGGCGCTCGACGACCAGCACCCGCTTGTCGAGTTGGGTTGCCGCGCGCTCGGCAATCGTCAGTCCGAAGAATCCGGAGCCGACGACGATGAGGTCATAAGGGCCGGAGGACTGGGTCGCAGCGCCCCGGGAATCAGCGGAGGTCATCGGCGTTCAGGGTATCCGACAGAGGCCGTTCGGCCCGAAAACACCCGGTCGGGTCGGGCAGTGCGCGGGCCGGTCGCAATTCGCTCACGATTCCGCATCGTCACTCTAATCCCACTAATCACAGCTTTAACATCGATTGCGTCAGTACCGACGACTCAGCAAGCCAGCTCGAGCCGTACCCCACAGATTGAGGAGACTTCCGTGCCTAACCGACGTCGACGCAAGCTCTCGACAGCCATGAGCGCAGTCGCCGCCGTGGCCGTCGCAAGTCCGATCGCACTCGTGGCGGTCGCCGAGATGACCCCGGCAAACCCGACACCGCAGCACCGGGAATTCGTCCAGGCCGCGCTCGTGACCGACCTGCCCAACGAGGTCATGTCCGCGCTGTCGCAGGGCCTGTCCCAGTTCGGCGTCAACCTGCCGAACCTCATGGGCGGAGCCGCGAGCTCCCCCAGCCCGCTGACCGGTGGCCTGACCCCGCAGACCGGCCTGACCCCCGGCCTCGGTACCAGCCCCAGCCTGGGCACCACCCCCGGCCTGACCCCGCCGGCCGGCCTCACCCCGGCGGGTGGGCTCACTCCGCCGGCCGGTCTGACCCCGGGCCTGGGCACCACCCCGTCGACCGGGCTGACCGCGCCTGGCCTGACCCCGCCGACCGGGGCGACCGCACCCGGCCTGACCCCGCCGACCGGCCTGGGCGCCACCAGCCCGTCATCGCTGACCCCGGGCCTGGGCGCCCTGCCCAGCGCGGGTCTGACGACCCAGGGCGCGACCCTCCCGAGCGTGAGCACGCCCGGGTTGACCGCTCCCGGCCTGAACGCCACGGGTCTGACGACGCCGTCGATCAGCGCGAGCCCGGCGGGCCTCGGCACCGCAGGCATGCCCATGACCGATCCCAACGCGAGCCTGGGCCTCGGCCCGGGCCAGGGCCTCGGTGGCAGCTACCCCATCCTCGGCGACCCGTCGGTCGGCCTGGGTGGCGGTGACGGCCTCGGCCTCGGCGCGGCGCCGAGCAGCGGTGGCGGCGGGCTGATCAGCGACCTGACCAGCGCGGCCAACCAGCTGGGTGCGACGCAGGCGATCGACCTGCTGAAGGGCATGGTCGTGCCGGCCATCACGTCAGCGGTGAAGTCCGCCCAGGCCGCCCCCGCGGCAGCCGCTGCGGCCGCACCGGCACTGCCGGCCCCCGCGTGACATCTGTCATACACAACTGAAGACCTGTAACCGAGACGGCACCGCAGAAGCCACAAGGCTCTGCGGTGCCGTTGCGGCGTCTTGCAGAGAATTGACAGCCCAGTAATCCGTGTCGAAACACGGGTAACACCTGACACATACGTAACATTCGCGCTGTGCCGCGCCGTCGTCCCGCACCGTCAATACTGTTGTCCGCCCTGGCGGCGACCGTCGTGATGGTGCCGCTGGCCGTCAGCGGCATCCCCGGCATCCCCGGCCTGACCGACGACAAACCGTCCGCACCCGAGCTCCACACGCAGCCACTGGCCGGCGTCGGCGGCGGACAGACCGTCCGGGAAATTCACCAGGACACGCCCTTCTCCCTGGTCGCCCTCACGGCGTCGGACTTCACCGGAACCTCGGCGCGCGTGCGCGCCCAGAAGGCCGACGGAACCTGGGGCCCCTGGTACGAGGTCGAGGCGCCCGACGGCGTCGGGGAAGCGCATGCCACCACGCGCGGCACCGAACCCGTGTTCGTCGGCCGCACCAACACCGTCCAGATCGCGGTGACCCGGCCCGCCGAAGCCGCCGCCACGCCGCCGGCCGGCGACCGGCCGCAGGGCCCCGGCCTGGGATACCGCCCGGTCGACGTCGAAAAGCCGTTGGGCCCCAGCATGAAAGCGGTGCTCATCAGCCCGCCGGAGGCACCCGCGGACGTGCAGTTCCAGCCGACCGCGGTGTCGGCGCCCAACCAGCCGCCCAACATCATCAGCCGCGCCCAGTGGGGCGCCAACGAGAGCGTCCGCTGCGGACAACCGGTCTACGACCCGGGCGTGCGCGCGGCCATCGTGCACCACACCGCAGGCAGCAACGACTACGCGCCCGAGGATTCCGCGGGCATCGTCCGGTCGATCTACGAGTACCACACCCGCGAATTGGGTTGGTGCGACATCGCTTACAACGCCCTGGTCGACAAGTACGGACAGGTCTTCGAGGGCCGGTTCGGCGGCATGACGCGACCCGTGGAGGGCTCGCACACCGGTGGCTTCAACGTCGACACCTGGGGCGTGGCCATGCTCGGTGACTTCGACGCCGTGCCCCCGACGCCGTTGCAGCTCAAGATGACCGGCCGGCTCATCGGCTGGCGGCTGAGCCTGGACCACGTCAACCCCCTCGGCAGCGTGGTGCTGACGTCGGGTGGCGGCTCGTTCACCCACTTCCCCGCCGGCGCGACGCCGACGCTGCCGACGATCTTCACCCACCGCGATGTCGGCAACACCGACTGCCCGGGTAACGCCGCCTATGCCGCCATGGGCGAATTGCGGGACATCGCAGCCTCTTTCACCGCGCCGCCCGGCGCCCTGAGCGCGATGGACATGCTGCGCGGCGGCGCCATCTTCGACAAGTGGCAGGCGATGGGCGGGGCGTCCGGCCCTCTCGGTGTCGCCACCTCACCGGAGGCCGCGGCCGACGGTCACACCCGCTACGCGACCTTCGACCACGGCGCCATGTACTGGTCGCCGAACACCGGCGCCCAGCCGCTCACCGGAGCGCTGTACGACGCCTGGGGCGCACTGGGTTTCGAACGCGGCGCCCTCGGGCTGCCCACCAGCGGCGAGATCGCCGAACCCCAGTGGATCGTGCAGAACTTCCAGCACGGCACCCTCAACTTCGACCGCGAGAACGGCACCGTGACGCGCGTCATCGACGGTGTCCCACAAGAACTTCCGCCGCCGCCGAAGCAGGAGCCGGTGCAGCTCGAGCGGTTCAGCCGGATCGAGATGCAGAGCTAGCGGGCTCGGACTAGAGCCACCAGCGTTCGAGGACCCGGGCCACCCCGTCGTCACTGTTGGTCGTGGTGACCTCGTCGGCGGCCGCCAGGGCCTCCGGATGCGCATTGCCCATCGCCACGCCCAGCCCGGCCCAGGTCAGCATCGGGATGTCGTTGGGCATGTCGCCGAACGTCACGACGTCCTCGGCGGTGAGGCCCAACGGCCGGATGATCTCGGCGACGCCCGTCGCCTTGCTGATGCCCAGCGGCACGACCTCGATCAGCCCGTTGTTGGTCGAATAGGTCAGGTCACCCGTGACGCCGACGTGCGGCGCCAGCGCCGCGGCCAGATCGGCGCTGTGCGCGCCGGCCTTGCGGATCAACAGCTTCACCGCCGGCACGCTGAGCATGTCCTCGACCGAGACCTCGGTGTTGTCCGGGTTGTGCCAGGCATGCTCGTAGCCGGGCGAACTCGCGAACTGCGGCATCGACTCGTCGAACGCGGTGCGGCCCACCCGTTCGACCGCCAGCCCGACGCCGGGGATCACCCGGGTGGCGATCTCGGCCAACTCGCCCAACGCATCCGGGCTCAGGGTGTGGGCCGAGACGATCCGGTCGGCCGCGGAGTCGTAGAGCACCGCGCCGTTGGCGCACACCGCCATCGGCGACAGTCCCAGGGCGTCGACCACCGGGGGAATCCAGCGTGGCGGCCGGCCGGTGGCGAGCACGAACTTCGCGCCGTTCGCGACGGCGGCCTGCACGGCGGCGCGCGTCCGCGGCGTCACCCGCTCATGGGTGTCGAGCAGCGTGCCGTCGACGTCGGTGGCAATCAGTGCGGGCAGCATCACCGGCCCCCAGCTGCCCGGCGGGCCCGCTCGGCCTTCTCCAGCACTTCGGCCTCCTCGGGCGTCGGGGCGCCGCCGCCCAATCGGCTCGGCACCCAGTATTCACCCGGCGGGTGCGGGTACTCCTCCTGGACGGCGTGCAACTGCTCGGTCATCGTCTGCTGCAACGTCGCCATCACCTGCGCGACAGGACCGCTCGCCTCGATCGGCGCACCCACCCGAACGATGACGGGAATCTTCTTGCGCCCCAGCCGCTTCGGGTGATCCTTGGTCCACATCCGGTGCACGCCCCAGACGATCACCGGGATGATCGGCACCTGCGCGTCGAGCGCCATCCGCGCCACGCCGGTCTTGAACTCCTTGAGCTCGAAACTGCGGCTGATCGTGGCCTCCGGGTACACCCCGACCAGTTCCCCGGCGCGCAGTCGCTCGACGGCGATGGGATATGCGTCGCCACCGGAGCTGCGGTCGACGGGGATGAGCCCGGCGCGCTTGACCAGGAAATTGCCCATCGGCACCTGCTGCACCTCGGCCTTGAGCATGAAGCGGACCCGGCGCCGCCGATGCGTGGCGGCCAACCCGGCCGGCAAGAAGTCGACGTACGCGGTGTGGTTGATCGCGATCACCGCACCGCCCGTATCCGGAATGTGTTCCAGCCCTTGGTAAGTGATCCGGGTTCCCGTGGCGGCGACGGCCGCCTTGGCGGCAATCTCGATGCCGCGGAAAACTGGCTCCATGGCGCTACTCCGGCGCCCCTTCCGCCTGCCGCGCCGCCCGACGCGCCGCTTTCTCGCGGGCTTCGTCGAGGTCCATCTGGTCGGCCTCGGCCAGCGTCGGCGCGCCGCCGCCCAGCCGGTGCGGCACCCAGAACTCGCCCGCGGGATGTTCGGGGTAGCGGTCCTGGACTTCCGACAGCAGGTGCTGCATGCGGGCGTGCAGCAGCGCCGTCAGCTCGGCGGCGGGCAGCGTCGGGTAGATGGGCTCACCGACGTGGATGAAGATGGGCACCTTGGGACGGCGCATGTTGCGCGGATGACCCTTGGTCCAGATCCGCTGGGCACCCCAGATGATGTGCGGGACGATCGGCACGTCGGCCTCGATGGCCATGCGGGCCGCGCCCGACTTGAACGCCTTGATCTCGAAGCTGCGGCTGATGGTGGCCTCGGGGTACACGCCGACAAGCTCGCCTGCCTTGAGCTGCTTGACCGCCTCGGCGTAGGAGTCCGCGCCGCTGCCGCGGTCGACGGGGATGTGGCGCATCTTGCGCATCAGCCAGCCGCCGTACTTGTTGTCGAAGACTTCCTTCTTCGCCATGAACCGCACCTTGCGGCCGCGCTTCTGCATGACGGCGGGCAGCCCGGCGAACGTGAAGTCGAAGTAGCTGGTGTGGTTGATCGCCACCACCGCGCCGCCACTGACCGGCAGGTTCTCCGCGCCCGTCACGGTGAAGGTCAGACCCTGCGCCCGCCACACCGTGCGCGCCAGCTTGATCACGGTGCCATATACCGGTTCCACGGGGATCAGCCTAGTGCGGACCGTCGGTACCGTGCGTGGAAAGGTCGGGTGGGTGACCTTCCCCAGCGGACCCGTACCTGTTCCCGACGTCGTCGACACCCTCGCCGCCGGCCGTCCCGTCACCGCGGTCTGGGAGAACGAACTCGGCGGCGTGACGTTCGCCATCGGCGCCGGCGCCGAGTACGTGAAGACCTATCCCGCCGAGCACGCGCCGCTGCTGACCGACGAGGCCGTCCGGCTGCGCTGGGCCGTCCGGTACATAGCCGTCCCGCGCGTGCTCGGCGCGGGACCGGGCTGGCTGCACACCGCGGGCCTGCCCGGCCGCTCCGCCGTCGACCCGCTGTGGTCCGACGATCCCGAGACCGCGGCCCGCGCGATCGGGGCCGGCCTGCGGGCCATGCACGACGCGCTGCCCGTCGCGGACTGCCCGTTCGGGCGGCCCTCCTGGGTCGTCGACGTCCCCGATCCGGACCGCCTCGTGGTCTGCCACGGTGACGCGTGCTCGCCGAACACCCTGATGAGCGACGACGGCGCGTTCGTCGGGCACGTCGACATCGGGGACCTCGGGGTGGCCGACCGGTGGGCCGACCTCGCGATCGCCACCATGTCCCTGGACTGGAACTACCCCGGCAACTACGAGGCCGCCCTGCTGGACGCCTACGGGGTGGCGCGGGACGACGAACGCATCGACTACTACCGCTCGCTCTGGGACGCTCCGGAATCCAGCTAGACTCGCTGGCGAACTCGTCACCGCCAAAAGGGGCATTTGTGCAGGTCACAAGCGTTGGACACGCCGGATTCCGGATCGATACCGCCGCGGGCAGCATTCTCTGCGACCCGTGGGTGAACCCTGCCTACTTCGCGTCGTGGTTCCCGTTCCCCGACAACAGCCGGCTGGACTGGGATGCGCTCGGCGACTGCGACTACCTGTACGTCAGCCACCTGCACAAGGACCACTTCGACCCGGAGCACCTGCGCGCGCACGTCAACAAGGACGCGACGGTGCTGCTGCCCGACTACCCGGTGCCGGACCTGCGTCGCGAGCTCGAGGCCCTGGGCTTCCACAAATTCTTCGAGACCACCGATTCGGTGAAGCACCGCGTCAGCGGGCCCAAGGGTGATCTGGACATCATGATCATCGCCCTGCGCGCCCCGGCCGACGGCCCGATCGGCGACTCGGGCCTCGTGGTGTCCGACGGCGAGACCGTCGCGTTCAACATGAACGACGCCCGCCCGATCGATCTGGACATGGTGGCCACCGAGTTCGGTGACGTCGACGTGCACATGCTGCAGTACTCGGGCGCCATCTGGTACCCCATGGTCTACGACATGCCGGCCCGGGCCAAGGAGGCCTTCGGCACCCAGAAGCGGCAGCGCCAGATGGACCGCTGTCGCCAGTACATCGCGCAGGTCGGCGCCACCTGGGTGGTGCCGTCGGCCGGGCCGCCATGCTTCCTGGATCCCGAATTGCGTTGGCTGAACGACGATCACGACGATCCGGCCAACATCTTCCCCGACCAGGCGGTGTTCCTGGACCAGCTGCGCAGCCACGGCCACAACGGTGGGCTGCTGATGATCCCGGGCACCGTGGCGACGTTCACCGGGTCGGCGCTCGACTCGCTTGTGCACCCCATTCCGGACGCCGAGGCCGAGGCGATCTTCACCACCGGCAAGGCCGCCTACATCGAGGCCTACGCGCAGCGCATGGCGCCCGTGCTGGCTGTCGAAAAGGCTTCCTGGGCACCGGCTTCCGGCGATTCGCTGCTGGAGCCACTGCGCGCCAAGTTCGAACCGATCATGGTGCAGAGCGACCAGATCTGCGACGGCATCGGCTATCCGGTTGAATTGAGGATCGGCACTGGGGTCGAATCTCAGACCGTGGTCCTGGACTTTCCGAAACGGGCTGTGCGGGAAGCGATTCCGGATGAGAAGTTCCGCTACGGCTTCGGCATCGCACCCGAGCTGGTGCGCACCGTGCTGCGCGACGACGAGCCGGACTGGGTCAACACCATCTTCCTGTCCACCCGGTTCCAGGCGTGGCGGGTCGGCGGCTACAACGAGTACCTGTACACGTTCTTCAAGTGCCTGACCGACGAGCGCATCGCCTACGCCGACGGCTGGTTCGCCGAGGCGCACGACACCTCGGCGTCGATCGAGCTGGGCGGCTACGAAATTCAGCGCCGGTGCCCGCACCTGAAGGCCGACCTGTCGAAGTTCGGGATCGTCGAGGGCAACACACTGACCTGCAATCTGCACGGCTGGCAGTGGAACCTGGACAACGGCCGCTGCCTGACCTCCAAGGGTCATGAGTTGCGGAGCGCCAAGCGGTGACGAGCGCCCGGTCCGGCGCTCGCCCGGACGCGCACTACGACGACGGCCAGATCTTCCTGGACCGGCAGGCGATCACGTTGCGCCGCTACCACTTTCCGTCGGGCACGTCGAAGATCATCCCGCTCAGCGCGGTCCGTGGCTACAAGGCCGAGTCGCTCGGCTTCATCATGGACCGGTTCCTGATCTGGGGCGGCACCGACCCGCGCCGCTGGCTGCCGCTGGACATCTGGCGGCCCATCAAGTCGACGCTGGTGACCCTCGACGTCGTCGGCACCACCCCGGCGCCGGCCTGTACCCCGTTGCGGCCCAAGGAGTTTCTGGCGACGCTCGACGAGTTACTGGGAGAGCAGGCCGCTCGCCGACAGTGACCAAATGGCGGCTGCTACCACCTGGTGCCGTCGAGCCCCGGAATCACGCACCGCCCGTCCGCGGCGACGCGGCCGATGAGCATGCCGTCGTAGCCGGTGCAGGACGAGTTGAGCGGCTCGCAGGTGTTGATGGACGTGATCACCTTGTCCTGGCCGCACGGGGTACCCGGGGCAGGTGGATCGGCGGCGGCCACAGCAGCGCTGAAGCCCAACGCGAGCATCACCGTGGACGCGAGGACGAGAGAGCGGGTCGAGTCGAACATCATGGACACCTCCGGCCGATGGCCCCGACGTGCACCAATGCTACGCCGAAACCGGCGAGGTGAACCCGGCTAATTCGCGGTCCGCACCGTCTGCAGCAACTCCGAGACGTCGTCGGAGGCGGTGTCGTACACGCGCACGATCGCCCGGTCGCCCGGCTTGAGGTAGGTGGACTCCCCCAGCTCGGTGTAGCGCGTCGCGCCGATGCCGACGAGCAGATTCCTCGGGTGACCGCTCGCCACCATCAGGGCGCCGACATCCTCCAAAGGTGTGTCGTCCGAACCCTTCTGGTTCGCCAGGCGGTCCACGATCCAGTCCAGCAGCTGTGTCCCGTAGTACGAGTAGCCCAGCAGCGGGCTGTCCTGGCCGTACGCCTGCTCGACGCCGCTGCCGTCGTCCAGGAAGCTCGCCAGCCGCAGCGACGACGTCGGACCGTCGGGGCTCAGGTCGTCGATGGCGAAGAACTGCGGGGCCACCCCCTTGGATGCCGGACCCCAGTTCTTCTTGTGGCTGATCTTCGGCGCGTTGGGCCGGCGGATCGAGCAGTCGTTGAACGCGCCCAGCGCGAACGGCCGCAGCCCGACCACCCGGTCGCCCGACCACGACACCTCGCACGCCAGCCCGACCTCGGGCTCGATCTGCAGGTTCAGCGGGGTGTCACTGACCGGCAGCTGCACCGCATCGGTGGACAGCGGGAACTCGCCGAGGAACGTATCGCTGCCCGGCGCGTACCACGGAAAAATGCCCTTGGGTGCCCCGCCCTCGGACCGGACGTTGACGAAATCGACTGCCTCCCCGGCCTGTTCGAGGTGCCCGGCGAAATTGCCCGCCACCCCGAAGCCGAACCAGCCACGCATGTCGTCCAGGTCGAGATCGATCATGGCTGCCACCCTACTGCGGCCGTGACCAGCACCGACAAGCCACAACCAAGTCGCGCTTAAGTCACGGGCACCACGCTGTGCGCAACCGATCACGAGGAGTCTGCTGTGCCCACCTCCGTCCCCGCCGTCAGCGTCGCACCCCGCCAGGCCGGCGAGCCCAAGCCCGACCTGCTGGGCATCAGGCTGGCGCACCGCGCCATGCTCGTCGACCTGGTCCGGCTCACCGAGCTGGCCAAGGCCGTGCGCGACCGCGACGTCATCTGCACGCCCGCCCGGGCTCGCGCCATCTCGCAGTACATCGAGATGCTGTGCGACTCGATCCATCACCACCACAGCACCGAGGACACCGTGCTGTGGCCGGTGATCCAGGCCAGCGTCGGCGCTCACCTCGACCTGAGCGAACTCACCGACGACCACGCCGCGCTGGACCCGCGCCTCGATCAGCTGCGGGCGCGCGCCGCGGCGTTCCGGCTGTCCAACGGTGACCGCAAGGTCGCGTTCCTCATGGCGTTCGAACTGGCCGAACTCACCGCGCTGCTGACCGAACACATCAACGACGAAGAATTCGACCTGTTCCCGCTGATCACCGAGCACGTATCGGTGGACGACTGGGAGGACGTGGAGGCAGCCGCCCGCGCCGGCAGCCGGATGTCGTTCGACGGCCCGCGTTCACTGGCCGTGATGACCGACGACGAGCGCGCCTCGATGGCGGGCAAGTTGAGCATCGGGTTGCGGGCGTTTCTGGCGGTCCTGATGTTCCGGCACCGGCGCGTCGTGCGCACCGTCTTCGGCGACCTCGCGGAGAGCCGGTACGAGGCCCTGGCCGGCTAGTCGATGAAACTCAACGCCTCGGCGGCGAGCCGGGACCGCAGCGCGTCGGCGGCCTTGCGGTAGGCGCGGGCCTCGTCGGGCCGGCCCAGCGCATCGGCGGCCGCGGCCAGCGCGTCGTCGACGGGCCCGACCATGAGCCCGTCGACTCCGAGCCCGGCGATGCTGCCGGAGTAGCGCTCGAGTTCGGCGGCCCGGGCCCGCACCTCGTCGAGGTCACCCATTGCGACCGCGGCATTGACGCGCAGCACGGTGAACGGCACCCAGAAATAGGCCCGCTCGATCGGTTTGCGGTCCGGCCACAGCGCCCGGGCCTCGGCCTCGCGGCCCCGCGCGACCAGCGCCAGCACCGCCGCGTCCAACGCGGCGACCGAAATCTCGCGGTAGAAGAACACCAGCTCGTCGGCCAGGGTGCCCAGGTCGCCGAGACAGAACTCCCCAGTCACCCGGCCGACCATCGCCAGCTTGGCGCCGTTGGCAGCGCCGTTTTCGGCCATCCGCGCGGCCAGGTCGGTGTAGGCGCTCACCGCCTCCTCCAACCGGCCGGCGAGCAGGTACATCCGGGCCTGGAACAGCCCCAGCACGCCGAGCAGATGGACCAGCTGGCCGGTGCTCGCGCGCGCCACCGCGAGGTCGACGTGACGCTTCGCCGTCGCCAGGTCGGACCGGTTGCCGGCGGCCAGCGACAGCAGCCAGTGCGCCACCGCCTGGTAGTCGGCCTGCTCGGCGGCCTCCGCGGTCTGCAGCAGTTCGGCGGCGAGCACGTCGCGCTCGCCGTCCAGGTCGGGGCCGAGGGCGCAGAAGGCGTGCACGTTGAGCGCGGTGCACAGCAGGCGGCCCGCTCCGGGATCGTCGGCGTACACCTGCCGCGCCAGCGCGAGCATCTCGGTGCTGGCGGCCAGCGCACCCTCCGGGTCGTTGCCCTCCAGCTCGACATAAAGCGCCTTGAGCAGCCGGATGCGGTCCGCCGCAGAGACGTCGCCGGCCAGCACGTGCCGCAGCAGCCCGATCATCTGACCGTCGGATTCGTCGTACTCGCGGTCGCGCCACACCAGCGGGGTGTCCCACGCCGTGAGGATGCGCACCACCAGGTCGTCACGCGACCGGCCCGAGACCAGCTGCAGCGCACATTTCATCTCACTGCGCGCCGTGACGGCGTCGCCGGACTGCGCTAGCGCGGCGATCAGGCCGCAGCGGACCTCGATGTCCTGGTCCAGCATCGCCACGCTCGGCGCCAGCTGCCGGCTGGCGGCCAGTTCGAGCATCTGGACCGCGGCGCGCCACTGCCGGGCGGCTTCGGCATGCGCCCCGACCGAACCCGCGTCCCGAGCAGCGGCGGTGGCGAAATCGGCTGCCGCCGAAGCGGTTTCCGCGGTCGCAGACGCGACGGCGTGGTGGGCCAGCGCGGCCGGATCGACCGAGCGACCAGGCGCGCGCAGCAGCTCGAGCGCCGCGGCATGCAACCGCGACCGCCGCAGTTTCGAGGTGTCCTCATACAGGGTGTCGCGGACCAGCCCGTGCGCGAACTGCAGCCGGCCGGGCGTCGGTTCGTCGAGCAGGCCCAGCAGCACGGCCGGTTCCAGCGCGTCGAGCAGATCGTCGGGGTCACTGCGGCCCAGTTCGGCCAGCAGGTCGACATCGATGTCGCGGCCCAGCACGGCCGCTTGACGCAGCGCGGTGACCGTCGGGCCGGGCAGCCGGGCCAGCCGGCGCCGCAGCACATCGCGCACGCCGACCGGCACCGACGCCCACACCGCGTCGGGCCCCTCGGCGGCCATCAGCCGGGCCAGTTCCCGCACGAACAGCGGGTTGCCGCCGGTGCGTTCGCGCAGCAGGCGCAGCGCCTCGCCACTGGTCGTCAGTCCGCAGTCGGCGGCGACGGCGGCCGTGGCCGCGGCGTCCAGCCCGCCGAGAATCAGGTGCGCCGACGTGTGCACCGTCAGCGCCGCCCGCGCCACCTCGAGTTCGCCGCGATCCTCCGACGGGCGGTACGTCGCGATGACCAGGACGCGACGGTCCTGGGTGCGGTCGGCGACAAGCCGCAGCAGCTCCAGCGTCAGGCCGTCGGTGCGGTGCAGGTCGTCGAGGACGACGGCCAGCGGCTGCTGCTCGGCGACGGCGCTCAGAGCGTCGGCGACCGCCTGCCCGAGCCAGAACGTGCCCTGCTCGGCCGCGGCGCGGTCGTGCAGCAGCGGGGCCAGCGCCTGCCGGTCCTGATCCGTCGCATCGCCCAGCTCCCGGAGCACCTCGGTCCACGCCCAGCCCGCGGGCGCGCCGTGGACCTCCTGGCACCGGCCGTGCACGGTCCGCCAGCCTGCCGCGCGCAACCGGGCCGCGGCGGCCGCGGCCAGCGTGGTCTTGCCGGAGCCCGCCTCGCCGCCGATCCACAGCACCGCACTGACACCGGCGGCGACGCTGCGTGCCGCGGCGTCGATGGCTGCGAGCTCCTCGGCCCGGCCGTACGCGACGAGGCCCGCCGGTTCGCGCGGCGCCGCGTCCGGGACCTCCGGCGCCGTCGCCCGGACCGGCGCGGGCCGCGACGGTTCCAGATGGTCGGCCTGCCGCAGGATGTCGCGCTCGAGATCGCGCAGCGCGCGGCCGGGCTCCAGGCCCAGCTCGTCGATCAGGTGCTCGCGGGTGCGCCGCAGTACCTCGAGCGCGTCGGCCTGCCGACCGGTGCGGTACAGGGCGGTCGCCAGGACTGCGGCCGCGCCTTCGCGTCCCGGATGCGCGGCGACGTGTCCTTCCAGCGCCGCGACCGCGGTGCCGTACCGACCGAGCTCGACATGCGCGGCGGCATGGCTTTCCACCGCGGCCGACCGGAGTTCGGTCAGCCGTGCCACCTCCGGCACCGCCCACAAGGCGTCACCGGCCCCCGCGAACGGCTCACCGGCCCAGCCCGCCAGCGCCTCGTCGAGCAGCTGGGCGCGCCGCCGTGGGTCTGATTCATCTTGCGCCGCAGTCACTTTCGCTTCGAAGTACCAGGCGTCGACGGCGTCGTCCGGCAGCCGCAGGCAGTATCCGGGCGCGGCGCTGACGAGGATGCGGGCCGGTGCCCGGCGCTGGCGATCAGGCTCCAGGACGCGGCGCAGATGCGAGAAGTAGACCTGCAGCGCCGACAGTGCCTTGGGCGGCGGTTCGCCTTCCCACAGGTCGTGGATGAGCCGGTCGACGGACACCGTGTGCCCGCGGGCCGCCACCAGCCGGGCGAGCAGCGCCCGCTGCATGCGCGCGCCCAGGTCCACCGGATCGGTACCGACCCAGGCCCGTACCGGGCCGAGCACCGTCACCCGCACCGGTTGTGCCACCGTCATGCCCCCGCCGACGTGGTTTCTTCTACTTGGGCTGTAACACCGAGGTGCCGACGTACGGCACCAACGCCTCGGGCACCCGGACACTGCCGTCGGGCTGCTGGTGGTTCTCCAGGATCGCGACCAGCCAGCGCGTCGTGGCGAGCGTGCCGTTGAGGGTCGCCGCCGTCTGCGGCTTGCCGTTCTCGTCGCGGTAACGCGTGGACAGGCGCCGGGCCTGGAATGTGGTGCAGTTCGAGGTCGACGTCAGCTCGCGGTAGGCCTGCTGCGTCGGCACCCAGGCCTCGCAGTCGTACTTGCGGGCCGCCGACGAACCGAGATCGCCTGCGGCGACGTCGATCACACGGTAGGGCACCTCGATCATGGCGAGCATCTGGCGCTGCCAGGCGAGCAGCTTCTGGTGCTCGGCCTCGGCGTCCTCGGGCTTGCAGTAGATGAAGGCCTCGACCTTGTCGAACTGGTGCACGCGGATGATGCCGCGGGTGTCCTTGCCGTAGCTGCCGGCCTCGCGGCGGAAGCACGACGACCAGCCGGCGTACCGCAGCGGACCCTCGGACAGGTCCAGGATTTCGTCGGAGTGGTAGCCGGCCAGCGGCACCTCCGAGGTGCCGACGAGGTACAGGTCGTCGGCCTCGAGACGGTAGATCTCGTCGGCGTGGGCGCCGAGGAATCCGGTGCCGCGCATGACTTCCGGCCGCACCAGCACCGGCGGGATCATCAGGGTGAACCCGTTCTCGGTGGCCAGCCGGACGGCCAGCTGCAGCAGACCGAGCTGCAGCAGGGCGCCCTGGCCGGTGAGGAAGTAGAACCGCGAGCCCGACACCTTGGCGCCGCGCTCCATGTCCAGCAGGCCGAGGGCCTCGCCCAGTTCGAGGTGGTCCTTGGGGTTCTCGATCTCCGTCGGCGTACCGACGACATCCAGCACCTCGAAGTCGCTCTCGCCGCCCGCGGGCACGCCGTCGATGATGACGTTGCCGATCGCCAGGTGTGCGGCGGTGAACGCCTCTTCGGCCGCGACCTGTCGGGCCTCGATGTCCTTGATCGCCGCGGACAGTTCCTTGGCCTTCTCCAGCAGCGCGGGCCGCTCTTCCGGCGAGGCCGCGCCGACGAGCTTGCTCGCCGCCTTCTGGTTGGCGCGTGCGGTGTCTGCCTCGGCGATGGCGGCGCGCCGGGCCGCGTCAGCGTCGAGCAGCGCATCCACGAGGCCGGGGTCTTCGCCACGGGACCGTTGCGATGCCCGTACCCGGTCCGGATCTTCGCGGAGCAACTTGAGGTCGATCACGGGCGTCAGACTACTTTTGTCGCCGCGGCCGTGGAATGTCGAGGGCCTCTAGCGGGGCCCGGGCACAACCACATAACAGTACAACTGCAACTCTTGTCACACGTCCTACGGCGGCTGTCACAATGGAACCGATGTTGGACGCACCCCCGGCAGTCGAACAGGGCCTGGACACGCCCCCAGACGCGCCGAAGACGACGACCACCTGGCGGCAGCGCATGCATGGCATGCATGCCACCGGGACGCAGCGCGCGCTCGTCCTCACCGCGCTCGGCGGACTGCTCATCGCCGGTGTCCTCACCGTCATGCCGGACGGCTCGCTCGGTCCGACCGGACTCGGCTTCAACACGGGCCGCGTCAACGCCGGCCGTGTCAGTGACACCCTCGACCACGCCAAGCCCGGTGAGTGCTTGAACTGGCCGGATCGCTCGCCCGACGCCGTCGAGATCGTCGACTGCAAGAACGAACACCGCTTCGAGGTCGCCGAGTCCCTGGACATGCGGACGTTCCCGGGCAGTGAATACGGCCCCGATGCCGCGCCGCCGTCCGACGCCCGGATCAAACAGATCAGCCAGGAGCAGTGCCAGAACGCGGCGCGCGACTACCTCGGCCCGCGCTACGACCCCAACGGCAAGTTCGCGGTCAGCCTGGTCTGGTCCGGCGACAAGGCCTGGAAATCCAAGGGCCAGCGCCGCATGCTGTGCGGCCTGCAGCTGCTCGGCCCGAACAGCCAGCAGCTGGCCTACAAGGGCAAGGTCGCGGACGTCGACCAGTCCAAGGTGTGGCCGGCCGGCACCTGCCTCGGCATCGACCCGGCGACCAACCAGCCCATCGACATTCCGGTCGACTGCTCGGCGCCGCACGCCATGGAGGTCACCGGCGCGGTCAACCTGGCCGACAAGTACCACGACGTCATGCCGGCCGAACCCGACCAGCTGGCGTACATCAAGGACAACTGCACCAAGGCCACCGACGAGTACCTGGCCCCGGTGCAGCTGCGTGCCACCACACTGACGCTGATCTACAGTTCCATCGCGCTGCCCAGCTGGACCGCCGGCAGCCGGCAGGTGTCCTGCAGCATCGGTTCGTCGCTCGGAAACGGCGGCTGGTCGACGCTGGTCAACAGCGCCAAGGGACCGCTGCTGATCAACGGGCAGTCGCCCGTCGCACCGCCGGCCATCCCGGAGGAACGGCTGAACCTCCCGCCGATCCCGGTCGTCGAGCCGCCGGTGGACACGTCGTCGCAGAGCTCGTCGTCGTCCTCGTCGTCGTCCTCGTCGCAGGGTTCGCAGTCCGGCTCCTCCAGCCAGTCGAGCCAGAACCAGCGCGACCAGCAGACGTCGCAGTCGCCGCAGGGCAACCAGCACATGCCCGGCCAGACCGACACCTCCAACCAGCACGGCAACACCACCCCCGGCGGCCCTCAGCAGCAGCAGGGCAACACATTCCTCAACGGCCCGCCGCCCGCGCCGGCGCCGCCGCCCGGATTCGGCGCGCCGCTGGACGGACCGCCGCTCGAGGAGGCACCCGCACCGGCGCCGGCCGGACCCGTGGGTGGGGGCGCACCCCCCGGACCGGTGGTGCCCGCGCCCGCGCCGTAGCCATGCCTGTCCGTATGGGGCAGCAGCGGTTCGAGGAGCTGGTGTCCGACGCGCTCGACCTGATCCCGCCCCGGCTCGCCGCGGCGCTCGACAACGTCGTGGTGCTGGTGCAGCCGCGGAACCCCGACGATCCCGGCATCCTGGGCCTGTACGAGGGCGTCGCGCTCACCGAACGCGATTCCTTCTATGCCGGCGCGCTGCCCGACACCATCACGATCTACCGCGACGCCCTGCTCGACATGTGCGACTCCGAGGAGGAGGTCGTCGACGAGGTGGCCATCACGGTGATCCACGAGATCGCCCACCACTTCGGCATCGACGACGAGCGGCTGCACGAGTTGGGCTGGGGCTGAGCCGCGCGGCACCGCGGTTTTGTCGGACCGCGGTGCTACAACAGAGGTCATGAGCACCACCTGCCGCAATTGCGTGGATGGGCTGGCGCACTGCCACGGCACGGTCATCGTGCACGTGGGCCTGCCGGCCGAATGTACCGACGAGATGTGCGCGCTACCCGAATCCGAGCACACCCTGCGCATCGACTGCGACGTGGTCGGGTGTGGCTGCGCAGAACCCGCGATGGGTCTGCGCGCCACCGGATAGTCAGGCCATCGGGTCGGGCGCCGGCGGCGCTTCGGGGTCGTGCCCCGGGTAGAACGGCGGCGTCTTCGCACCCCACTGCACGCAGCTCCACCGGCCGTCGGTGATCGGGCTGAGCACCACGCATTCGGCGTTGAGCAGGTGATGCTCCAACGCGAAATCGGCGTCCACACCGGCCAAGTGGGCGGCCACCAGCCGGATCGCGGCACCATGGCTCACCACCACGATGTCCCCGACCCAGTCGTGATCGTCGAGGCTGCGCACGCGCAGGTTCGTCAGCACCGGCACGTACCGATCCAGCACCTCGCGGCCGGTCTCGCCACCCGGCATGGCGACATCCAGCTTGCCGCGCTGCCAGTCCTCGTAGATGGCGTCGAACTGCTCGATGGCGGCCGCGTCACTGCGGTCTTCCAGATCACCGACCTGCACCTCGTGGATCCCGTGCGCCTCGACCGGATCGAGGCCCAGCCCGTCTGCGATCTCGGCGGCGGTCTGCTGGGCGCGAGCCGCGACCGAATGCACGACGAGGCCGACGGGGTGCGCCCAGTCGATCCCGAAATCGCGAGCCTGCTGCCGGCCGAGTTGGGTCAGCGCCGCTCCCGGCGGCCGGGTGTCCAGCCGCTTGGCGACGTTCGCCTCCGACTGCCCGTGCCGCACCAGAACCAAACGGCCACTCATCCGCGTTGCCCCTCTCTCAACCCCGCCAACCACTGCGCTGCCTCATCGGTGACCGGCGGCGCCGCGCCGGCAGCCACTCCGGTCGGCCACGACCCCAGGTACCGCACGTCGGCCACCCGGCGGTGCAGCGCCTTGAGCGCCTCGGCGACCGGCGCGTCGTCGATATGTCCGACACAATCCAGGAAAAAGATATACGTGCCCAATTCCGTTCTGGTGGGCCGAGATTCGATGCGCGTCAGATCGATGTCCCGGATCGAGAACTCCGTCATCGCGGAGACCAGGGCACCCGGTTCGTTGCGCAACCGCAGCACGACGGATGTCCGGTCGGCGCCGGTGCGCGGCGGCGGCGGACCCGGACGGCCGACGAGCACGAAGCGCGTTCTGGCGTTGGGCTCGTCGACCACACCGTCGGCCAGCGAGTCCAGTTCCCACCGCGCGGCCGCGAGCGCGGTACTGACACCGGCGTCCACCAGACCTTCGGAAACCTGCTGCGCCGCACCGGCATTGGAGATCGCGGGCACCAGGGTGGCGTGCGGCAGCCGGTCTGCCAGCCAGCGGCGCACCTGGGCCGCGGCCACCGGGAACGCCGCGATGGTCGACACCGCAGCGGCGGTGACCCCCGGCCGGACGACGATGCTGAACGCGACGTCGAGCGTGTGCTCGGCGAAAATCTGCACTCCGCTGCCCGACGACAGGCTGTCCATGGTCGGCAGCACCGAGCCCTCGATGGAGTTCTCGATCGGCACGCACGCGTAGTCGGCGTCCCCCGCCCGGACGGCCTCCACGGCCGCGCTCGAGCTGTCACAGGCGACCGGTTCGAAATCCGGGTCGCCGGCGACCAACTGCAACATGGCCGCTTCAGTGAAGGTGCCTTGCGGCCCGAGATAGGCGATGCGTGCCACGCCGCAACCCTACTGGCTGCCGGTCGGCCGACGCCCGCGACGCGGGCCTTTCGATAGGCCTTGCGCCAACACCCCGCGATAGTTAACTTAGGCTTACCTCACTTACCAGCGAAGGCGGGACATGCGCGACCTCACGACGACAATCGCAGCACCGACCACGGCCGAACGTGTCCGCAGCGCGTGCGCCCGGGCCGCCGACGCGACCCTGGCCGCCGACGGCGTCACACCGACGACCACGCCCGTGCATCACCTGCTGGCCGACGGCTCCGTCGCCCTGACCGTGCCGGCCGCGGGCCTGCTCGCCGCCACCGTCACGGCCGCCGGGGCCGTTGGCGTCGCCGCCATGCTGGAGCTGACCGACCTCGCTGCCCTGCCGCTGCGCGAACGGGTCCGCTCCCTCGTCTGGTTTCGCGGACGTCTCCACGATGTGCCGTCCGCCCGCGTCCCGGCCATGCTCGACCTGATCGCCTCCGAGCACCCGCACCCGGCATTGCTGCAGGTCAACACCGGCTCCGGGGCCGGTGACACCGACACGCCCTACACGCTGGTCCGCCTCGAGATCGAGTCCGTCGTGGTGGCCGACGCCACCGGCGCCGAGTCGGTGCCCGTCGGCGCGCTCCTGGAAGCCCGCCCCGACCCGTTCTGCGCCATGGAGTCGCACTGGGTGCAGCACATGGAGAGCGCGCACCGCGACATGGTCGACCGGCTCGCCAGCCGGCTGCCGGTGACGCTGCGCCACGGCCACGTGCGCCCGCTGGGTCTGGACCGCTACGGCGTCCAGCTGCGCATCGAACGCGAAGACGGCGACCATGACGTCCGGCTGCCGTTCACCAAGCCCGTCGACGACGTCACCGGCCTGAGCCGAGCCATCCGCACCCTGATGGGCTGCCCGTTCCTCAACGGGCTCCGCGCGCGCAAGATCTGAGGGCGTCGATTAGCCGCTTGCGCGAAGAGCATCAGGACGATGAGCCGCTTGCGCGCCGAGCATTAGACAAGCGCCGGTTACCGTAGCTGCGATGACCGGGCCGCAGCAGGAACACACCGAACGTCGCGCGCTGCGCCTCGAGATCGCCGTGGTGCTGGCCGTGACGTTCGGCCTGTCGGCCTACACGGCCGTGGTCAGCCTGGCCGAGGCCGTCATCCTCGGCTTGTCGGGGCAGAAGGTCGCGCTCAACCGCCGTCGCTCCCCGATCGACTTCATCGACTTCCTGCTCAACCTCAGTCCCGTCATCACCCTGGTCGGCTGGGGCTTCCTGGCGCTGTACCTGTTGTGGCGCAGCGGCTTCCGGCCCGCGGCGATCGGTCTGGGCCGCTTCCGCTGGCGCCCCGATCTGCTGGGCGGTCTGGGCCTGGCCGCGCTGATCGGTCTGCCCGGACTCGGGCTGTACGTGGCCGGCCGGGCGCTGGGCATCGGCGTGGATGTCGTGCCGAGCACGCTCGGCGACACCTGGTGGCGGATTCCGGTGCTGCTGCTGATGGCGTTCGCGAACGCCTGGGCCGAAGAGATCATCGTCGTCGGGTTCCTGCTGACCCGGCTGCGCCAGTTGGACGTCTCGGCGACCAAGTCCCTCGTCCTGTCGGCTCTGCTGCGCGGCGCCTACCACCTGTATCAGGGTTTCGGCGCCGGACTCGGCAACATCGCGATGGGTCTGGTGTTCGGGTACACCTGGCGGCGCACCGGCCGGTTGTGGCCGTTGATCATCGGGCACGGCGTGATCGATGCGGTGGCGTTCGTGGGCTACGCGTTGGCCGCCCGCCATTTGGGCTGGCTGCACCCGGCGTAATTCCGGGCGAATTCCCCATCACGTCAGCCAAGCCTTACCTATTCGCATTCAGCAATTCGAATTAATGGATATTGCATACGTCACACCGGGTAAGGATATGCTTTCCTGAATTAGGTTGACCTTGCATGACAAGGCCATTTGACCTGCACTATCTTCACTTTCATGACCGACGCGACACGCCTCGAAACGAAATTCCACCAACTGCTCCAGGAACAGATTCGAAGCGAATTCGGCGCGTCTCAGCAATACATTGCGGTGGCCGTGTACTTCGATGGCGAAGACCTCCCCCAGCTCGCCAAGCACTTCTATGCGCAGGCCGTCGAAGAACGCAATCACGCCATGATGCTGGTGAAGTACCTGCTCGATCGCGACATCGACGTCGAGATCCCGGGCGTGGACCCGGTGCGCAACACCTTCGCCTCGCCGACCGATGCGCTCAAGCTCGCACTCACCCAGGAACGCGTCGTCACCGAGCAGATCAGCCGGCTGGCCAGCGTGGCCCGCGAAGAGGGCGACTACCTCGGCGAGCAGTTCATGCAGTGGTTCCTCAAGGAGCAGGTCGAAGAGGTCGCGACCATCACCACGCTGGTGAAGATCGCCGACCGCGCCGGCGAAAACCTGTTCAATCTCGAGGATTTCGTCGCCCGCGAACTGGCGGGCACCGGTGCTGCCGACCCGACCGCGCCCGCGGCCGCCGGCGGCAACCTCTAGGCGGTCAGGCCTAGGCGTCCTGCCCGGCGTCCTGGCCGGTGTCCCGGCCCGCGCCCGTCAACCCGTTCTGCAACCAGTCCTTGGTTCGGCCCGGGTGATTGGTGGCGACCCAGCCGACACCGAGATCCGCGCAGTAGCGCACGTCCTCGTAATGGTCGACGGTCCAGCAGTACAGCGCACGCCCATGCGCGGCGGCATGGTCGACCAGTTCGGGATGCTCACGCAGCGTGGTGATCGACGGGCCCACTGCCGTCGCACCGACCGTCGTCGCCGCGCTGCCGCCCAGGTATCGCGACGTCTCGCCGAGCAGCACGGTCGGCAGCATCGGTGCGGCCCGGCGAATCCGCCACACCGCCGCCGCCGAGAACGACATCACCACGGCGCGGGCGAGGTCGGCGGAGGCCGGCGCCGCGATGCCGTACCGGTGCAGCAGCGCGAGCACCTTGCTCTCGACGAGCGCGCCGTACCGCACGGGGTGCTTGGTCTCGATGAACAGCTTCACCGGCCGGCCCCAGTCCAGCGCCAGCCGGATCAGGTCGTCGAGGGTGAGCAGGCCGGCCGAACTCTGGCCGCCGTCGGCCCGGCTGGGATGCCATGCGCCGTAATCCAATTCGCGCAGCTGCGCGAGGCTCATCTCACTGACCAGCCCGGTGCCGTTGGACGTGCGGTCCACCTTGCGGTCGTGGACACACACCAGATGTCCGTCGCGGGTCAGCCGGACATCGCATTCGAGGCCGTCGGCGCCCTGGCTCAGCGCCAGTTCGTAGGCCGCCAGCGTGTGCTCGGGCCGCTCGGCCGATGCGCCACGGTGTGCCACCACGAAAGAGCTGTGGCGTGTGCCGTCCGTCCCGCCAGTGCCGTCCACGCCCATGGTCCTATGCTGCCGGTTCCTCCGCTGTGGGCTCAACCGGAACCGCCGATTGGGCACCTGATTCTTCGGCCTGCTCCGCGTCGACGACGACCCAGCGCTGTGCGGGTGCGTCGGCCTGCGTCCGTTCGAAGGCGTGATAGACGCGCAGGACCATCGCCAGCGACAGCATGCCCATCAGGTACGCGATGACCGTCACCTCGGTGCTGTCGGCGATGCCCTGCGGGTCCGTCGCGAACATGCCCACGATGGACCACGCGACGACCAGACCCGACACGGCCCAGATCGCCCACCAGATGCCGATCGGGCGGCGCAACGCATTCACGCGGTTCTCGGCCGTGGCCATCTCGGTGACGAACACCGGCGCGAGGAACATGTTGACCACCGGGACGAGGCAGCCGACCCACAGCACCCAGCGGCGGCGCGGCTCG
Source organism: Mycobacterium sp. SMC-21 (assembly GCF_045310825.1). Classification (NCBI taxonomy): domain Bacteria; kingdom Bacillati; phylum Actinomycetota; class Actinomycetes; order Mycobacteriales; family Mycobacteriaceae; genus Mycobacterium; species Mycobacterium sp. SMC-21. Next base: position 285,504 of record NZ_JBJIAO010000004.1, on the reverse strand, counting down.
GTGGTGCCGGCGCGGTGATAGGCCGCCGCGCGGCGGGCGATCAGCCAGTTGGTGAGCACGATCGCCGTCGCCAGCACCGCGAACAACGCGACGACGCCGGCCGCGACGCCGAGCCAGCTGCCGGCGAGGGCCACCCACGGGTTCAGCAGCACGGTGCGGTTGATCAGCAGCAGGACGTAGCGCACGACATGCATCAACGCCGCGGCGCCGAGCGCGATCATCGTGATGGCCGCGACCGTCTGCACCACAGCCGTCGACGGTCCGCGATGCGTCTGCTCCGGCGCGGCGGGCGGCCCCGGATCCTGGGCGAACTCTTCGGTCAGGCCCCAGCGCGGAATGTGGTCGTAATGCGGGGTCGGCCCCAACGGGGGCCGCTGCCGCCGTGGCTTAGGCGCAGGACCCGGCCGCACGGCAATCCACCGGTATCCGCGCGCCGACTTCGTCTGCCCGGCCGGCGCCTGCGCGTCGGGGGCCAGCAGCGGACCGCGGCAGCGCGGGCACCACTGACGCTGGCGATCACGCACGTTCCAACGCGTCGAGCACCGGGAACAGACCTGGATCACGGAACCAGCCTACGGGCCCGTCAGACGGCGCCGGGGGCGCCGTCGTCGGTGACGATCGCGCGACCTGCACCGGCCCACGCCAGCATCCCGCCGTTGACGTTGATCGGCTCGAACCCATTGCGCGCCAGGTAGTGCGAGACCTTCAGCGACCGGCCGCCGGCATGGCAGATGACGTACAGCGCGGCATCACCGTCGATCTCCCCCAGCCGGGCGGGCACCTCGCTCATCGGGATGTGCTGGGCCCCTGCGGCGTGGCCACGGGCCCACTCATCGTCTTCCCGCACGTCGAGCAGGACCGCGTCCGAGTCGAACGCGGTGGGCAACTGATCGACGTCGATCTGCGGCACGTGCACATCATCATCCATGCGTACATGCTGGCACGGGCGGGGCTCACGCCACCACAGCACGCCATGACAGCAATCGCAGAACTATCCACAGTTTCCACAGGTTCATCCACAGGGCGACGGGAGGCCCGCCGACGGCCTTACCGGCCACAGCGCGCCGAACGCATAATTGACTGGGGATAAACAAGGGGCCATTGGTCCCCGTTGATCAACAGGCCGACACGCGGCGTGAGCGAAAAAGCTTGCCGGGCTAAGTAAATCCGGGGCCGCAAATCCGGCCCGCCGCCGATGGGGCCCGATTTCCCCGTCCCGCCGGCAAACAGTTATGATCGGCGTCACAACATCGGGTTGTGACAATCCTCACTCCGCTCGAAATCGGGAACTCAGGGTTGTTCTGGCAGGTCAGGGAGTATGCAATGGCGGCACATCCGTTGCGTCCGGGTTCGGGCGCATCGCCCGAGTGGCAATCGGCGTTCCCGTCCCGCACACACAGCCAACTCGTCGCGTGTGTCCGCGCCGGAATCATCGCGCTGGTCCTGCTCGTCGTGCTCGTTCTGATCGTTCTGGTCTAAAGGCCCAACAGGCACCGATCCCACCCCTGTTCCGGGGGTGTCCTTGCGGTGCGCGCAGCGATGGAGCAATGTGGTCTGGGATCTGTGGACGAACCCCAACTAGGGTCGTTGATCCCGCACGCGATCATCTAAGGAAGGAATCCTGTGGCTGAGTACACCCTGCCGGACCTGGACTACGACTACGGCGCCCTGGAGCCGCACATCTCCGGTCAGATCAACGAGATCCACCACAGCAAGCACCACGCGGCCTACGTCAAGGGCGTCAATGACGCGGTGGCCAAACTCGAAGAGGCGCGGGCCGGCGACGACCACGCCGCGATCTTCCTGAACGAGAAGAACCTGGCCTTCCACCTCGGCGGCCACGTCAACCACTCGATCTGGTGGAAGAACCTGTCCCCCAACGGTGGCGACAAGCCGACCGGCGAGCTGGCCGCGGCCATCGACGACCAGTTCGGTTCGTTCGACAAGTTCCGCGCGCAGTTCACCGCGGCCGCCAACGGCCTGCAGGGCTCGGGCTGGGCGGTGCTCGGCTACGACAGCCTGGGCGGCCGTCTGCTGACCTTCCAGCTGTACGACCAGCAGGCCAACGTGCCGCTGGGCATCATCCCGCTGCTGCAGGTCGACATGTGGGAGCACGCCTTCTACCTGCAGTACAAGAACGTCAAGGCGGACTACGTCAAGGCTTTCTGGAACGTCGTCAACTGGGCCGACGTGCAGGAGCGCTTCGCCGCCGCCACGACCAAGACCAACGGTCTGATCTTCGGCTGATCTCACGCTTTCCGGTAACGGGGCGTCGCGCATGTGCGCGGCGCCCCGTTCTCGTTTACCACCGAAGCTCCCCCCGCGCGAGCCGGAAGCCACTCTCGGCTCACGTGACACTTCTGGCACTCGGGCCATCTTGCGTGCTAACCCGTCACTGCCGCACCCTGGAATCAGCGATCCACTGCCGTATCGACTGATTGCTGATCGAGGTACCGGAGGGCAGCCATGGAGAGGTCTGGGCAAGCCGTCGAGATTGCGCCGTTCCATTCCGGCGGCGCATTGAAGGGGTTCGTGGTGTCCGGGCGGTGGCCGGATTCCACCAAGGAATGGGCCCAGCTACTGATGGTCGCCGTCCGTGTCGCATCACTGCCCGGGTTGCTGGCAACGACCACCGTCTTCGGCACGCGCGAAGAACTGCCAGAACATCCACAGCCAGGAACCGTCGGCCTCGTTCTCGCCGAAGGCCCCGTTGTTGGCGAAGCAGCAGTGACACCCGGATATTTCGCCGACCATCAGCCGACGGCGCTGTTGATGCTTCACCCGCCTGCCGAGACGACGCCGTCCCTTCCGGAGTGCCGCGGCGCCGCGTCCGGCTGCCTGCTCCTGCCTGGACTGCCTTACCTGGGACTGGATCATCGGGCCGCGTGGGTGGAAGCCGAAGCGGACGGCACCATCACCTCGATGGTCAGCAGGGTCGGCGTCGATCCCATCAGCCATCCGGACACCGCCATTCTGGCGATGCTGCTTGCCGCCTGACCCAACAGTGGGTTAACAGCAAAGAGGCCGAGAATTTCCCCAGGTCACCGGCCGGCGGTCTCGGGCGCGCCACGTATGGCTCGCGTGGTTGCCGAGCCCCGCCGCTCCGGTTAATCGTCGGTACGCTGATGGCAAACACTTCGGACGACATCGAGCGCCACCCCGCCGGATTGCTGAATCGTCTACCGCCCGACAGCGACTGTGACGCGACGTGCAGTCGAGGTTCGGGCAAAATAGCATACGCGTCAAAATTTGCCTCATCAGGCTGCGGGCCGGCACCGGGATCCACCCTCAGATCCCCAGCTCGGAGCCTTTTGAGCCGACAAATTTGGTAGCTGGATCGAGTTTTCCGTGGTTTGCACTTGGTTCCCGGCGCAACTCTCGCTACGATAGTCAGCAAATAGTGACACTGACGCCTGCAGATATCGCTAAGTGGAGGAATAACCGATGAGCATGACGTTCGCCGCTCGGCTGAACCGGCTGTTTGACACCGTCTACCCGCCCGGACGCGGCCCCCACACATCCGCCGAGGTGATCGCTGCACTCAAGGCCGAGGGTGTGACCATGTCGGCCCCGTACCTGTCGCAGCTGCGTTCGGGCAACCGGACCAACCCGTCTGTCGCGACCATGGCGGCGCTTGCCAACTTCTTCCGGATCAAGCCGGCCTACTTCACCGACGACGAGTACTACGAGAAGCTCGACAAGGAACTGACCTGGCTCGCCAACATGCGCGACGAGGGCATCCGCCGCATTGCCGCTCGTACCGTCGGCCTGTCCCCCGAAGCCAAGAAGGACCTGGCCGACAAGGTCGACGAGCTGCGCCGCCAGGAGAACCTCGACAGCTGAACCGGTTAGCCCGACCGGGCTCGACCACATTACGACCAGCGGATTCCGTTAATCCGCTGGTCGTACTGCTTTCACGCGACCGACAGACGCCTTCGCGGCGGTTCCGGGCGCATCCGCCTTACCCTGCCGATCCAGCTCGCGGTACTGCGCGGCAATCGCCAGAATCCACTCCCGATCCGAATACGTCGCGGGCTGCCTGAGCCAGCTCGGCCCCGGGAACTTCGTCCGCGAACCGCCCTTCGGACGGCTGCTACGCCCGTCGTAAATCCAGCTGGCCACCCGCCGCGCCTGCACATCCGGCGCCACGTCGACGCGTCCGGAGCCGGCGGCCTCACCGGCACCGTCCAGGACGGCGGTGGCCTCCAGGTACAGCGCATCGGAGATCAGCGACATCTGCTCGGCCACCCGGAAGAGCAGCGGACCGCGGGGCCGCACACCGATCCCGATGTTCGGATGGCGGCGACTCAATTCGGCGAGCAGCGGGGCGATGGTCCGCAGTTCGCGCCGCGCCCCGAACCAGTCCTCGACACTGGGCAGCAGCGAGCCGCCGGCCACCACCAGCATGGCGCAGCCGAGAATGGTCGCCGCCGCGCCGACACCGACCAGTTGAGTGCTGCCCACCGCCCGCAACAGGATGAAGGCGCTGGCCAGCACGATCAGCACGATGCCGACGCTGAAGACGAACAGAGCGCGGCCCCGTCGGGTGCGGTTGGAATTGCGCACCCCGGCCCACGCCACCAGCGTCAGCGCCAACAACACGTACAACAACGGCAAGAGCCACGACAACGAGTTGCCGCCCGAACCCAGATTTCTGCGCAGGTACTCCTCGGGCGCCATCTCCGGCTGCTGCGGGGTCAGGAAGAACAGCACCAGGGTGAGCAACGCGATCGCCCCGGCGACGCCGTACTGGGCCAGGGCGATGCGGCGGATGACGAGCGGTTTACGACTCGACGATGCCGAGGTGATCATCACGCAACTGCCTGCGGCACACGCGATCAGCGCCACCTGGCTGAGCATGCTGGACACGTTCGGCCAATGCAGGATGGTGTCGAGCAGGAGCGTGAGCGGCTCCCAGTTCAGTGCCGCGACCAGGCCGAGACTGCCCAGCGCGACGATCATCGCGGCACTGACGAGGGACTGTTTGTTGACCAGCGCCCAACCGATACGCAGGCCGGTCGCCAGGCCGAGCAGGCCGGCGATAACCCAGATGATCAACCAAACGCCTCGCCGAGACGGATCTGGACGATCGAGGAGCGGTCAGAAGGCAGCCGGCCCAGCCGGTGGATGAGCAACGCGGCGAAATCTTCGGCTTCCTGTTCGGCTTCCTCACCGGCCGGCCCCATACAGCCGGTCCGCTGATTCAGCATGTAGCCGATGAGATCGGAACTGGCCAGCTCCATGGAGTCGCGGGCGGCCTCGACGACGGACACGCCCTCATGACCCAGCACCAGGTGGCCGAGCTCGTGGGCGAGGGTCCGGTCACCGGCCGGCAGTCCCTTCTGCAAGAGGAACACGTCACGGTCGTTGTACTGGCGCCACTGCCCACAGACGCCGGGCGGCAGGTCGGCCATGGTCACCTCGATCGGGCGGCCACGGTCCTCGCTGACTGCTTCGACGAGACGGGCAAGTGAGACCTCGCCACGTCGCGGGGCAAGATCCAGCACCGAATTGACTGCGCGTGTGACACGGCGGCTCGCGGGCATGCCGAACCCCCTTTCGCTGCGATTGGCACGGTTGCCATCAATTGTGCCGCAGACCCATTGCCTCAGGTCATAAATCGTGCAGTGCCGCTGCGGCGGACCACGTGACCAGCGCGCGCCTGCCGGTAGCCGACCAGGCCACCCGCGCCTGTCAGGATGAGGATGCCGGTGAAGCCGGGAACGGCCACCGCGGCCACCTCGCTGAGACCGGCTGCACGCAGGTAGTCAGGATATCCGGCGCGGAACGCGGGTTCAGCGATGATCTCGTTCTTGGTGCCGAACGTGGTCGGTTGCGGCGACCGCACCGCCGGGAGTTCTGCCGGGGCGCTGACGACGACCGGGTTGTCGAGCTTCAGCGCGGGAAACGCCGGCGTATCCAGCACCGGCGCCAGCGGTAGGCCCGCAGCCGGCATCGGCATGCGGTTCGGGCGCCCGACGTTCAGGTTCATGGTCGGAACGACTTGGGCACTCAGCATCGACAGCGACGTCTGCATGAAGGGCAGCGACGTCGCGGCGTCGAGCGTCGCGTTGGTGAGCCCTGCGACGAAGTCATAGACCGGCTCGATGTGGGCGAGGACGAAAACCGGGATCGCGGCGAGCTGCGCCAGCACCGGGATGTTCGACATGTCGGGCAACTGCGGGAGCTGATCCCACTTCGGCAGTCGCGGCACCAGCGACGCCAACGGGATCTTCGTCAGATCGATGCTCTGCACGGCCCCGGTCGGCGACGTGTGGACAGCCGCGGACGGCAGGGAGAACGTCAGACCCATCAGGTTGATGCTGGTGGTCGGTCCGGCCGGGGTCGCCTTGACCGTCGCCTTGGTGGGTGACGCGGTCGGCGACGCGGGGCTGTCCGAACCGCTTCCCGGCTTGACGCCGCCTGCGGTGGGCAGGCCGGGCAGCTTGGGCAGACCCGGGAGCGACGGCAGGCTCAAGATGTTGGGCAGGCTCGGGAACCGGATGGCGGGGGCGCTCGCCGCGGTCGCGGGCGCGGGACCGGTCGCGGCAGCCGGCTGCGGTTGGCTTGTCCCGCCCGTCGTCGCGGGTGCGGTGGTGCCGGACGTCGTACCGGTTTCGGTCTGCTGAGTCGACGAGCCGGCCGACGGCTGATGTTCGCCAGCGGCCGCGTTCGACGTTCCAGAATCCTCGGGCCGCCCCGGAGAAGTGACATTATTTTGTTTGCTGGGGGCGTTGCTTTCAGACGCATTCTTGCCGGATTCACCGGTTTTGCCGGGGTCGTGAACACCAGCTTCAGAACCACTCTTGGCAACGCCGCCGGAGGCACCGCGCTTATCCTTTTTGCCCCCAGAACCGGCGCCCCCGGCCGACGGCGCCTGTGACTGGCCGTCCGTCGGCTTGGCCGGCCGCGCCGGGGCCTTGTGCCCGCCACCAGCGGACGAGCTGCCACCGGGCTTCGTGCCGCCATGAGAAGCCCCGCCACCGTGGCCACTCGAGTCACTACCGGAAGCTGCCGTATCAGCGAAGGCGTTCGCACCACCCAGGCCAGCGATCAACAGCCCAGATGCCATCAGCGCGGCAGCTGTAGCTATTCGTTGGCGTGGCGCCATCGTTCCCTCTGCTTTCATGGCATCAAAAACCCGCTCCGATGAATTCCGAATAATTGTCGCACAGCCGCCGGACTTTGTTTGCTGGATAAAGTAGCGAGAAATGTGGGAAATTCCACCCCCGAATTGCGGCGGAATTCGACCCATGGCCCGATGCCCGATTCCGGCCCACGGACGATAAGGTGACGTCACCATCACAGCAAGATCGTGCACACGTGTCGAGACGACCGGGAGGTCAGCCGGAATGGGCCTGTTCAAGCGACGCAAGAGCCGGGCAACCCGTCGCGCCGAGGCGAAGGCGATCAAGGCGAAGGCGAAACTCGAGGCACGGCTGTCCGCCAAGAACGAGGCCCGGCGCATCAAGGCGGAAGGCCGTCGGCAAACGAAACGGGACCGGGCCGGCGTCAAAGCCCAGCGGGACAGCGACAAGATGGCACTCAAGGTTGCTGAAACGCAGCTGCAGGCGGTCCGTGAAGGCAAGCTGCTGTCGCCGACCAAGATTCGCCGGCTGCTGATGGTGTCGCGAATCCTCACCCCCGTTGTCGTGCCCGTGGCGTACCGGGCCGCGATTGCCGCGCGCGGTCTCATCGACCAGCGCCGCGCGGACCAACTGGGTGTTCCGCTGAGCCAGATCGGGCAGTTCTCCGGTGCCGGCGGCGCGCTGTCCGCCCGGATCGCCGGTGCGGAGCGCTCGCTGCGCCAGGTCGCCGAGAACAAGCCCAAGGACGCCGAGACCAAGCAGTTCGTGGCGACGCTGTCGAGCAAGCTCGCCGATCTGTCCGCCGCGGTGACGGCGGCGGAGAACATGCCGGCGCCGCAGCGGCGGACCGCGCACGCCGCCATCGAAAGCCAGCTCGACGGCATCGACGCAGACGTCCTGGCCCGCCTCGGGGTGTCCTGACCCACCCGGAGGAGCACCCGCATGGCAGACGAGCAGAAGTCCCCCGACGAGGAGTCGCAACCCGGCGTCCCCCCGAAGGAGACGCCGGCCAAGAAGACGCCCGCGAAAAAGGCGCCCGCGAAGAAGGCTCCGGCCAAGAAGACGCCCGCCAAGAAGGTGCCGGCGAAGAAGACGCCCGCCAAGAAGGCCGCAACCACCGCGCCGGCCAAGAAGGCCCCGGCGAAGAAGGCTCCACCGAAGGTCGGGCCACCCGCACCCCCGGCTTCCGAGGCGCCGGCGCCCCAGCCGCCCGCTCCCGGGGCGCCCGCGCCCGCACCGCTGCCCGTGCTCGACCTGACTCCGCCCGTGCCGCAGCGCTCGCAGGTGCCGGTCACCGCGGTGATCGTCGCGAGCGTTCTGGCCCTGCTCGTCGTGCTGCTGGCCCGACGCCGCGCCGCCGGCTGACTCCGCGCCCTGAGATAATCGGCGGGTGACCATCGAACCCCGCGCCACTGCCGACCTCGTCGACGAGATCTATCCCGATGTCCGCAGCTGCGATCTGCAGCTGCAGAACTACGGCGGTCGAACCATGTTCGCCGGCCGCATCACCACGGTGAAGTGCTTCCAGGACAACGCCCTGCTCAAGTCGATCCTGTCGACGCCGGGCGACGGCGGCGTCCTCGTGGTCGACGGCGACGGATCACTGCACACCGCCCTCGTCGGCGACATCATCGCCGGCCTCGCGCACGACAACGGCTGGTCGGGCGTCATCGTCAACGGCCCGGTGCGCGACGCGTCGACGCTGCGCACCATCGACGTCGGCATCAAGGCGCTGGGCACGAACCCCCGCAAGGGCACCAAGACCGGCGCCGGCGAGCGCGATGTCGAGGTGACCTTCGGCGGCGTCACCTTCGTCCCGGGTGACATCGCCTACTGTGACGAGGACGGCATCGTCGTCGTCACACCGTGACATCAACACGGAAAAGCCCCCACCGTGAGGTGGGGGCTTTTCTCGTCTGACGGATCAAACCGTCACTGCGGCACGGTGTTTCGTGAACTGCAGCGCCTGCTCGTCGACCTTGCCGTACCGGATGGTCCGCATGTCGAAGAAGTAGTTCTGCTTGAGCTTCCACGGCGCTTCCGAACCCGACTTGGGCAGGCTGTCCATGGCCCGCTTGAAGTAGCCGGGCGTGAAGTCCATGAACGGCAGCTCGTCGACGCTGTCGCCCGGGTGCTGCGGCTCGACGCGGTCGAATCCGTTGGCGTCCATGTAGTTCAGCACGCGGCAGATGAACTCGGACACCAGGTCGGCCTTGAGCGTCCAGGACGCGTTGGTGTAGCCGAAGGTGATCGCCATGTTCGGCACGCCCGACAGCATGAGGCCCTTGTAGGTCATGCAGGACGGCAGGTCGATCGGCTCGCCGTTGCGGTTGGCGGTCGCGCCACCGAACAGCTGCATGTTCAAACCCGTTGCGGTGACGATGATGTCGGCCTGCAGCTCCTCGCCGGAGGTCAGCTTGATGCCATTCTCGGTGAAGGTCTCGATGGTGTCGGTGACGACGCCGGCCTTGCCCGAGCGGATGGCCTTGAACAGATCGCCGTTGGGCGCCAGGCAGACTCGCTCGTCCCACGGGTTGTAGCGCGGGCTGAAGTGCTTGTCGTAGTCGAAGCCCTCCGGCAGCCGGCGCTCGGCCATCTGGCGCAGCGCCTTCTTGAACACGGCCGGGAACTTGCGGGCGAGCTGGTACTGCCCGGTGCTGTAACCGATCTGCTTCCAGCGGTTCACGAAGTGCGCCAGGTGCTTCGGCAGATATTTGTTGGCCTGCTTGGCAATCGGGTCCTCGAGTGGCAGCGCACCGATGTAGGTGGGCGAGCGCTGCAGCATGGTCACGTGCCCGGCGCCGCCGTTCACCAGTGACGGGATCAGCGTGACGGCCGTGGCGCCGGAACCGATCACGACGATGTTCTTGCCGGTGTAATCGAGGTCCTCGGGCCAGTGCTGCGGGTGCACGATCTGGCCCTTGAAGTCGGCCGCGCCGGGGAACTCGGGCGAGTAGCCCTCGTCGTAGTTGTAGTAGCCGCTGCACACCGACAGGAACGACGCGGTGACCTGCTTTTCCTCGCCGCCGGCGGTGATGTTGATGGTCCAGCGGTTCTCGGCGTCCGACCAGTCGACCGAGGTGACGTGCTGGCCGGTGCGGATGTGCTGGCGGATGCCGTTCTCGTCGGCGGCCTCGTTGATGTAGTTCCAGATCGACTGGCCGTCGGCGATCGACTTGGCCGACTCCCACGGCTTGAACCGGAAGCCGAGGGTGAACATGTCGGAGTCCGAGCGGATGCCGGGGTACTTGAACAGATCCCAGGTGCCGCCGATGTTCTCCCGACGCTCCAGGATCACGTAGCTCTTGGTGGGGCAGCGGTCCTGGAGGTGCCAGGCGGTGCTGATGCCGGAGATGCCAGCACCGACGATGACAACATCGAAGTGTTCGATCATGGTACCGACGGTATCAACATGGTGTTGAGTCGGTCAACGGTGTGTTGAAAAACTCGACAAACTGTTAGGCTCAGCTGCGTGAGTACCGCTGCGCAGACCCGGGCGCCCCGGGGCCGTCGTGCGGCACGCCCCTCGGGCGACGAGCGCGAAGCGGCCATCCTCGCCACCGCAGCCGCCCTGCTCGAGCAACGCTCGTTCTCCGAGATTTCCGTCGATGACCTGGCCAAAGGCGCCGGCATCTCCCGCCCCACGTTCTACTTCTACTTCGCGTCGAAGGAAGCCGTGCTGCTGTCGTTGCTCGATCCGCTGATCAAGCGCGCCGACACCGGCTTCGACGGCGCGCTCGAGGACATGCCGGCGGACCCGAAGAAGGCCATCCGGCACGGCATCGAGATCTTCTTCAGTTCATTCGGCTCGCACCCGGCCACCGCCCGGGCCGGCGTCGAAGCGGTCAGAACAGTTCCCGAACTCCGCGAGTTCTGGGCCGGGCTCATGCAGAAGTGGATCAACCTCACCGCCGCACTGATCGCCGCCGAACGCTCGCGCGGCGCCGCGCCGGACACCCTGCCCGCCCGGGATCTGGCCACCTCGCTGAACCTGATGAACGAGCGCATGATCATGGCCACCCTGGCCGGCGAGCCGGGCGCCGTCGCGCACGACGACGTCGTGAACACCCTCACCCACATCTGGCTGAGCAGCATCTACGGCTGAAGTCCGCCACTCTTGCGCTACATCGCGTAATCCGGCAATTCGATGTCGTCGCGGAATTCCCGCCGGATCACCCAGGCCGCCAGTGCCGGGATATCCAGCAGCCGGCTGACGCGGTTACGGGTCCAGAGGCCGACCGAGGTCCGCGGTGCCAATACGCCCGCGAAAGCTCTGGCGGACTCTTGTTTGCCCTCGATCAGCGGTTGGACCAGCTGCTCATAGCGGCGAAACGCTTCACCGTGCTCACCGCCGGACCGGTCGAGTTCGCCTGCGAGCACGTACGCCTGGAGCATCGCCAGTCCGGTTCCCTCGCCCGCCAGCAACGACACGCACGAAGCTGCGTCCCCGACCAGTGCGACGCGACCCTGCGACCAGCGGTCGATCTTGATCTGACTGACCCGATCGAAGTACAGATCCTCGGCCCGATCCAGCGCGGCGAGGATTGCCGGGCACTCCCATCCGTCATCGCCGAAAACCCGCCGCAAAGCTCTCCGGACAGCGGTGCCGTCGGCCGTCTCCGCAGCGGTCAGCTGATCGTCGGAGACGATGAACAGGAACAGGGTCTTATCGTTCCGCTGCGCAAACCGGGCGACCACGCGCCCAGGCCTGCCGTGGGCGAGGTAGACGAGTTCATCGCGCGAGCGGTATCCGTCGGATTCGAATGCCGCGACCCAATAGCCCAGCTGCCTCTGGAATGTGGGGTCAGTGCCGAAAACCAGACTGCGCACCGTGGAATGAATGCCGTCGGCGCCGATCACTAGGTCGAACTCGCGGTGCCCGCCGTGTTCGAGCACGACCTCCACTCCCTCGTCAGATTGTTCGATCGCGGTGATCCGGTCGCCGAACACCGTCTCGACGTCGTCTCCGACTGCCTCGTAGATCAGCCTCGCCAGCTCGCCGCGCGGCAAGCTGATGTATCGCCCGTCGAAGACCCGCCGGAACGGGCTGACGGCGAACCCGCCTGTCTTGCGGCCGCGGCCATCGACCAGCCGGACCTGCTCGATCCCGTAGCCTGCCCGCTGTATTGCATCCGCCAAGCCCATCCGCTCGGCGATCGCGTAGCCGACGCCCCAGAAGTCGATGAGGTAGCCGCCGGTGCGTAGCTGCGGCGCCGTCTCGATCAGCACCGGGTCATGGCCGCTGCGGGACAACCAATAGGCCAGTGTCGGCCCGGCTATGCCCGCGCCACTGATGGCGATCTTCATGAGGTCGTGTCGAGCCGCAACTCGACCATCGGGAGCGCCGTGTGGGTTGGGCTCACTTCGGTACCCAAGGTCTGGTCGAGGACGCCTTTGAGTCGGGCCCAGGCGCGCGGATGACGGTCGATGTACGCACCCAGTGCCCGGTCGGCGGCCGACGGTGGCAGCACCCGCGCCGTCGCTGCCGTCGGCGGGCGGCTACCGGCGTAGACCCGCACCCGCGGATTGGCCGAAATGTTGCGGAACCAGTGGGCTTTCGTACCGAATCCGGAAGCCACCACGTAGGTAGCGGCCGACGGATGGTCGATGACTTCGAGGACGACGTAGCGGCGTGCCCCCGATGTGCGTCCGGTGTGTTCCAGCATCAGCATCCGCGATCCGAACAGCGCGCCCGCACGGGTCCGATAGATCCAGATCGGCGCGCGTACCAAGCGTCGGCACCGCAGCAGCCTGGCACCGCCGGCCGCCAAGCCACCAGTACGGGGCGTGGACATTGTTGTCTCCCTACCTTTCTCGCGCACTGTCGATGAGGCCGCTCACGTGGTGCCAGGCGATCCGGTCAGGCCATCGCGGTAGATGGCGAAGGCTTCGGTGGCCCAGCGCTCCATGCCGGCGGCGGTCAGCGGGTCGACCCCGAGCACTTCCGCGACGCGCCGACGCAGCATGAGCACCGCCAGGTCGTTGAGCAACAAGAAGGCCGCGCGCACCGCCGGATCGTCGCCGGCATCCGCCGTTCCGGCCGCCACCATCGCGCCGAGCGCGTCCTGGCTGATGGCGTACAACCGGGCGAACAGAACGGATCCCATTGCGCCGCCGGCGATCAGCGATCGGCCCAGGTAATCCGGAATCGGCGACTGTGGCGGCAGGTGGACGGCGAAGGCCTCGAGCAGCGTCGGCGTCGCGGAGGGCTGCGTGCCGTCTTGGACCGGTGCTGTCACCTCGGTCAGCAGCGCCTCCAGGGTCTGCACGACGTAGTTGTCGACCGCGTCCACCAGTCCGTCTTTCGAGCCGTAGTGCCGGACCAGCAGCGCGGGCGAGACACCAGCCGCGGCGGCGATGTCGCGCATCGTCACCGCGTCGGCACCGCGCTCGGCGAACAGGCGCAGGGCCTCGTCGCGAATCCGTGCCCGCGCGGTCCGGTCGTCGACCATGGGTGAATGCATGTTCACCAATGTAAACAATTGTTCAGCCGAGCGCCAGGCATTCATCGATGCGAACATATGTGCGAAGATTGGCCGGTGTCGGACGTTGAAGCAGCCGCGATCCTGCATGCCGACCTCGACTCGTTCTACGCATCGGTCGAGCAGCGTGATGATCCCGCGCTGCGCGGCCGGCCGGTGATCGTCGGCGCCGGTGTGGTGCTGGCGGCCAGCTACGAGGCCAAAGCGTTCGGCGTGCGCACCGCGATGGGCGGGCATCAGGCCCGCGGCCTGTGCCCGCAGGCCATCGTCGTGCCGCCGCGGATGTCCGCCTATTCAGAGGCGAGCCGCGAGGTCTTCAAGGTTTTCCATGACACCACGCCGCTGGTCGAGCCGCTGTCGGTCGACGAGGCCTTCCTCGACGTCAGCGGCCTCGGCCGGGTGTCCGGCACCCCGGTGCAGATCGGGGCAGCGTTGCGGGAAGCGGTGCGTGAGCGTGTGGGGCTGCCGATCACCGTCGGCATCGCGCGCACCAAGTTTCTGGCGAAGGTCGCGAGCCGCGAAGCCAAGCCCGACGGACTACTACTGGTGCCGCCGGACCGCGAGCAGGCCTTCCTGCATCCGCTTCCGGTGCAACACCTCTGGGGCGTCGGCGCCAAGACTGCGGAGAAGCTGCGCGAACACGGCGACGAGACGGTGGCCGACGTCGCGGCCCTCACCGAGTCGGCGCTGGGCGCCATGGTGGGCGCGGCCATGGGGCGTCAGCTTTTCGCGTTGTCGCACAACATCGACCGCAGGCGTGTCACCACCGGCGTGCGACGACGGTCCGTCGGCGCCCAGCGCGCGGTGGGACGGCGTGGAAACACCATGTCCGACAACGACATCGACGCGATGATCATCAACCTGATCGACCGCATCACCCGCCGCATGCGCAGCAGCGGCCGAACCGGCCGGACGGTCGTCCTGCGGCTGCGGTTCGACGACTACAGTCGCGTGACGCGCTCGCACACCATGCACCGCGCGACCGCGTCGACCGAGGAAATCCTCACGGCCGCACGTGGATTGGTGGCGGCCGCCGGACCGATGATCGCCGAACGCGGCCTGACGCTGATGGGGTTCTCGGTGTCGAACGTCGACACCGCCGGCACCGAGCAGCTCGAGCTGCCCTTCGACGGCGAACCCGACACCGCCGCGGTGGACTGCGCCGTCGACCTGGTGCGCCAGAAGTTCGGCAACGCGTGCCTGACGCGCGGCGTGCTGGTCGGCAAGGACCCCGGCTGGGAAATGCCGATGCTGCCGGAATAGCGCGGAACGAAGCGGCGTTGGCGGAGTCATGCCGAGAAAACTGACCGAAGCCGAGCGTGAACAGTTCCTCGCCGACAAGCACGTAGGGGTGCTGTCCGTTGCCGCCGAAGATGGCCGTCCGCCGTCGAGTGTCCCCATCTGGTACGACGTCACCTCCGACGGGCTGATCCGGATCAACACCGGCGCCGGCAGCCGCAAGGCGAAGCTGATCCAGCAGGCGGGCGTAGTCTCGCTCGTGGTCCAGCGGGAAGAGCCTCCCTACCAGTACGTGATCGTCGAAGGCTCGGTCGTCGACACCGCCACGCCCGCGCCGGAAGACGCACGGGAAGCCATCGCGATCCGCTATCTGGGGGAAGAGGCCGGGCGCGAGTTCGTCCGTTCGATGGCAGGTGTTGCCACCGTCTTGTTCACTGTCCGCCCCGACCGCTGGCTCACGGCCGACTTCTCTGAAGAGGTCTAACCCACGCGATACGTCCATCCCGCATCGGCGACGCACTGCTGGATCGGGACCTTGATGTCGTCGGTCGTGATCAGGTGGTGCGTGCAGTTCGAATTGCCCGACCAGAACAGCTTCAGGTCGCCGGTGTCGTGGCACTCGATCCATTGGCCTTCGGCGTCCTGGCGCCATTCGACGAGGTGATCCACCGCGTGCAGGAGCCGGCTCTCGGCATCCAGGCGCAGATGGATTTGGAAGGTCAGCGCCACGGCCAGGTCTTCGAGCACCTGTCGCCAGTCCGGATCGTCCGACTTCCACTCGGCCACGAGGTCGACGCCCTCGGGAGCGCCGTCGCGGATGAGCCACGGGCGCGCCGGACTGTTCAGCTGCAGTAGCCGGTCGTGCAGGGTCACTTACCGGGGATGATTTCGATGCTGAGTGCGATGTCGGAACCCCGGATATCCGCGACTCGCGCCGTCGCGTGGCGACTCGTCTTGCCCGTGACGACGGTGCAGGTCTGGGTGGCCCCGATGGTGGCCTCGATGCCACCGTCGCAGGACACGGAATCGATGTTCGACGCGGTCTGCGTGCTCAGCTTGTTCTTGACCGCCGTCTCCAATTTGTCCTTGGACATGGTGGTGGCCCCGCTACCGACGTGAAACGAACACGAGGCCAGCAGAACTGCCGCAGCCAGCGTGGCGACCCGACGCGCTTTCGATCGAAGTGCCATGTTCACCGAGTATGCCCGCACACCGGCTTCAGAACTGCGCAACCACAAATCCCGACAACAGCACCAGGAATCCGCCGACCTCACCGAGGATCAGCGCCACCATCCCGGCGTGCAGACCACCGCTGGGGTGCTCGAACTGGTTGGTGGTGTCCTGCCGGAGCCCATGCTGGATGTACGCGGCGATGGCGACGACGAAGAAGAACACCAAAACCATTGCGGCCGTGAGGTTCACCCACGCCGGCCAGGAACTGAGCTGGACGAACACCGCCACCAGCAGTGTGGAGAACGAGTACAGCAGCGCGGCCCGGTGTGCGATGTCGACGTAGGGGTGGGCCAGATGGTCGGGGTTGACGGCCATCTGCCGGTACTTCCAGATGCCGAGGATCAGGGCCAGCAAGAAGATCAGGCCGGCGGCGAAAAGCGTGATGACGGTTGCGGTACCGAGAACCATGCGCCAGACGCTACGCGGCGGCCCAGGACAGCAGTCGCTCGACCGGCCAGGTGTTGACGATCCGGTCCTGCGGAACACCGGCATCCAGCGCCCGCTGCGCCCCGTAGCCGAGAAAGTCCAGCTGGCCGGGCGCATGCGCGTCGGTGTCGATCGAGAACAGACACCCGGTGTCCAACGCCATGTTCAGCAGCCGGGTCGGCGGGTCGCGCCGCTCAGGGCGCGAATTGATCTCCACCGCAACATCATTGGCGGCGCACGCCGCGAACACCGCTTCCGCGTCGAACTTCGATTCCGGCCGGGTGCCGCGCGAGCCCTCGACGAGGCGACCGGTGCAGTGACCCAGCACGTTCGCCTGCCCACCGGACACCGCGCGGACCATGCGCCGGGTCATCGCGGCGGCGTCCATGGCCAGCTTGGAGTGCACGCTGGCGACCACCACGTCCAGCCGCTCCAGCAGTTCGGGTTCCTGATCCAGCGAGCCATCTTCGAGGATGTCGACCTCGATGCCGGTGAGAATCCGCATCGGCGCGAACCGGTCCCGGATTTCGTCGATGACGTCCAGCTGCTGACGGAGCCGGTCCGGACTGAGCCCGTTCGCCACGGTCAGCCGCGGCGAGTGGTCGGTGAGCGCACAGTACTCGTGGCCCAAACGCTGTGCGGTGGCCATCATTTCACTGATGGGCGCCGAACCGTCGGACCAGTTGCTGTGCAGATGCAGGTCGCCCTTCAGCGCAGTGCGCAGCGCTCCCCCGCCCAAATCTGCTGCCGCCGTACGAAGTTGGACGAGCGCGTCGGGCTCACGACCGGCCCAGGCCTGCGCGATCACGGCTGCGGTCTTGGGTCCGACGCCGGCCAGCGTCTGCCAGCCGTTGGTGCGGCCCAGCTTCTCGCGTTGTTCGGGTGTCAGCGCCTCCACCACATCCGCGGCCTTGCGATAGGCCATGACGCGACGGGATTCCTCACGAGCGCGGTCCTTATAGAAGGCGATCTCCCGCAGCGCGGCCACTGGGTCCATGGCATCCAGTCTGCCAATGCGCGGAGGAAACTCACAGGAATTAGGAGCCCGTCGTGACTAGTTTCAATAAGCGTGCGATTCGCCTTCAAAACCTCACCGCAAGACACCACCTGGTCGGACATGCTCGCCGTTTGGCAGGCTGCCGACGACATCGACGTGTTCGAGTCCGGCTGGACCTTCGACCACTTCTATCCGATCTTCTCCGATTCGACCGGCCCCTGCCTGGAGGGCTGGGTCACGCTGACCGCGCTGGCGCAGGCCACCAAACGGCTGCGGGTCGGCGTCCTGGTCACCGGCATCCACTATCGACACCCGGCAGTGCTGGCCAACATGGCGTCCGCGCTGGACATCGTCTCGAACGGCCGGCTGGAGCTCGGTATCGGCGCCGGTTGGAACGAAGAGGAGTCCGGCGCCTATGGCATCGAGCTCGGCTCGGTCAAAGAGCGGTTCGACCGCTTCGAAGAGGCCTGCGAGGTGCTCAAAGGCCTGCTCAGCCAGGACACCACTACCTTCGACGGCAAGTTCTATCAGTTGAAGGACGCCCGCAACGAGCCGAAGGGGCCGCAGCAGCCGCATCCGCCGTTCTGCATCGGCGGTAGCGGCGAAAAGCGGACCCTGAAGATCACCGCCAAGTACGCCGATCACTGGAACTTCGTCGGCGGGACGCCGGAAGAGTTCGCCCGCAAGCGCGACGTGCTCGCCGCGCATTGCGCCGACATCGGCCGCGACCCCAAGGAGATCACCCTGTCGGCGCACGTCCGGCTCGGCCAGGACTGCGACTACCGCAAGGTGGTCGACGAGGCTGCGGGCCTGGGCGCCGAAGGCCTGGACCTGGCGATCATCTACATCCCCCAACCGCATGACCCGGCCGTGCTGGAGCCGCTGGCCGAAGCCATCCGGGACTCAGGCCTGCTCACTGCCTGAGATACGGCAACCGCCCGGAGCCGAGAATTCGGTTCCGGGCGGGCGTGCGTTCTTAATTATCGCGGAGGTCACAAATCGATAACGATCAGCAAAGCAGCTGACGTTACTGCCGAATACCGTCGGCCAGAGCGGTCGAGCGAGCGCTAGACGCCGAAGCGGACCATGTCCGCAGCGGTGACCAGACGCTCGTTCTTGGCCGGAAACTCACGGCTCTTGACCGGGTGGCGGAGCAGGGACCAGGCAATACGTCCCATGCGTGAACGCGATAGCGGGTTGTTGTACACGGTGATCACTCCTGCGGTCGGCGATTGGTTGCACCGTGGGGCCAGACTATCGCACGGCCCCCGCGATTTCATTACAACGCCGGTCATCGGCAAACCTTTGGAGGCGCGCCGAAAGTAACAGCGGCGTGTCGCGTGTGACTGGTGTGATTCATGTTGCGGAAGAAGCCCTTAATGGCCTCTTAATTTAAGAGAGTGACCAGCCGGGCAAGTGACCCACCAGACAATATGAGCTATGTCACTCGGGTGAATCAGACCGGAAGCTCGCGCGGCTTCCGGAACACGTCATCCAGTGTGACGGTGCGCAGATTGCGCTCCTTCAGCAGATCGACCAGTTGGCCGTAGACGTGCGTCACCGGCAGGTGGTTGAGATGGCCGATGACCACCGTCTGCTCCGTGAAGTACTTGCCCGCCATCTTGAGGATGTAGTCCTCGGTGACGATGTTCTCGTCGCCCAGCGATCCCGTCCACATGGTCGGCGTCGAGTAGCCGAGCTCCGCGGCGATCTTGTCGACGATCGCGTTGTGGCTGCCGTACGGCGGCCGGTAGTACGGCCGGGAGTCGACCCCGAAGGTCGACTGCAGGAACTTGTGGTTGCGCTCCAACTGGTCGACGATCTCGTCCTTGGACAGTTTCGCCAGGTCCGGATGCGACCAGGTGTGGTTGCCCAGCTGAATCTGGCCCGACTCCACGAGCGGCAGCATCAGGTCCCGGTTCTCGGTCCACGACTGGTAGCGGCCGTTGACGAAATAGGTGAGCCGCATGCCGGTGTCCCGTGCGAGCTTGGTGTACGCGCGCACCACCTCGGAACTCACGCCGTCGTCGAGCGTGATCGCCACGCGGTTGCCGGCCACGTCCGGCAGGCTGCTGAGCTCGCCGCCGCCCGGCAACGCCAATCCCATGCCCCGCTGTACCGGTTCCTTCGGAGCCTTCGGCGGCGCCGCGGCCACGGTCGCGGCCGGTCCGTCGACGGCGCACCGCGCCAGGCCGACGCCGGCCACCACCGAGGCCGACAAGCCCACGAGAAAGCGTCGCCGGCTCAGCTCGGAGCCGGCGAACAGGGATGCGGGTGCGCTGGTGTAGTTCGCCATAAGTATTCAGTTCTGGTCGATCGGGACCCGAACCGATCAATTGTGCAACTCCAGTCACACCAGCCTCACGCGACACACCCGACGGTATCGAGTCGTTATCAACGGCATCATCAGGTACCGAGGCGCGCCCCGACCGCGCTAGACGCGAGCAGGCACCTCGTCGTCAAGGAATTCCGGCGGGTAGTCCCCGAGATCGTCGGCACTCATGGCCGTCGCGCCCACCACACGCGGCTCCGACGTACTCAACCGCAACCAACCGACCGCACCGATCAGGAAGCACAGGTACACCAGCGGATACCAGCCGCTCATCACTTGGCCGATCCAGAACGGCCGCAGGTCGAGGAAATTCCAGTACACGCCGCTGAAGTACATCGTGGTGTGGTTCCGGCCGGGTTTGTGCAGCGTCCACATGAACACCGCCGCGAACAAGCCGGCGGCACGGTACGCCCAGCCCCGAGCCCAACCACCCTGCGTCGTACAGGCTTTCCCGACGAGCCAGAAGATCACCGGCGCGAACCAGACCCAGTGCGCAGCCCAGCTGAACGGCGAGACGGCACAACCGGTCAGGCCCACCACCACGAGAGCCAGGGCCTGCTCGCCGCGGCGGTGGGCCCACCACGCCACCGCCAGTCCGGCAACCAGGACCAAGAGGCTCAGGGTGATCCACAACCATTCAGGCCGTGGAAGTGGTGCGAAGAAGCGCGCGAGAAAGCCGTTGATCGACTGGTTCGCCAGGTGATCGATAGGCGCGATGTGCGTGGTATCTCCGAGGTGACTCCAGAACCAACCGCTGTCCGCCGGAAGGAATGGCCAGGTACCTACCATCGTTGCCACGAAAGTCCCTGTGGCAACGGCAAAAGTACGCCATTGTCGAGTCAGCAGCAGGTACGGCAGGAACACCAGCGGCGTCAGCTTGATGCCCGCCGCCAGCCCCAACCCGATACCTCGAGAACGGGAAGCTTTGGGCCGCAACAGATCCAGCAGCACCATCGCCATGAGCAGCACATTGATCTGTCCCCACCAGAGCGTGGCCTGCACCGGCTCGACATCTATGACCGTCACGCCGAGTGCCGCGCTGACCGTCGCCAGTCGCCAGTCAGCGCGAACGCCGGCCAATCGCATTGTGCGCCAAGCCAACAGCGCCAAAAGCCCTACCGACAGGACCAACAGCGACCACTTCGCGACTTCGAAGCCGGCCAACGCGAAAGGGGCAAGCAGCACTGTCGCGAACGGCGGGTAGACGAACCACGCCTCTTTCAACGCCGGCGTCTCGTACAACGGCTTGCCGTGCCAGAGCCCATCGACCGCAGCTCGGTACGTCGACAGGTCGAAGTCGTTCTCCATCAATCCGAAGAACTTCACATCGAACGGCACCAGCTGGTTGTGCACCACCAACGCCAGTATCGCGACCGCGACCGCACCCAACACCACTGGATGCGGCAGTCGCGTCGGCCCTCCCCCACTGCTCACCGGCCGATTTTATCGAGCAGTGCGTGCGGCGCCCGTCGCCAATCTGCACCACCCATGCAGCGTGAGAGTCACCGGTTCTGCGTTCCTGACGTGAAAAAACCGTGGCCCGGCGGTGCATCGCACCACCGGGCCACGGTTGATTGTCAGATCAGCGCTGCGGCGCAGCCGTCGGCTTGATGGGCTTCGGCAGCGCCGACTCACCCATCAGGTAGCGGTCCACGCCGGCGGCCGCGGCGCGGCCCTCGGCGATGGCCCACACGATCAGCGACTGACCGCGGCCCATGTCACCGGCGACGAAGACGCCGGGCACCGTGGTCTGGAAGTCGTTGTCCCGGGCCACGTTTCCGCGGTCGGTGAGCTCGACGCCCAGCTCGGTCAGCAGGCCTTCACGCTCGGGGCCGACGAAGCCCATGGCCAGGAAGACGATGTCCGCCGCGAGTTCGAAGTCCGAACCCTCGACCTTCTCGAACTTGCCGGCCTTCATGACGACCTCGTGCACCTTCAGCGCCGAGACCTTGCCGTCGGTGCCCACGAACTCCTCGGTGTTGACCGAGAAGACGCGCTCGCCGCCCTCTTCGTGTGCCGAGGACACCCGGAACATGAGCGGGTAGGTCGGCCACGGGGTCGACTCGGCGCGCTCCTCCGGCGGACGCGGCATGATCTCGAACTGGTGGACGCTCTCGGCGCCCTGCCGGTGGGCGGTGCCCAGGCAGTCGGCGCCGGTGTCACCGCCACCGATGATGACGACCTTCTTGCCCTTGGCCGTGATCGGCGGCTCGCCGTCGGGTCCGAGGACGTCGTCGCCCAGCTGCACGCGGTTACCCCAGGGCAGGTACTCCATGGCCTGGTAGATGCCCTCGAGCTCGCGGCCCGGGATCGGCAGGTCACGCCATGCGGTCGCGCCGCCGGCCAGGACCACCGCGTCGTAGTCTTCCTGCAGCTGCTCGACGGTGATGTCGACGCCGACGTTGACGTTGGTCCGGAACTGCGTGCCCTCGGCCGCCATCTGCTCCAGACGACGGTCGATGTGCCGCTTCTCCATCTTGAATTCCGGGATGCCGTAACGCAGCAGACCACCGATGCGGTCGGCCCGCTCGAGCACGGTCACGTCGTGGCCGGCGCGAGTCAGCTGCTGGGCAGCGGCCAGACCGGCCGGTCCGGAACCGACGACGGCGACCTTCTTGCCGGTCTTCACGTCCGGGATCATCGGCTTGACCCAGCCCTGGTCGAAGGCGTTGTCGATCAGCTCGACCTCGACCTGCTTGATCGTCACCGGGTCCTGGTTGATGCCGAGGACGCACGACGCCTCACACGGCGCCGGGCACAGCCGCCCGGTGAATTCCGGGAAGTTGTTGGTGGCGTGCAGGCGCTCGATGCCGTCGCGCCAGCGGTCCCGGTACACCAGGTCGTTCCACTCGGGGATGAGGTTCCCGAGCGGACAACCGTTGTGGCAGAACGGGATACCGCAGTCCATGCAGCGCGAGGCCTGGACCTGCAGGGTCTCCTTGGAGAACTCCTCGTAGACCTCTTTCCAGTCCTTGAGGCGCAGGTCGACCGGCCGGCGGACCGGGGTCTGACGGTGGGTGTGCTTGAGGAAGCCGTTCGGATCAGCCACGAGCGGCCGCCATGATCGCTTCGCTGACGTCCTCGCCGGCGGCCTCGGCCCCGGCGATCGCCTCCAGTACCCGCTTGTAGTCGCGAGGCATCACCTTGATGAACTGCTCCTTCTGATTCTGCCAATCGGCCAGAATCCGCTGTCCCACAGCCGATTCGGTGCCATCGACATGGGCGGTGATGATCTCGTGCAGCCACAGTTCGTCGGTGGCGTCCAGCGCATCGAGATCGACCATCTCGCCATTGATGTTGCCCGGCAGGGCGCCCTTCGGGTCGTAGACGAAGGCCATACCGCCGGACATACCGGCGGCGAAGTTACGGCCGGTCTCGCCGAGGATGACGACCTTGCCACCGGTCATGTACTCGCAACCGTGGTCGCCCACGCCCTCGACGACCGCGACGGCGCCCGAGTTACGCACCGCGAACCGCTCGCCCACCACACCGCGCAGGAACGCCTGCCCGCTGGTGGCACCGAACAGGATCACGTTGCCGCCGATGATGTTCTCCTCGGCCACGTAGCCGGCGGGCGCGTTCTTCGACGGGCGCACCACGATGCGTCCACCCGAAAGACCCTTGCCGACATAGTCGTTGGCGTCGCCGTTCACCCGGAGGGTGATGCCCTTGGGCAGGAACGCGCCGAAGCTGTTACCCGCCGAGCCGTCGAACGTGATGTCGATGGTGCCGTCCGGCAGACCCTGGCCGCCGTGAACCTTCGTGACCTCGTGGCCCAGCATGGTGCCGACGGTGCGGTTCACGTTGGTGATCTTCATGGCGAGGCTGACCGGCACCTCGGACTCGATGGCGTCCCGGCACTCGGCGATCAGCTGCTGGTCGAGCGCCTTGTCCAGACCGTGGTCCTGGCTCGACGTGCAGTACAGATCCTGCTTCATGAAGGCCGACTCCGGTTCGTACAGCACCGGGGTCAGGTCCAGCTTCTGCGCGCGGTAGTGCGCGATGGCCTTGCTGGTGTCCAGCGCGCCGACCTGGCCGACCATCTCGTTGATGGTGCGGAAGCCCAGCTGCGCCATGAGTTCGCGGACCTCTTCTGCGATGAACAGGAAGAAGTTCTCGACGAATTCCGGCTTGCCGGTGAACCGCTCGCGCAGCACCGGGTTCTGGGTGGCCACACCCACGGGGCAGGTGTCGAGGTGGCAGACGCGCATCATGATGCAGCCCGAGACCACCAGCGGTGCGGTGGCGAAACCGAATTCCTCGGCGCCCAGCAGCGCGGCGATGACGACGTCGCGGCCCGTCTTGAGCTGACCGTCGACCTGCACGACGATGCGGTCGCGCAGACCGTTGAGCAGCAGGGTCTGCTGCGTCTCGGCCAGGCCCAGCTCCCACGGTGCACCCGCGTGCTTCTGCGAGGTCAGCGGCGTCGCACCGGTGCCACCGTCGTGCCCGGAGATGAGCACCACGTCGGCGTGCGCCTTCGAGACACCCGCGGCGACGGTACCGACGCCGTTCTCCGACACCAGCTTCACGTGGATACGGGCCTCGGGGTTGGCGTTCTTCAGGTCGTGGATCAGCTGCGCCAGATCCTCGATCGAGTAGATGTCGTGGTGCGGCGGCGGCGAGATCAGGCCGACACCCGGGGTCGAGTGGCGCACCTCGGCCACCCACGGGTACACCTTGTGCCCCGGAAGCTGACCGCCCTCACCGGGCTTGGCGCCCTGGGCCATCTTGATCTGGATGTCGGTGCAGTTCGTCAGGTAGTGCGACGTCACACCGAAGCGGGCCGACGCGACCTGCTTGATGGCGCTGCGCCGCCAGTCGCCGTTGGCGTCCCGCTCGAAGCGCTCGACGTTCTCGCCGCCCTCACCCGAGTTCGACCGTCCGCCAAGGCGGTTCATGGCGATGGCCAGCGTCTCGTGGGCCTCGGCCGAGATCGAGCCGTAGCTCATCGCGCCGGTGGAGAACCGCTTGACGATCTCGCTGGCGGGTTCGACCTCGTCGATCGAGATCGGTTCGCGCACACCTTCTTTGAACGTGAACAGGCCACGCAGGGAGGCCATGCGCTCGCTCTGGTCGTCGACCAGCTTGGTGTACTCCTTGAACACCGAGTACTGCCCGGTGCGGGTGGAGTGCTGCAGCTTGAACACCGTGTCCGGGTTGAACAGGTGGTATTCGCCCTCGCGGCGCCACTGGTACTCGCCGCCGACCTCGAGCTCACGGTGTGCCCACTCGTCGGGCCGGTCGAGGTAGGCGAGGCTGTGCCGCGCCGCGACGTCGGCCGCGATGTCGTCGAGGTCGATGCCGCCGGTCGGACAGGAGATGCCGGTGAAGTACTCGTCGAGCACGCGCTGGCTGATGCCGACGGCCTGGAACAGCTGGGCGCCGGTGTAGGAGGCCAGCGTCGAGATGCCCATCTTGGACATCACCTTCAGCACACCCTTGCCGGCGGCCTTGACGTAGTTGGCCTTGGCCTGGTCGCTGGTCAGACCGGTGATGACACCGCGGTCGACCATGTCCTCGACGGTCTCGAAGGCCATGTACGGGTTGATGGCGGCCGCGCCGACACCCACCAGCATGGCCATGTGGTGCACCTCGCGGGCGTCACCGGACTCGACCACGAGGCCGACCTGGGTGCGGGTGCGTTCCCGGACCAGGTGGTGGTGGACGGCCGCCGTCGACAGCAGCGACGGGATCGGCGCAAGCCATTCGTTGGACTCACGGTCCGACAGCACGATGATGCGGGCACCGTTGCGGATGGCCTGCGACACCTTGGTGCGGACGTCCTCCAGGGCGCGGCGCAGACCCTCTCCACCGTCGGCGACGGGGTACAGGCAGCTGATGACCGCGGCGCGCATGCCGTGCTTGCGGCCCCGGATCTCGTGGTCGGGGTCGACGCAGATCAGCTTGGACAGGTCGCCGTTGCGCAGGATCGGCTGCGGCACGACGATCTGCCGGCACGAGTTCTCGTCCGGGTTCAGCAGGTCACCCTCGGGGCCGATGACGCCCGAGAGGCTGGTGACGACCTCTTCGCGGATGGCGTCCAGCGGCGGGTTGGTGACCTGTGCGAACAGCTGCTGGAAGTAGTCGTAGAGCATCCGCGGCCGCTGCGAGAGCACAGCGATCGGGGTGTCGGTACCCATGGAGCCCAGCGCCTCGGCGCCGGTGCGGGCCATCGGCACGATCAGCTGATTGACCTCTTCGTTCGTGTAGCCGAACGCCTGCTGGCGCAGCACCACGCGGTGGTGCGGCATCTTGACGTAGTCGCCCGGGGGCAGATCGTCGATGTGGAACAGGCCGTTGTCGAGCCACTCCTGGTAGGGGTGCTCGGCCGCGAGCTTGTCCTTGATCTCCTCGTCGTCGACGATCCGGCCTTCGGCCATGTCCACGAGGAACATCCGGCCGGGCTGCAGGCGCATCTTCTTGACGACGGTCGAGGGGTCCAGATCCAGGACGCCGGCCTCAGAGGCCATGACGACGAGCCCGTCATCGGTGACCCAGATGCGCGAGGGGCGCAGGCCGTTGCGGTCCAGGACCGCGCCGACGATGGTGCCGTCGGTGAAGCACACCGACGCGGGTCCGTCCCACGGCTCCATGAGCGATGCGTGGTACTGGTAGAACGCCCGGCGGGCGGGGTCCATGGTCTCGCTGCGTTCCCATGCCTCGGGGATCATCATCAGCACGGCGTGGTGCAGCGGACGTCCACCCAGGTGCAGGAGTTCGAGCGCCTCGTCGAACCGTGCGGTGTCCGAGGCGCCCGGCGTACAGACCGGGAAAATCTTGTTCAGGTCGTTGTGGTACCCGAACACGTCGGTGTGGATGAGCGCCTCACGGGCCCGCATCCAGTTCTCGTTGCCGTTGACGGTGTTGATCTCACCGTTGTGCGCGACCCGGCGGAACGGGTGCGCC
Source organism: Mycobacterium sp. SMC-21 (assembly GCF_045310825.1). Classification (NCBI taxonomy): domain Bacteria; kingdom Bacillati; phylum Actinomycetota; class Actinomycetes; order Mycobacteriales; family Mycobacteriaceae; genus Mycobacterium; species Mycobacterium sp. SMC-21. Next base: position 258,798 of record NZ_JBJIAO010000004.1, on the reverse strand, counting down.
AGCGGCCACGACGGGAACGTGTTGGTCGAGAAGCGCGAGTGCACGATGCCCAGCGCGCTCTTCATCCGCTCGTCCTGCAGGTCCAGGTAGAACGCCTTGAGCTGCGGGGTGGTGAGCATGCCCTTGTAGACGATGGTCTTGCCCGACAGGCTCGGGAAGTACACCGTCTCGCGACCGGGGCCGTCCTGGCCCGGGCCCTTGGTTCCCAGCTCGTGCTCGGCGCGCTTGCGGATGACGTAGGCGCGGCGCTCGAGCTGCATGCCGTCGGCGCCGGCGATGAAGATCTGCCGCAGGGTCGGCATGGCGTCACGCGCCAGCGCACCGAGCGACGACTCGTCGAACGGCACATCGCGCCAGCCCAGGACCTGCAGGCCCTCGGCTTCGACGATCTTCTCGACGGCCTCGCACGCCAGCTTGGCGTCGCGGGCCGACTGCGGCAGGAAAGCGATGCCCGTGGCGTAGCTGCCTTCGGCAGGAAGCTCGAAGCCTTCCTCGGCGCACACGGCGCGGAGGAACTCGTCGGGAACCTGCAGCAGGATGCCTGCGCCGTCGCCGGTGTTCGGCTCGGCACCTGCGGCACCGCGATGCTCCAGGTTCAGCAGTGCCGTGATCGCCTTGTCGACGATGTCGCGGCTCCGACGTCCGTGAATGTCCGCGACCATGGCGACGCCACAGGCGTCGTGCTCATGCGCGGGGTTGTACAGCCCGACCTTGCTGGGTCCGCCGTGCTGCGGCGCCATTCCCACCTAACCCTTCACCATCTTCTTTACGAAGCATCGCTTGACCGCCGCTTTCAACGGCGTCAGCGGACTGAGCGACGGTATGCCAGCGTGCAGCACTGAACGACGGGCCGTCCCGCTCGCCTCGATTGAGACAAAACGATATGACAAACCCGGCCTGACATGCCAACTTAGGCAGACCTAATGAGGTTGCTGTGACTGTGTTGCACAGCACTCTAAAGCTACCGGTCGGTAGGGCCAATTTTATTGGAGCCCTTGCGTTTTCGCCAATCAATTCCGGTCACACCCCGACGGGGCCCACCTGCACCACTGGTCACGACACCGCAATATGGTTTGCTAGAAGTCACATTTACGCAGGCTGTTACCAAAAGTTTATTTGCTGCAAAGATTGCTCAGATTCTTAGATTCCGGGCCGGTCAGCGGGCACCCGCCGGTCACCTTTGAGCTGCTATTCAGCAACAGCCGGGCTCCCGGCCGCCCACCGGTGGGATCCTCGAAATGCTGTTTGCTGACCCGGCTTTTTCGACAGGAATTGGAGGGTTCGACCAAATGAGTGCTCCCACGATGACACACAAGCTGGCGGCGGAGGCCGTCGGCACCTTCTGGCTCGTGCTCGGCGGTTGCGGCGCCGCGGTCTTCGCCGCCAATCCCACCGAACACACCTCTATCGGCATCGGATTCCTCGGTGTCGCAATAGCTTTCGGCCTCACGGTACTGACGGGCGTCTACGCCTTCGGCACCGTCTCGGGCGGCCATTTCAATCCCGCGGTCACGCTCGGCGCGGCCCTGGCCCGGCGGATCGACTGGAAGGCACTGCCTAGGTACTGGATCGCCCAGGTCATCGGCGGCCTCATCGCCGGCGCGGTCATCTACTGGATCGGCAGCGGCCAGAAGGGCTGGTCGGCGACCGGCAACATGGCCGCGAACGGTTTCGGGGACCACTCCCCGGAACATTTCGGCCTGGCGTCGGTGCTCATCACCGAAATCGTCCTGACCGCGATGTTCCTGTTCGTGATCCTGGGCTCCACCGACGCCCGGGCGCCGAAGGGCTTCGCCGGACTGTCCATCGGCCTGTCCCTGACCCTGGTCCACCTGATCTCGATCCCGATCTCCAACACCTCGGTGAACCCGGCCCGCTCGACCGGCGTCGCGTTCTTCAACGGCAACGGGGCGCCGACGCAGCTGTGGGTGTTCTGGCTGGCGCCGTTGGTCGGCGCCGCCATCGCGGGCATCGCCTATCCGCTGTTGTTCGGCACGGCCGAGACGGATCACGAAGCCGACGTCGTGGCCGCCGCCTAGATTTCCTTCAGGCTGGGAATCGCCTGGCGCGCACCGAATCTCGGATTGCGCGCCAGGCCGCTGGCCTCGAGCAGCCGTACCGCCCGATGCCGGTGCGGCCGGAGCGGTTCCAGCAGTTCGACCATCGCGGCGTCGTCGATCGGGTGGCCCAGCAGGGTCCAGCCCACCATCTTGGCCAGGTGATAGTCGCCGACCGAGAGCGCGTCGGCGTCGCCGAACGCCTTCTGCACCGTCTCGGCGGCCGTCCAGAGCCCGACTCCCGGCAACGACATCAGGGCCGTGATCGCGGTCTCGGCGGTCAGCCGCTCCAGCGCGTCGGCCCGCTGTGCGCAGCCGACCAGGGTGCGGGCCCGGCCCGGATCCACGTTCGCGCGGTGGAATTCCCAGGACGGGATGCGGCGCCACGCCTCGGCAGTCGGCGGCAGCCGCATGCCGGCCGGCGCCGGGCCGGGCGCAGGTGCGCCATACCGCACGGTGAGCTTGCGGAACGAATTCCACGCATCCCGGCCTTGCACCCGTTGCTCGAGGATCGCCGGGACCAGTGCCTCCAGCACCCGTCCGGTCCGGCACACGCGCAGGTGCGGCACGCGGCGCCAGGCCTCGGCAATGGTCGGTTCGGTGGGTGCGAATCCCGTGGCGTCGTCTTCGGCGCCGACCAGCGCGGGTAGGCGGTCCAGGAACTCGGCGGCGCCGTCGCCCCACACCTCGCAGTCGACGGTCCTGAGATCGGGTGAGCTGAGGCGCGCGGTGACCCCGCCGGTGCGCATCAGGCTGGTCCGCCAGATGACGCCGTCGACGGTCCGGAAGGTCGGATCGGTCCCTCCGCGGCGCAGCGGCGACAACGTCAGGCCGAGGCCGGCCGGGCCGTCCAGGGCCAGGCTGGCGGTGGGCACGGCTCCAGGTTAGGCGGGGTGCACCACGATGTCGGCCTTGTCGGGGTAGAACGCCACCCGGCCGGCGATCTCAGCCACCGCGGGGTACGGCTGTTCGTACGTCCAGATGACGTCTTCGACGCCGCCGACGTGGTAGTAGCCGGCGTCACCCTTGTACGGGCAGTAGCTGGTGGTCGTACTTCGGGACAGCTCCGTCTGGTCGACGTCGGCGAGCGGAACATATTGCACCGCTGGGTAATTCGACTCTTGCAGAGTGAGTGCGTCAGTGGTGTCCGCAACCACGCGGCCGTTGACCGTCACGGTGACACGTCCGGCGGTCGGCGTGATGGTGATGGGGTGAGCCGCACTGGGCTCGAGCACGGGACGCTCGGTCATGTTCAGTGCAACACCTTTCCCGGCGGCGCCGATTCCCGACATGACGCTGGGCCTGTCACCAGTGACAGGCCCAGCCATCAGACGGCAACTACTGACGGATTACAGCGCAATCCAGATGCCGAAGAACCAGAAACCCCACGCCATGAAGCCTGGATCCCACACCGGGTAGACGGTGTAGCCCCAGTAGTCGAACGGGGGCGGCGGCGGTGCCCACGGCGGGGGCGCCACCCAGATGATGTTCGGCCTGGGCGGTGGTCCCCAGCCCCACGGCCCAGGACCATGGCCCCACGGCGGCGGGCCGCCACGCCAGTGCCAGTCGCCCGGTCCCGGGTCGCCCGGCCTGGGGTGCCAGTTCCCCTGGTCGCCGGGATGCCAGTCCCCACGGCCATTGTCGTTGTCGCCCGGGTGCCAGTCGTCGTGATTGCCCGGGTTACCTGGCGGTGGCCCACCCGGCCCGCCGCCGGGATCACCGGGGTTTCCAGGTGGACCGCCGGGGTTTCCAGGTGGACCGCCGGGGTTTCCGGGCGGACCGCCGCCACCCGGTCCGTGTCCGTTACCCGGACCGTTGCATACCTGCATCGGCGGGCAGGGTGCAGGCTTCGCCTGCGCGATATTGACTCCTAATCCCATAATCGCCGCGCTCACACCGGTGGTGAGCGCGGTAGCTGCCACAAACGTCTTTTTGCTCATATCAACCCAACTCCTTCGTTGGAAGGTGCCGTCACGCGGTATATCGCCGGGATACCCCGAAACGGTTACCGCAAAGATCGAGCATTCTTGTTGCGCCACCGACAATTACCGCTTGCCCAACCCCAGGACGGTCTGTCTACGATCAGCGCCATGACCGCACAGGGACCCGCCTCCGTCACCGCCGCCATCGAGATCGCCGCCAGCCCGTCGGCTGTCTACGCGCTGCTGACCGATCTGCCCACCTTGGCCTCGCTCGCCGAGGAGGCACACACCATGGAGTGGCAGAAGGGGTCCTCGGCGGTACCCGGTTCGGTGTTCAAGGGACACAACCGCAACGGCTCGAAGACCTGGACGACCAGCTGCACCGTCACCGAAGCCGAGCCGGGCAAGACGTTCGGCTTCGCCGTGAAGTCCTCGATCGTGCCCATCGCGCACTGGCGCTACGACATCACCGAGACGCCGAACGGCTGCCGGGTCACCGAGTCCACGTGGGACAACCGGCCGGGTCTGTTGAAGCTGTTCGCCGCCTCGCTCACCGGGGTCGCCGACCGGGACGCGGCCAACGCCGAGAACATCCGGCTGACGCTCGAGCGGCTGAAGGCCCGCGCCGAGGCCGCCTGACCGGGCCGGGCGGTCAGCCCCACGAATACCGGTGGTACTGCGACATGTGGCGCATGCCGGGCACGGCGCGCATGACGGCGGCCATCACGCGCAGTCCCGTCGGCAGCAGGTTGTAGCCGTCGGGGCCGAGGGCGGACTCCCATGACAGCAGCCGCAGTCCCGGCACTGCCGACAGGACGTCGTCGGGGCCGTCCATGGCCCACTTCAACGTCGCGCCCGAACGGCGCACCACGGAGTTCGTCCACTGCAGCTTCACACCGAGCCGGCTGAAGGCATCGAATTGCAGTTCCCCACTTGGGAAATGCGCCACGATGCGACGGAACAGTGCCTGGCCGTCGGCCTCGCTGAGGTACATCGTGAGGCCCTCGGCCAGCATCAGTACCGGGCGGTCGGCCGGGATGCCGGCGAGCCACGCCGGGTCCGTCACCGATGCCGGGACGATGTGGCAGTGCTCGCGGGCCGGGTAAAGCTGACGGCGCAGCTCGGCGACCTCCGGGTAGTCGATGTCGTACCAGTCGACGCCGGGTCCCGGGTCCAGCCGGTAGTGTCGGCTGTCCAGTCCGCAACCCAGGTGCAGCACAACGGCTTCCGGGTAAACGGCCAGGAACTGCCGGGCCGTCTTGTCGAAGTAGGCCGACCGCAGCGTGACCCCCGGCGACCTGGCGGCCGTGATCGTGGTCTGCGACCAGTCGTAGTCGATGCGGGCGACGACATCGCGGGCGTAGGTGTCGTGCAGCACCGACTTCGGCAGGTCGGCGTCCAGTGCCTTGGCGTACAGCGTGGCCAGCATGGTCTGCGGTGCCCCGGTCAGGTCCACCTGCAATCTGTCCGTCATGGCTTCGACGCTAGCCGCGGTAGGCCTTGCCGCGCCACGACTTAACGCTGCACGGCGCGTTGTTCAGCCCCGGGATTTCTGGGCCTGCCGAGCCTTTCGCAGGCCCACCCAGAACCGCGCCGCTTCCCGCACCGCGTCCTCGACGGGCCTTGGCTCCCAGCCCAATTCAGCCCTCGCCTTGCTGCAGTCGACGGGCGCCTCAGCGCGCATCAGTCGCAGTGACGCCAGCGACATGTGTTCGTCGGTGCCCTTGAGCCGGCCTTTGACGGTGCCCAGGGTGGCGAGTGTGTACGTCACCGGCAGCGGCAGCGACTTGGCCGGCGCCGGCACCCCGGCCTCGGCCGCGGCGATGCGCGCCACCTCGGCATTGCTGATCATCTTGTCGGAGATCAGGTATCGCTCACCGGGCCGGCCCTTGTCGGCGGCCAGGATCAGCGCGCGGGCGGCGTCGTTGACGTCGACCGCTTCCAGCTCGATGCCGCTCATCACGAACGGCAGCTTCCCGAACGCGGCGCCGGCGATGATGGCGCCGTGCGGCGTACGGCCCCAGTCCGTTCCGCCGTACGTGGTGGACACACACATCGCGACGGCCGGCAGCCCGCGTTCCCGGGCGTACTGCAGCACCAGTTTCTCGGCCTGCACGCGCGAGCGCACGTACGGCGGCAGCGTGCGCTCGTCGGCGATGTCGTCCTCGGTGGAGACGAAGCCGCGCTTGCGCCCCACCGTGGCGTAGCTGCTCGTGAAGACGAATTTCCTTAGGCCCGACGCGATTTCGGGTTCAACCGCGACGTCCAGCACATTGCGGGTGCCCTCGACGTTGGTGCGGAACAACGGCGACGGATCCCGGAGCCAGCCGCGGGTGTCGACGACGCAGTAGTAGATGACGTCGGCGCCGGTCATCGCGGCCCGCAGGGTGTCGTTGTCCCAGATGTCGCCCTCGTAGCGGGTGACGGCGAGGTCGTCGATGCCGATGGTGTTGGCACCGGCCCGAACCATGACCCGCACGTCCTCCCCGGCCGCCACCAGCTGCCGGGTGACGTGCGAGCCGAGATAGCCGTTGGCCCCGATGACAAGCGACGTCATCGGCGTCCCCTACCGCCGAACTTCTGCATCCACTCCTCGGCCACCTCCGGCAGCGTGCCCAGCGCTTCGGCCTTCTTGCACCACGCCATGGTGGCCTCGAGGAACTTCATGGGGTTGTAGATGTCTTCCTGCTTGCTCCACAGGCCGTCGCCCGCGTACGTCATGATCGAGATGTTGGTGGCGCCGATGATGGTGCCGTCGCCGGGATCGCGCATGGGGTTGTCGAGCTCGCAGATGACCCGACCGGTCGCCTCGTCGTACACCTTCCACAGCGACGGGAACGACGTCATGTAGCTGCCGGGGAAGTTCTCCATGGTGTTCCAGATCCAGGGCCGCACCTCCTCGCGGCCGTGCATGGTGCCCATGGCGTGTTCGATGTACAGCACGTCCTCGGTGTAGTGGTCGGTCCACGGATCCCAGTCGCGCGTCTGGGCGGCGCGGTCCACGGTCTGCTCGAAGACGTCGAATGCCGCGATGAGTTCGTCGCGACTGAAGGTGTTGCCCGTCACAGGAAAACTAGAACACGTTCTAGTGACGTTTGTCGAGCACTTGCGCACTCGCCGGGAGTTCGGTTCGCTGGAATCAAAGCGAGGAGGCGTACATGACCGACACTGCGACCGCGATCCTGGCGGGCGGCTGCTTCTGGGGGATGCAGGACCTGATCCGCAAGCAGCCGGGTGTGCTCAAGACCCGGGTCGGTTACACCGGCGGGACCAACGATCACCCGACCTACCGCAACCACCCCGGCCACGCCGAGGCCGTCGAGATCATCTACGACCCCAGCCAGACCGACTATCGGGCGCTCCTGGAGTTCTTCTTCCAGATCCACGACCCGTCGACCGTCAACCGGCAGGGCAACGACGTCGGCACCAGCTACCGCTCGGCGATCTTCTACACCGACGACGAGCAGAAGCGCATCGCCGAAGACACCATCGCCGACGTCGACGCCTCGGGTCTGTGGCCCGGCAAGGTGGTCACCGAGGTGACGCCGGCCGTCCCGTTCTGGGAGGCCGAGCCGGAGCACCAGGACTACCTGGAGCGCATCCCCAACGGCTACACCTGCCACTTCCCGCGGCCGGGCTGGAAACTGCCCAAACGAGCGTGATTTGTGCACGATTTTCCGCGCGGGCCGCGGAAAATCGTGCACAAATCGCTAGGTGGCGGCGCGCTCGGCGATCAGCCGGGCCACGAGCTCGGGGTGCTGGTCCGGCAACCAGTGGTTTGCGCCTTCGACGATCTCGAACTTGTACGGCGCGTGGACGAACTGCTCGGTCAGCAGGGCACCCTTGCGGCCGAGCGCGATGTCGCCGTCGCTCCAGATGTATGTGGTCGGCCGCGTCACCGGGATGAACGCCGATTTCGGGTTCACGAACGGCATGGCGCGGTACCAGTTGAGTGCGGTGGTCAGGGCCCCGCTGTCGAACACCTCGGCCCGCGTGACAGCCAGCGCCTCATCGGTCATTCCGCTGCGCGGCATCGCCAACTGCGCGAACCGTTCGCCGAGCCACGGCAGCTGGAAGATCAGCATGTAGTACGAGTGCAGCGCCTGCGTCCCGACGGCCATCGCCTTCAGGAAGGCACCGGTATGGGGCACCGACACCGCGGTGAGGGTGCGCACCAGCTCGGGTTTGGTCGCCGTCAGCGCCCAGGCGATCGCGGCGCCCCAGTCATGCCCGACCACGTGCACCGGCCCGCCGACCAACTCGATCAGCGCGGCGACGTCGTCGGTCAGTTTGGGGATCGTGTACTGCCGCCGGCCCTTCGGCCGGGCACCGGGCGAGTAGCCGCGCTGATTGGGCGCCAGCGTCCGGAAACCGTTGGCATGCAACAGCTCCGACACGGCAGTCCAGGACTCGGCGGTCTGCGGGAAGCCGTGCAACAACACCACGACATCGCCGTCGACGGGGCCGGAGTCGACCACGTCGAAGGTCAGTCCGTCATGGCGGTACTGCGTAATCCGTTCGGTCACAGCATGAACCTACAGCGGGGTGACCCGCCGGCGTAAGGTCACGCGGCCGCCGTCTTTGGGCGTGTAGGCCACACCCCGCGAGAAGACCTTCTCCCCCGGCGCGCTGCTGACCTGAATGGCGAAGTGCCGCAACACCGTCCGCAGCACCACGTCCATCTCGACCTGCGCGAACACCGCCCCGACGCAGCGCCGGGTACCGCCGCCGAACGGCAGGAACGCCAGCGGCGGACGGCGCCCGAGGAAGCGCTCCGGGTCGAACCGCTCCGGATCGGCGAATTCCTTTGCGTCCTCGTGCATGTGGTCGATGGCGACGATGATCGAGAAGCCCCGCGGGATGACCCATTCCCCGAGCTGGAAGGTCGGCGCGTACACGTGCCGGCCGGCGAAGTCGATGATGGTGCGGATGCGTTGCACCTCGAGGATGGTCGCCTGGCGGTACTCGTCGGTGTCACCGGCTGCCACCTCGTCTTCGAGACGGCGCAGCACCTCGGGGTGGCGGGAGATCCGTTCGAAGACCCACGCCATGGTGGCCGCGGTGGTTTCGTGGCCGGCGGCCAGCAGTGTCAGCAGTTCGTCGGCGATGTCGCTGCGGGACATCGCCGTTCCGTCCTCGTAGGTGCTGCGCAGCAGCAGCGCCAGCACGTCGTCGCGGCTGTCGAGATCAGGGTCGGCCGCGACCGTGTCGATGAGTCTGCCGACGACCTCGTCGTACCGGCGCCGGTATTCGGCGAGCCGGCCCCACGGCGTGAAGCGGCCGTAGGTGCGCGGCGGCATGGGCAGCACCGCCAGTCGCGACCCCAGGGTGACCCACGGCGGGATGATGCGCCGTAGCTCGTCGAGGTGGTGACCGTCGGCGCCGAACACCGCGCGCAGGATGGCGTTGAGGGTGATGTGCATCATCGGTTCGAGCGTGGGGAACGACTTCCCCTCGGGCCAGGACGCCGCCGCACGCAGCGTCTCCTCTTCGAAGATGCGCTCGTAATTCTTGATGCTCTTGCCGTGGAACGGCGGGGTCAGCAGCTTGCGGCGCAGCCGGTGCTCGGAACCGTCGAGCGCGAACACCGATCCGCTGCCGAGGACGCGGGACAGGTTCGGCTGGATGTTGCCGACGTCGGCGGGGTTCGCGGCGAACACCTGCTTGGCCAACTGGGGGTCGGTCACCATGACGGCGCGGCCGAAAACCGGTGCATCACAGGTGAATACCGGACCGAGTCGCGGCACCATCCGGTTGACGAACCGGCGCCGATTGGTCGCGAACGCGACCCCTTGAAGAATCTTGGGCACTCCGGTCGCCGGTGGCAGATGGATCGCCGGGGCGCACTCGGTGAGTTCAGCGGTGACGGTTTCGGTCATGGCACGCTCCAAACCACTGTTTACGCGGTACCACGGTGTACCGCGTGGTTATCCGGTACGGTACCGGCTGGTACCAAAGGTGACAAGGGTTTTGGGAGAGCGATGGCAGGCAGCGAGGTCAACGCGGCGCAGACGGCTCCGCAGCCGTTCCGCGGGCGGCTGCTCGACGGGCTCGCCACCTCCCTGGAGACCCGGGGCTACCGCGACACCACCGTCGCCGACATCGTCCGGAACGCCAAGACCTCCAAGCGCACCTTCTACGACCAGTTCGCCAGCAAGGAAGAGTGCTTCGTCGAACTGCTGCGCTCCAACAACGACGACCTCATCGCCCGGATCCGCGCCGCCATCGATCCCGATGCCGACTGGGAGCAGCAGGTGCGCAACGCGGTCGACGCGTACGTCGCGCACATCGCCTCCCGGCCCGCGATCACCTTGAGCTGGATCCGGGAGGCGCCGGCGCTCGGTGACGCCGCGCTGCCACTCAATCGCCTGGCCATGGAGCATCTCACCGACATGGTCGTCGACCTCACCAGTGGTTCGGGGTTCCAGCGTGCCGGCATCGCCCCGATCGACCGGCCGGTGGCCCTGATCCTGCTCGGCGGTCTCCGCGAACTCACCGCACTGCTCGTCGAGGACGGCCGCGACGTCGCAGAGCTCACCGAACCTGCTGTCACCGCCGCGCTCGCGATGCTGGGCACCCGATCGTCAGCGCAGCATCAGCCGCGCTGACTTCTCCAGCCGCGCGGCGATCTCGTCGTACGACGTGAACCCCATGCCGGCCCGGACCAGCGCGCCCGAATAGAGCATCTCCAGCGACTCGATGACATCGTCGTCGACGTCCGGACCGAGCGCCGCGGCCAGTCGGGAGCGGATATCCGCGGCGATGCGCTGCCGCAGCACCTCGACGTCGGGGTCGCGGCCCAGCAGCGCGTTGGTGACGGCGCCGGCGAACTCCGGCTCGTCGATCACCAGTAGTGCGATGTGCCGCAGCACCTCGGTCACCCGCGTGGCAGGATCGTCGGAGTCATGCGCCGCGGGCGGCGACGACGCCAGGCGACGCCAGAACACCTCGGCGACCAGGTGTTCCTTCGACGAGAAGTAGGTGTAGGCCGTCGCCGCGCCGACACCGGCGTCGGCCGCGACCCGGCGGACCGTCAGCCCCGCGAAGCCTTCGCGGCGCAACAGGTCGAGCGCGGCACGGCTCAGCCGGTCGACCGTATCGGCCTGTTTGGCCGTCAACCGGCGCCGGGTGGGCTCAAGCGCCTGTTCAGACACGTGTCCGGACGCTACGGCAACGGGCGAACCGCAGCAAGCGGTCTACCGTGGACACATGCGGGCGTTGATCGTCGTCGACGTGCAGAACGACTTCTGCGAAGGGGGTTCCCTCGCGGTGTGCGGTGGCGGTGAAGTGGCCCGCGCGATCAGCGATCTGCTGGCCCGGCGCGAGTACGACCACGTCGTCGCCACGGCCGACCATCACATCGACCCGGGCGCGCATTTCTCCGACCAGCCCGACTACGTGACGTCGTGGCCGCCGCACTGCGTCGCCGGGACACCGGGCGCGCAGTTCCACCCGGAGCTCGACGTTTCCACGGTCGAGGCGGTGTTCCGCAAGGGCCCGTACTCCGCGGCCTACAGCGGGTTCGAAGGCGAGGACGAAAGCGGCACCACACTGGCGGACTGGCTGCGCACCCGCGGCGTCGACGAGGTCGACGTGGTCGGCATCGCCACCGACTACTGCGTCAAGGCCACGGCGGCCGACGCCGCCGACGCCGGGTTCCGCACCCGCGTCCTGCTCGATTACACCGCCGGGGTATCGGCCGAAAGCACGACGAATGCCGTTGCCGCCCTGAGAGATTCCGGTGTGACGGTCGCCTGAGGCACTTCCCGTCGCTCCGCTCGCCCCTAACGCGTCGGATCCACCGGCCGGCCCGACCACCGCGGCAACCGCCCGGCCTGCAGCGCCCGCACGCCCTCCTTGGCGTCGTCATGCGCCATCACCGCGAGATGAATCTCGGTCTCCCGCCGGCCCACCTCGTCGCGCGACAGGTCGAACGAGTCCCAGAGCAGCCGCTTGCTGGCGGCCACCGACATCGGCGCGGTGTTGTCCGCAATGTCGTGGGCCACCGCCAGCGCGGCCGGCAGCACCTCATCAGCGGGCAGCACGCGGCTCGCGATGCCGAGCTCCGCGGCGCGGCGGCCGTCGAAAGTCGTTCCGGTCAACAGGATTTCCGCGGCCCGGGCGATGCCGACCAATCGCGGCAATGCCCAATGCGAGTAGGCGTCCCCCACCACCCCGCGGCGCACCTGCACGACGCCGTAGCGGGCGTCGGCGGCGAAAATCCGGATATCGCACTGCAGCGCCAGGGTGAGCCCCAGCCCGATGGCGTGCCCGTTGACCGCCGCGATCACCGGCTTGCTCAACGACCACGCCGGAACCGGGATGCCGGCCGCACTGAACTCCGGGCCCGGCGCCGCGAACGTCTCGTCACCCGCGGCCAGGTCGGCCCCGGCGCAGAACGCCGGTGGCGCCCCGGTCAGCACGACGGCACGCACGTCGTCTGCCTGGTCGCACCGGGTGTAGGCGTCGGCGAGTTCTTCCCGCATCCCGTCACCAAAGGCGTTGCGCCGCTCGGGCCGGTTCAGCGTCAGCGTCACCACACCGCCGTCGAAGCCGGTCAGCAGCGTGCGGTATGCGGGGAACACCGCCCGAGTAAACCACGATTCTGCAATACCTCTGTAACAGAGCTATTGTTGAGACGTGCCCGCCCACACCGCTCCCGTCCCGGACCTCACGACCGACCTGTTCCACACGGTCGGCACGTTCCGCCGGCAGTTGCGCCGGACCGCCGGCGGGAGCTTCGCGGGCGTCACCCAGTCGCAGGCCGAACTGCTCAGACTCGTCGGCCGCCGGCCCGGCATCTCGGTTCGGGAAGCCGCACAGGAGTTGGGCCTGGCCGCCAACACCGCGTCGACCCTGGTCTCCAAGCTGGTCACCGACAACCTCCTGGTCCGCACCGTCGACCCCGACGACCGCCGCATCGGGCGCCTCCGGCTGACCGAGCCGGCCCAGCAGCTCGCCGATCAGACCAGTGCCTCCCGCCGGGCCGCCCTCGATGTCGTGCTCAATCAGCTCAGCACCGAGCAAATCGATGATCTGTCAAGGGGTTTGACCGTCCTGGCCGAGATGACCCGAATGCTCCAGGAGAGCCAGCCATGAGTACTCCCGCAATCGAATGCGATCACGTCACGCACTGCTACGGCGATTTCACCGCCGTCGACGACCTGAGCCTCACCGTCGACGTCGGGGAAACCATGGGACTGCTCGGCCCCAACGGCGCCGGCAAGACCACCCTGGTGCGCCTGCTCACCACCCTGACGCCCGTGCAGCACGGGCAGGTGCGCATATTCGGGCTCGACGCCGGCCGCCGCACCATGGATATCCGCCAGAACCTCGGCTATGTGCCGCAACAACTCTCGATCGAATCCGCCCTCACCGGACGCCAGAACGTCGACCTGTTCGCGCGGCTGTACGACATACCGCGCCGCGAGCGCCGCGACAGGGTCGACGACGCGCTGCGCGCCATGCAGCTGCTCGACGTCGCCGACCGGCCCGCCAAGACCTACTCGGGCGGCATGGTTCGGCGACTCGAGCTGGCGCAGGCCCTGGTGAACCGGCCGTCGCTGCTGATCCTCGATGAACCCACCGTCGGCCTGGATCCCATTGCGCGCGACAGTGTCTGGACCCAGGTGGCGAACATGCAGCGGGAGTTCGGCATGACGGTCCTGCTCACCACGCACTACATGGAGGAAGCCGACGCGTTGTGCGACCGGGTTGCCCTCATGCACCACGGCGTCTTGCAGGCCGTCGGGTCGCCCACCGATCTGAAGGCGTCGCTCGGTCCGGCTGCCACGCTCGAGGACGTGTTCCGGCACTACGCCGGGTCCGACCTGTCCGGGGACGACGACCGCCAGACCTTGAAGGACGTCCGCGCTGGAAGGAGGACTGCCCGTCGTGTCAGTTGACGTCGAACTCGTCGCCGCACCGCGCGGCGCCAGGCGCATCGGCGGGCTCGCCCGCCGGATGGGCGCCTTCGCTCTGGTCGAGTTGCAGAAGCTGCGCTACGACCGCACCGAGTTGGTCACGCGGACAATCCAGCCCGCCCTGTGGCTGCTGATCTTCGGCCAGACCTTCTCGCGGCTGCATGTCATCAACACCGGCAGTGTGCCGTACCTGTCGTTCCTGGCGCCGGGGATCATCGCCCAGTCGGCGCTGTTCATCTCGATCTTCTACGGCATCCAGATCGTCTGGGACCGCGATGCCGGCATCCTGGCCAAACTGATGGTGACCCCGTCGCCGGCCTCGGCGCTGATCACCGGCAAGGCGTTCGCGGCGGGAGTCCGCTCGATAGCGCAGGTGATCGGAGTTCTGGTGATCGCCCTGCTGATGGGCATCCATCTCAGCTTCAACCCGCTGCACATCCTGGCCGCCATGGCGGTGGTGATGCTCGGGTCGGCGTTCTTCGCTTGTCTGTCAATGACTCTGGCGGGCCTGGTCCGCAACCGCGACCGCCTGATGGGCATCGGCCAGGCCATCACCATGCCGCTGTTCTTCGCCTCCAACGCGCTGTATCCGGTGGACATCATGCCGGGCTGGCTGCGCGCGCTCTCCACCGTCAACCCGCTGTCGTACGAAGTGAACGCGCTGCGCTCGCTCCTGCTGGGCACGCCCGGCCACACCCTGCTGGACATCGCGGTCCTGGCCGTCGCCGCGGTGGTGGGCATCGCTGCGGCCTCGGCCCTGCTGCGCCGCCTGGTGCGGTGACGAACGCTGCGGCATTGGTGTCGTATCGCTCGGTCCTGCCTGCTGCGGCCTGAACAGCTGTTAGGTTCAACCCATCCGGCGGGGGTCAAGATCAACAGCAGTGCCTCAGATTGGAGTAAACGTTGCGCAACGTCACCAAGATCGCTGCAGCAGTCTTCACCGTCGCGGCAGTTTCCGCCGCCGCCACCGAAACCCTGTCCAACAGCCCGGCCACCATCCCGTTCATCCCGACGGGCATCAGCCAGTCGGCCAGCAGCGTCGGCTTCGCCGACTCCGACGTGTATGGCATGAACGCCGACGACATCAACCACACCTTCGACCTGATGTCGGCGACGGGCGTGCGCACCGTCCGCATCATCATCCCGTGGGCAGGCATCGAGGGCACCCAGGGCAGCTTCAACTGGGGCCAGGTCGACACCGTCGTCGGGGCGGCCAACGCCCGCCACATGTCGGTGGTCGGCGCGATCGTCGCGACACCGGCCTGGGCCGTCGCACCCGGTGCCATCCCGATCAGCAGCCCGCCCGCCTCCGCCGCGGTATACGGCGATTTCGCCGGCGCGGTCGCCGCGCACTACCGGGGCCGGGTTGACGCCTACGAGATCTGGAACGAGCCCAACGCCGTGATGTCGTGGACCTCCGGCCCGCAGGGCCCGGAGCCCGCCGTCTACGCCGACATGCTCAAGGCCTCGTACCCGAAGATCAAGGCCGCCGATCGCGGCGCCGTCGTCATCGGCGGTGTCGTCGGCGCGGTCGTGTCGTTCGGCTCGCTGACCCTGGACCCCGTCACCTTCATCCAGCGCATGTACGCCGCCGGCGCGGCCGGTTCGTTCGACGCGCTGTCGTTCCACCCGTACCACTACAACCTGAAGTTCTCGGCCGGCGCCGGCGTGCCCAACTCGCCGCTGAGCCAGACCGACGGCATCCACCAGGCCATGGCCGCCAACGGTGACGGCGGCAAGAAGATCTGGGCCACCGAGTACGGCGAGCCCAACTCGGCTGTCGACGAGGCCACGCAGGCCGACTACATCCGCGACTTCCTGGCCAAGTGGCGCACCCTGCCCTACGCCGGTCCGTCGTACATCTACACCACGCGCGACCGTGTCACCGGCAGCTCGAACCCCGAGGAATCCATCGGCGTCTACCGCTCCGACTGGACCCCGAAGCCGGCTCAGGCCGCCGTCAAGGCCATGGCCTGACGGTCATCGTCGGCGGTTGGTACACCTAACCGCCGACGATGTTCGCGATCGCTCCCAGCGGCAGGTCCAGCCAGTGCGGCCGGTGCCGGGCCTCGTATCCGGCTTCGTACACCGCCTTGTCGAGCTCGTAGGCGGCGAGCAGTTCCGCGTCGGGCTCGGCACCGCCGGCCTCGGCATAGCCTGTGCAGAACGCCGCCCGGTTGCGGTCGGCCCATTCCCTCGCACGCGCCGCGAGTTGCTTGCGGCGCTGCTCGTTGCCGCCGCCCTCGGTCAGCCGCTGGAACGCCGCGTACTGATAGGACCGCAGCATTCCGGCGACGTCCCGCAGCGGTGAGTCGGGTACCCGGCGCTGATCCAGTGACTGCCCGGGTTCGCCTTCGAAGTCGATCAGCAGCCAGGTCTCGGGGGTGCGCAGCACCTGGCCGAGATGCAGGTCGCCGTGAATCCGTTGCACCGTGATCGGCTGCCCCTCGAGCGCGCGGTAGCGACCCTCGATGGCCGCGGCGTACTCGCGGACCTGTGGCACCGACGCGGTCACCGCGGCCAGCCGCTCCAGCATCGTCTCGACCGGAAACAGCGCCGTGGCCGTGCCCAGTTCAGCGGCCAGCGTCGCGTGCACCGCGGCGACGGACTGCCCGAGCCGCTCCGATTCTCCCGCGAAGTCGCCGCCGACCTCGTTGGCATACAGGTCGCCCTCGGCGTAGAGGTCCCGGGTACTGGCGACTGCCATGTCCCAGCCCTCGGCGGCGTTGTCGGCGAAGCGGGCCAGCATGCCCAGCGCCGTCTCCGGTCCGCCGTCCAACGACATCGTCCCCAGCAGCGGCGCCACATGCGGGCTGCCGGCGCGGCTCAGCACCCGGGTCAGCTCGATGTCGGGATTCACGCCGGATGTGACGCGGCGGAACAGCTTGAGGATGGCGGCTTCGTCGAACACGACACTGGTGTTGCTCTGTTCGGCGCCCATCACGCGCGCCGTCTCGCCCGCGGGCAGCTCGGCGTCGGGCTCCGCGGCAAAGGAGACCGGACCGATCGTCGCCGAGTCGGCGATCAAGCCGAGCAGCAGGGTCGCGACTTCCGGGTCACCGAGGGCGTCACCGACCTCGCCGTCACCCTGGCGCAGCACCAGCTGGTACCGCTCGCCGGGCCCGTCGTCGTAGCTGACGTCGAGCAGCACCAGGTCGACGTCGTCGCGCAGCGCCACCACCAGCGCCGGTTCGGCGCCGGTCAGCTCCCGGTTGCGGCCGGCGTACCAGCGCTGCTGGGTCAGGTATTCGGTCAACTGTGGATCCATCACGGCTCCTCACCGACGGGCGCACGCAACGAGAACCAGTAGAAACCATGCCCCGGCAGTGTCAACAGGTAGGGCAGTTCCCCGATGCGGGGGAATTCGACCTGGCCGGTCAGTTCAACCGGTGTGTAGCCGTTCCAATGCTGCAGGTTCAGTTCGATCGGCTGGGGAAAACGGGACAGATTGTTGACGCACAAAACAGTGTCAGCCTCACCATCGTCTCGCACGAGCTCGCGGACATAGGTGAGCGCCGACGGATTGGAGCCACCGAGTTCCCGGAACGAGCCGACGGCGAACGCGTCGTGCCGCCGCCGCACCGCGAGCATGGTGCGCGTCCAGTTGAGCAGGGAATTCGTGGTGTCGCGCTGGGCTTCGACGTTCACCGCCTGATAGCCGTACACCGGGTCCTGGCTCGGCGGGACGTAGAGCCGGCCGGGGTTGGCGGTGGAGAACCCGGCGTTGCGGTCGGCCGACCACTGCATCGGGGTGCGCACGCCGTCGCGGTCACCCAGCCAGATGATGTCGCCCATCCCGATCTCGTCGCCGTAGTACAGCACCGGGGAACCGGGCAGCGACAACAGCAGCGCGGTGAACAGCTCGGTCTGGTTGCGGTCGTTCTCGAGCAGCGGGGCCAGGCGCCGGCGGATGCCGACGTTGGCTTTCATCCGCGGATCCTTGGCGTACTCGGAGTACATGTAGTCGCGCTCTTCGTCGGTGACCATCTCCAACGTGAGCTCGTCGTGATTGCGGAGGAAGATGCCCCACTGCGCGAGGTCGGGGATCGGCGGCGTCTGGGCCAGGATCTCCGAGATCGGGAACCGGGACTCCCGGCGCACTGCCATGAAAATCCTTGGCATCAGCGGGAAATGGAACGCCATGTGGCATTCGTCGCCACCGGTCTCGGGATCACCGAAGTAGGCGACGACGTCCGCCGGCCACTGATTGGCCTCGGCCAGCAGCACCCGGCCCGGGAATTCGTCGTCGATCACCTTGCGGCAGCGCTTGAGGAAGGCGTGCGTCTCCGGCAGGTTCTCGCAGTTGGTGCCCTCCCGCTCGAACAGGTACGGCACCGCATCCAGCCGGAATCCGTCGATGCCCAGACCCAGCCAGAAGCGCAGCACGTCGATCATCGCTTCCTGCACCGCGGGGTTCTCGTAGTTCAGGTCGGGCTGATGGGAGAAGAAACGGTGCCAGTAGAACTGCTTGCGCACCGCGTCGAAGGTCCAGTTGGACTCCTCGGTGTCGACGAAGATGACGCGCGCGTCCTGGTACTTCTCGCTGGTATCACTCCAGACGTAGTAGTCGCCGTAGGGCCCGGCCGGGTCGCGGCGGGATTCCTGGAACCAGGCGTGCGCATCCGAGGTGTGGTTCATCACCAGGTCGGTGATGACGCGGATGCCGCGCTTGTGCGCGGCATCCAGCAAAGCGACGAAGTCGTCGACGGTGCCGAACTCCGGCAGCACCTTGTAGAAGTCACGGATGTCGTAACCGCCGTCACGCAGCGGCGAGTCGTAGAACGGTGGCAACCAAATACAGTCGACACCAAGCCATTTCAAATAGTCGAGTCGCTCGGTGAGACCTCGGAGGTCACCTGAGCCGTCGGCGTCTGAGTCGTAGAAGGCGCGGACCAACACCTCATAGAAAACCGCGTGCTTGAACCAGGTGCGGTCCTCGGGGAGGACTCGCGCATGTCCGAAGTCTGCGGCGCTTGGATGTTCCACGCCACCGTTGGAGGCGTCCATCGTCAACCAACGTACCCGCGCCTGGGTAGGGTGCAAACGTGGCGACACGCGATCATGGCGACCCAGGTGATGCTCCGACAATCCCGCCGCCGCTGGCCGAAATCGTCAACGCGACCCGGCCCTCGGCCGCCGAAGAGGCCCGCACCATCGCGGCGTCGACCAACACCGGAACCCTGGCCACCCTGACGGCCGACGGCGATCCGTGGGCGTCGATGGTCACGTATGGACTGCTAGGCGGTTCGCCGGTGCTGTGCGTCTCGAATCTCGCCGAACACGGCCGGAACCTCGCCGGCGATCAGCGGGCCAGCATCTCGATCATCGCGGCCAGCACCGACAAGGATCCGCTGGCCGGTGGCCGGGTGACCCTGGCCGGCCGGGTGGCGCGTCCGGAGGGCGCCGAACGCGACGCCGCCCGGGACGCCCATGTCGCGGCGGTGCCGGCCGCGAAGTACTACATCGACTACACCGACTTCGCCCTGTGGGTGCTGCACGTCGACCGGGTCCGGTGGGTCGGCGGCTACGGCCGCATGGACTCGACCACGGGCGCGGATTACGCTGCGGCCCAGCCGGATCCGGTGACACCCGCGGCCGCCGGGGCGATCGCGCACCTGAACGCCGACCATGCCGACTCGCTGGCGGCCATGGCCCGGGTTCTGGGCGGATACCCCGACACCGAGTCGGCGACCTGTACCGGCGCCGACCGCTACGGCCTGGACTTACGGGTCAACACCGCCCGCGGCATGGCCTACACCCGGGTCGGCTATGCACAGCCACTCCAATCCATCGACGAATTACGTTCCGCGACAGTCGAATTGGCTCGACTGTCCCGTCAGGTTTAGGATTCGCACCATGTCTGATCGCCCCGAGAACTGGGAAGCCGCATTCGACCTGATCCGCACCCGCGGTTACGCGCGCCGTGAGGAGCCGTTCCGGCTGGCCAGCGGGCAGCTGAGCCACGACTACATCGACGGCAAGTACGCCGTCGACAACGGCGTCAGCCTGACGATCGTCAGCAAGGCGGTGGCGGAACTCGCCGCGCTGCGCGATATCGAGTTCGACGCCGTCGGCGGCCTGACCATGGGTGCCGACCCGCTGGCGCACGGCGTCGCGATGGTCACCGGCAAGGCCTGGTTCTCGGTCCGCAAGGAACAGAAGGCCCGCGGCCGCGAGCAGTGGATCGAGGGCACCCGCATCGAACCTGGCACCCGCGTGCTGCTCGTCGACGACGTGATCAGCACCGGCGGCTCCACCGAGATCGCCTACGAACGTGTCACCTCCCTCGGCGCGGTGGTCACCGGTGTCATCCCGATGGTCGACCGCGGCGACATCGCCACCGAGCGTTTCGCCAAGCGCGGGGTGCCGTTTGCCGCACTGGTCAGCTACCGGGATCTGGGCATCGAACCGGTCAAGGACGTCTAAAGCGCGGACACGCGCGCCGATACCGAGCAATTGGCGCGACCCACCCCTAGCATCTGGGAGGTGGCTGACAGCGACGACCCAGAGCGCGAACTATCGCCGGGTGGCGTGCTGGAATCAGCCGCCGAGGAGCCGGACGACGACCCGGACACCGATCCGTTCCGCGCCGTCGACCCGGGGCCGCACGGCACGGGACCGTTTGCCGGCCCGACGACCGGCTCGTTCGTCATCCCCGAACCGGAGCCGACGGGCGACACCTTCGACGCGTTCAACACCGACACCTGGCGGTTCCGCGAGCCGCCGCCACCCTGGTACCGCAGGAAAGACGCCCGCCTGCTGCTGATCGTCGTCACCGTCGCGGTGATCGCTCTCGTCGTCTCACTGGTGGTCCTGGCCACCCGCCGGGATTCCGGCGCCGACGAGGCACCGGTGGAACCCAGCGCCACGACGACGACCACCACCACGACGACGCCGGCCCCGTCGACCTCGTCGACTCCCGCTCCGCCGCCGCCTCCCCCACCGCCGGCCGAACCGCCTCCGGCCGCGGCGCCCCCGGCGTACCACGCACCGGCCGCGCCGCCCGCACCGACGCGTCCGCCGGAGATCAACGTGACGCGCATGCCCATGAGCGTCGCCCCGAACCCACGCCACCGCTGATGACCGATCCCGCCGCCCTGTTCTCCGCCACGCCCGTTGCGGTGCTGGCGACGGTGTCCGGCGAGGGCCAGCCGCACGTCGTCCCCGTGGTTTTCGCGGTCAGCGGGGACCGGCTCTATACGGCGGTGGACGCCAAGCGGAAGTCGACGCAGCATCTGCGGCGGCTGGACAACATCGCGGCCAACCCGCGGGTGAGTCTGCTCGCCGAGGAATACGACGACGACTGGTCGCACCTCTGGTGGGCCCGGGCCGACGGCATCGCCACCGTGCACCCCAGTGGCGACGAGATGGCGATCGGTTACTCGCTGCTGCGCGCCAAGTACCACCAGTACGACCGGGTGGCGCTGGACGGCCCGGTGATCCGTGTCGCGATCAGCAGATGGAGTTCGTGGCACGCCTGAGGGCTTGAGTCTTGTGCCGACGGTTGCGACAGGAGCATGGTGGACGTGAGTCGTCGATAGGGGCACGCCATGGCCGACAAGTCGAATAGCTCATCCGGAGCCGCGCCCAGTGCGGACAGTCCGGCCGCGATCCGAAATGTGGTCCTGGTGGGGCCATCTGGGTCCGGCAAGACCACCCTTGTCGAGGCACTGCTGCTGCATGCCGGCGTGCTGACGCGGGCCGGGACGGTGCTGGACGGCACCACGGTCTGCGATCACGAGCCGGCCGAAGTCGAGCAGCAGCGGTCGGTGGGCCTGGCGCTCGCCTCGCTTCAGCACGGGGCGGTGAAGATCAACCTGCTCGATACCCCGGGCTACGCCGATTTCGTCGGCGAACTGCGGGCCGGCCTCCGCGCTGCCGATTGCGCGTTGTTCGTGATGGCCGCCAACGATGTGGTGGACGCTGCCACCAAGGCGCTGTGGCGCGAATGCGCTGACGTCGGGATGCCGCGCGCCGTCGTGGTGACCAAACTCGACCACGCCCGCGCGGCGTTCGCCGGGGCGGTGCAGTCCGCGCAGGAATCGTTCGGGGACAAGGTGATTCCGCTGTACCTGCCCGAGGGGGACGGGCTCGTCTCGCTTCTGGCGGACGATGCCACGTTGATCGAGGGCATCATCGAGGAGTCCGAGGACGAGACGTTGATGGAGCGGTACCTGGGCGGCGAACAGATCGACAACGCGGTGCTGGTCGCCGACCTCGAGCGCGCCGTGGCCCGCGGCTCGTTCTTCCCGGTGATCCCGGTGTGCAGCACCACCGGTACCGGAGCTGCCGAACTGCTCGACGTCATCGCCCGCGGGTTCCCTTCTCCCCCAGAGCATGTACCGCCGCAGGTGTTCACCCCGGCCGGTGTGGAGAAGTCCGCGCCCGCCTGCGATCCCGCCGCACCGCTGTTGGCAGAGGTGGTGAAGACGACGTCGGACCCGTACGTCGGCAAGGTCAGTCTGGTCCGGGTGTTTTCCGGCACCATCAGGCCCGACACGACGGTTCACGTGTCGGGCCATTTCAATTCGTTCGCCGATCCCGCCGCCGGATGCGCCGCGCACGAGGACCACGACGAGGACGAGCGCGTCGGCGCGCTGTCGTTTCCGTTGGGCCGCAAGCAACGCCCGGCGGCCGAGGTGATCGCCGGCGACATCTGCGCCATCGCGCGGCTGACGTGCGCCGAGACCGGGGACACCCTGTCGGACAAGGCTTCCCCGCTGGTGTGCCGGCCGTGGACCATGCCCGCGCCGCTGCTCCCGATGGCGATCGTGCCGCACGCCAAGACCGATGAGGACAGGCTGTCGGTGGGGTTGACCCGGCTGTCCGCCGAGGATCCGACGCTGCGCATCGAGCAGAACCCGCAGACCCACCAGATCGTGTTGTGGTGCATGGGCGAAGCCCATTCCGCGGTGGTCCTGGACGCGCTGTCGCGGCGGTTCGGCGTCGCGGTCGACACCACGGAACTGCGCGTCCCGCTGCGAGAAACGTTCGGCGGCAACGCGAAAGGCCACGGTCGGCACGTCAAGCAGTCCGGCGGCCACGGGCAGTTCGCGGTGTGTGACATCACCGTCGAACCGCTTCCGGAGGGGGCCGGATTCGAGTTCGTCGACAAGGTCGTCGGCGGTGCGGTGCCGCGGCAGTTCATCCCGAGCGTGGAGAAAGGCGTTCGCGCCCAGATGGATCGGGGCATCTGCGGATACCCGATGGTCGACATCCGCGTGACCCTGCTGGACGGCAAGGCGCACAGCGTGGACTCGTCGGATTACGCCTTTCAACTCGCAGGCGGGCTGGCGCTGCGCGAGGCGGCCGCCGCCGCATCGGTGAATCTGCTCGAGCCCATCGACAGCGTCCACATCGTGGTGCCCGACGAGATGGTCGGCGCGGTGATGAGCGACCTGTCCGGACGGCGCGGCCGCGTACTCGGGACCGACACCGCCGGTGACTCCTGCACCGGCATCGACGCCGAGATTCCCGAGATCGAGCTGACCCGGTACCCGATCGAACTGCGGTCGTTGTCGCACGGCGCCGGCTCCTTCACCCGCTCCTTCGCCCGCTACGAACCCATGCCCGAGGCGGTGGCGGCGCGGGTGCGCTGACCCCGCCACAGTGACCCACAACTTTGGCAAACCTGATCGTGACTGACATCACCCGTGTCATAGTGTCGTCAGATTCGTGCGCGCGCGGGCGGGCACCAGGGATGTCAAAGGGGACACCTATGGGGACACAGTCGGGGCTCAGTCTGCGTAAATCCGGTCGGTACCGCCTGGCAGTGATTGCCGCGGCCATGGGTATCGCGGCGGCGACCAGCCAGAACGTCGCCTGGGCCGAGACCGGGACGACCGATTCGCCAGGCACCTCGACCAGCCAGTCCGGGCCGCAGAAGCCCGGCCCCGCCGAGCCCAAGCCGGCGAACACCGACAAGAAGGACAAGAAGAAGCCCGGTAAGAAGGCCGGCAAGACCGAACCCGACGCGGGCAAGTCCGCCGCGTCCGGCACCAAGCCGGACGCGGCGACCGACACGTCGGCCACCGACCCCAAGTCAGACGTGGAACCGGAAGCCAAACCGGAGCCCAAGTCCGACCCGAAGCCGGCCGCGAAACCCGACCCCAAGCCGGCCGCCAAACCGGCGAAGAAGGGGTCCGATTCGGTCAAGCCCGCAGGCGACGGCAAGAAGGCGCCGAAGCTCCAGACCGCCACCGTGGGCGTCCCCGCCAAGGACGCACCGGTCAACTCTTCCGCGGCCACCGCCACCGCCCCGGCCGCGGCAACCGACACCATCGCCCCCGCGCCGGTCAAGACGCCCGCACCGACCACCCGGCTCGCGGCCCTGGCCGCGACCAACAACTCCGTCGGCACCCTGACGACGCCGACGCCACCGCAGCCGCTGAACCCGATCGCGAAGATCATTCAGCTGCCCGGTCGCATCATCAACACCGTCCTGCAGGTGCTGGACCTGACGGTGTCGCAGAGCGGCCCGAAGAGCCCGTTCAACTGGTCGCCCATTTCCGAGGCGCTGTTCGCGGGGTTCCGCCGCATCGAGGACATGCTCGGGCTGAGCAAGACGCCCACCGCGGCGCCGGTCGTCCCGGAACTGACCTACACCGGGCCGACCAGTGGCGACACCCCGACGGTGGAGCAATTCCTCAACGCGTCGGCCAACGCCTACGTGCTCGGCGCCCAGCCCGGTGATCTGAAGCCGTTCACGGTCAACGGTTTTCAGATGCAGACCTTCAACCCGTTGTCCGGCGCCGTCGGCAAGGCCTGGGTGACGCCCGAGGGCCAGATCATCGTCGCCTACCAGGGCACGACAGGCGGCACCAATCTGCTGTTCCATCCGCTGATCGCGCTGTCGCAGATCTTCACGGACATGCAGATCATCTTCACCCACACCACGCCACAGGCGTTCTGGGACTCGTTGGCGTTCGAGCGCAAGGTCGAGGCGGCGGCCCTCGCGCAGGGCTACACCACCGATGACATCTTCGTCACCGGCCACTCACTGGGTGGTTGGGAGGCGCAGTTCGTCGCGCAAAAGACGGGGCGCGGCGGTATCGGCTTCGAAGGTGGCGGACTGAACACCTCGGTCGCGGGCAACGGCATCAACTCGAACTTCGTGAACATCGAGACCTACGGCGACACCGCGGCGTACTTCTCCACCGACCTGCCGGGGTTGCAGCCGTTCATGCCGGCCTACGACCCCACCGGCGGCAGCAAGCCGCACTACGGCAACATCGTGATGATCGGCGACCCGGATGCGGTGAACCCGCTGTTCAACGCGTCCGCGCTGTGGGGTCCGAACCCGATCAACGACATCATCTTCGCCGTCGACATCCTCGGTAACTTCTTCGAGCACCACCTGCCCGGCATGCAGGCCTACAACCTCGGCGTCGCACCGGATCCCGGTGTGGTGCCGTGGCTGGGCTCCTACACCGGGCCGATCAACGACTGGGGCGACCTCGACATCTACGAACTGCAGCACGCCGCCTCCGACGCCGGTGTCCTCATCGCCCCGTAACCAGTGATTTGTGCACGATTTTCCGCGCCAGCCGCGGAAAATCGTGCACAAATCCCCGTTGATGGAACCGCGGAGCCACCGCATACGTCCGAATCTGTGTGCTTGACGACTACCTTCGCCGCCACGATGGCGTAATCACCCGAGCCCAAGCCTTGACCGCGGGGATCAGCGATGACGCCATCAGCCGCAGAGTCCGCTCCGGCCACTGGTTGCGATGCGCCCCCGGGGTGTTCTTCGTCGACGATCGCCCGTTCAGCGATGCGGCCCGGGTACGCAGCGCAGTCTGGTCCTACGGCCCGGCGGCCACCGCCAGCGGACTGGCCGCCGCGTGGTGGCTGGGTGTCACGCACTACGCGCCGGAGACGGTGGAAGTCACCGTGCCGAAGGTCAGCAATCACCGCAAGCGCGACGGCATCCGGGTCCGCCGCCGCGACTTGCTGTCACAGGACATCGTCGAACGCGGCGGACTGCGAGTCACCGCACTCCCACTGACCGTCATCGAAGCTGCGACGCGGCGCGGAGGTGGCGCCAAACTCATGGACACTGCGTTGCAGCGACACGTCGAGCTGAAGAAACTCTGGGATGCGCACCTGCGCAACAAAGGACGACACGGATCGCCCGCGGCTCGGATACTGTTGCTGGCCGCCGAATACGGGGCTCGCTCTCAAGCTGAACGCCTACTCGTAAAACTACTGCGCCGCAACAAGATCACGGGATGGAAGGCCAACTGTCCCGTCGCCGGATACAAAGTCGACGTCGTGTTTCCGGCAGCAAGACTCGCCATCGAAGTCGACGGGTGGGCCTTTCACAGCAGTGCCGACGACTTCGAGAACGACCGGAAGCGGCAGAACACCATCTCGCTGCTCGGCTATCAGATCTTGCGGTTCACGTGGCTCGACCTGACCGAATATCCGGACCGGGTGCTCGCCGAAATCCGCAATGCCCTGCTGTCCAGGCACGCCGCCTGAAAATTTGTGCACGATTTTCCGCGGCAACCGCGGAAAATCGTGCACAAATCCCTGGGTCAGAGCAGGCCGAGCAACTGCAGATCGGTGATGTACTTGACGATCACCGGCGCGGTGACGTGCGGGATGTCCTTGTCCGGACCCAGCTTTGCCTCCTGCACGGCCTCGCGGAACACGACCACCGGCGCGATGGACCCGTTGTGTGGGTGTTCCGGCATCTGGTAGTTGTGCAGCAGCGGCAGCAGTGACGCCTGGCGCTGCCGGTCCGGCAGCGCCCGCAGGGTGGTCTCGAAGCGGGCCAGCCATTCGGCGTAATCATCAACGCGGGCAATGGAATACCCGGCGTCGATCAGCCAGTCGACGAACTCGTCCATGCCCAGGCCGTCCGAGTGCGGGTTCATCACGTGATAGGTGACGAACTCGCCCGCGGGCCGCACGCCGAGCGTGTCGATGGCCTCGGCGATGAATTCGACGGGCAGCCCGTCGTAGTGCGCGGCCTGCCGCTTGCCCTCGGCGTCCCGCTCGTAGAACGAGTACGGCGCGATGCCGGTCGCCACGAGCGAGAACATCATGCGGGTGAACATGTCCGGCAGGTTGAGCTGCCCGGCGTACGACGTGTCCGCGAGGATCATGTCGCAGCGGAACACCGAAACCGGCAGTCCGCAAAGGTCATTCGCCTCGCGCAGCAGCACCTCACCGGCCCACTTGCTGTTGCCATAGCCGTTGGCGTAACCGTCGTGCACGGCACGCACCGGGCTCATCACGCGCACGTCGGCCTCTTCGGTGAATGTGCCCGGCGCCAGCTGGTCACCGACGCCGATGGTCGAGACGTAGATGTACGGCTTCTGTCGGGTGGTCAGCGCGATGCGGATCAGCTCGGCGGTGCCGAGCGCGTTGGGTCCGAAGAGCTCGCTGTACGGCAGCACGTGGTTCACCAGCGCGGCGGGGTCGACGATGACGTCGACTTCGTCGGCCAGTCGCTGCCAAACCTCCTGCGACAGACCCAGATTCTCGTCGCCCTTGTCGCCGGCGATGACCTCGAGGTGATCGGCGGCCAGGGCCTGGTAGTGCGCCAGCAGCTTCGGATCACCGGAGTCGAAGGTGGCATCCAGCCGCGCCCGAGCCTCGTCGTCGGACTTGGCGCGCACCAGCGCGATCACCTTGCCGTCGACTAGGTCCATGCGCTCCAGCCATTCCAGCGCCAGATAGCGACCCAGGAATCCGGTTGCGCCCGTCAGCAATACGGTGCGAACCTCGGAGGCCGGTCCCGGCAGCGACGGCGCGGCGGCCAACGTCGCGGCGTCGATGAACTTGTCCAGCGTCAGGTCCGCAGCCCGCACCTCGACGGCGTTCTTGCCGTGCACCGAGCTGAAGCTGGGACGCTTGGCGCCACCGCTGCGTTCGTTCTCGATGTAGGCGGCCAGCGCTGCCAGGTCGTTGGCCGGGCTCACGATGATGCCGACCTGGACCTCGACGCCGAAGATTTCCTCGAGCAGGTTGCCGAAGGTCAACGCCGACAACGAGTCTCCACCCAAATCGGTGAAGTGGGCGTCGGCCGACACCTCGCCCGACGCACCGAGCAGCGCGCTCGCCGCACGGATGACGGTCGGCAGGGCCGGGCCCTCCGCGCCGTGCTGCCGCAGTTCGCGGAGTTCATCAGCTTGTCCGGCAGCAAGACTCACGTACAGATCTTCCAGCGCCGGGCCGTAGTGCGCCTTGAGCTTCGGCCAGGCCAGCTTGCGGATGCCGGTCAGCAGCCCGTTCTCCAGCGAGAAAGGTTCCGTCTCGATGATGAAGTCGCGGGGGATCTCGTAGGACTGCAACTCGGCGGCCTTGGCGACCTCCTGCAGCGAGTCACTGATCCGCTGCTTCAGCTCGGCGGAATCCCAACGGGCCAAGGCATCTTCGGTCGGAACCACGACGGCCAGCAGGTACGGCTGCGCGCTGTTGCCGTAGACGTAGATCTGCCGGACCAGCGGGCTGTTGTTGCTGAACGCCGCCTCCAGCTTGGCCAGCGTGACGAACTCGCCCTGCGCCAGCTTCAGCACGTTGTTGCGGCGGTCGACGTACTGGATCTGGTCGGGACCGATCTCGGCGACGACGTCGCCGGTGCGGTAGAAACCGTCCTCGTCGAAGACGCTCGCGGTGACCTCGGGCCGCTTGTAGTAACCCGGGAACAGGTACTGGGTCTTCACCAGCAGCTCACCGCGCGGGTAGGGCTGGTCGGTCAGGTAGTAGCCCAGGTCTGGCACGTCGACCAGCTTGTAGTCCAGGGTCGGCGGACGCTGGATGACGCCGTCGAAGAAGACCATGCCGGCCTCGGTGGAGCCGTAGCCCTCCAGCAGGTGGATACCGAGGAACTTCTCGACCCACGCCTTGAGCTCGTCGGTGATGGGCGCCGAGCCGGTCATCGCCTTGATGTAGCGGCCACCGATCAGGTTCTGCCGCATGTCGGCCATCACCTGCTGCTCGATGTCGTCGCGCTCGGCCTCACCGGCACCGGCGGGCACCAGCTTGTCGACGCGGCTCTGGAATTCGAGGTACAGCATCTCCCAGACGCGGGGCACCAGGTTCAGCTCGGTGGGCCGCGCCAACGCGAAATCCTCGAGCAGAGTGGACAAGTCGCTCTTGGCGGCGAAGTAGACGATGCCGCCGTTGGCCAGGCTGGAGTACAGGATGCCGCGGCCCATGACGTGGCTCATCGGCATGAACGCCAGGTTGATCGACGACTCACTGGGTCCGAACCATGCCGTGCTGGCGCGCCGCCAGAAGCTCGTCATGTTGCTCTCGGGGTACATCGCACCCTTGGGCGCACCGGTCGAGCCGGACGTGTAGATCAGCAGGGCCAGTGGGTCGGCCTCTTCGGAGACCGGGGTCGGGGCGTCCGGCAGTTCGCGGCCGCGGCTCAGCACGTCGCCGAAGGTCTCGACCGTGACGTTCAGGCCGGACAGGGCGTCGCGCGCCTGGTCGATGGCCTCACGCTCGTCGTCGACCTCCGGGTGGTGGTCGAACACCAGGAACCGGGCGGGCGCGGGGCCACCGACCGCGAGTTCGACTGCGTCGGCGACGTAGTCCACGCTGACGGCGATCAGCACCGGTTCGGTCTCGGCGACGATCGGCAGCAGCGACGACGCCGCGGAACTGGTCTGCAGCGGCACCGAGACGGCGCCGATCTGCCCGAGCGCGGTGTCGATGACGGTGTAGTCGGTGCTGGTGAAACCGAGGATGGCGACGCGGTCGCCGGCCTTCACACCGTCAGCGTGCAGGGCGGCGGCGACGGCGCGGATGCGGTCCCACAGTTCGGCGTAGGTGATGGTGTCGTACTTCGGCAGCAGCCGGGCCACGGTGCGGCCGTTCTCGGTGACGAACTCGACGGCGCGCTGCCCGAGGGCGGTCCGGTCGGCGTAGCCCTCGATGACGGTCTTCACGATCTCGGGCAGTCGCATGCCGGGCTTTTCGACCGACTCGGCGACCGACTGCAATGGCACGGCCGCGGCGAACTGCGGATCATTGGCGGACAATTCGGCGATCCGGCGGGCGAGCCCGTCGGCAGTGCTCTCGGCATGGTCAATCGACATGAAAAAACCTCACGAAAAATCGAAATCTCGAATGGGGTAGGCCCCGTTGCATCCCCACTAATTGAATGACGCTGGCGCGGCCGCCGTTGTTCCGGCGATTTCCTGCCAGTTCCCTGTGATTTGTGCACGATTTTCCGCGGTCACCGCGGAAAATCGTGCACAAATCCCTAGGTCAGAGCAGGCCGAGCAACTGCAGATCGGTGATGTACTTGACGATCACCGGCGCACCGATGTGCGGAATGTCCTTGTCCGCACCGATTTTCGCGTTCTGCACCGCAGCGCGGAATCGCTCGACCGGGGCGATGGACCCCGGCACCGGGTAGCTCGGCTGCTGGTAGTTGTGCAGCAGCGGCAGCAGTGACGCCTGGCGCTGCCGGTCAGGCAGGCCGCGCAGGGCCGTCTCGAACCGGGCCAGCCAGTCGGCGTAATCGTCAACGCGCGCAACAGGATAACCGGCCTCAATCAGCCAGTCGACGAACTCGTCCATGCCGATGCCGTCGTCGTGCGGGTTCATCACGTGGTACGTCTCGAAGGTCGAGTCGGACTCACCGGCCGCGACCTGCACGGCCAGCGTCGAGATGGATTCTGAGACGAACTCGACGGGCAGCCCGTCGTAGTGCGCCCGTTGGCGCTGACCCGAGGCATCCAGCTCGTAGAACGACTTCGGGGCGATGCCGGTGGCCACCAGCGAGAACATCATGCGGGTGAACATGTCGGGCAGGTTGAGCTGTCCGGCGTAGGTGGTGTCGGCCAGGATCATGTCGCATCGGAACACCGAAACCGGAAGTCCGCAAAGGTCATTGGCCTCACGCAGCAGGACCTCGCCGGCCCACTTGCTGTTGCCGTAGCCGTTGGCGTAGCTGTCATCGACCGGCCGCACGCCGCTCATCACGCGTACGTCAGCGGCCTCGACGAACTCGCCGGGTGCGACACTGCCGCCGACCGCGATGGTCGAGACGTAGGCGAACGGCTTGATCCGCGTGGTCAGGGCGATCCGGATCAGCTCGGCGGTGCCGAGGGCGTTGGGTCCGAAGAGCTCGCTGTAGGGCAGCACGTGGTTCACCAGCGCCGCCGGGTCCACGATGAAGTCGACGGTGTCGGCGAGCCGCTGCCAAACCTCCTGCGACAGACCGAGATTCGCTTCACCCTTGTCGCCCGCGATGACCTCCAGGTGGTCGGACAACGACCGGTAGTGCGCCAGCAGCTTCGGATCACCGGAGTCGAACGTCGCGTCGAGACGAGCGCGGGCGTCGGCGTCGGACTTGCCGCGGACCAGACAGATGACCTTGCCTTCGACCAGGTCCATGCGCTCCAGCCACTCCAGGGCCAGGTATCGACCCAGGAATCCGGTTGCGCCCGTGAGCAATACGGTGCGCACCTCGGAAGCCGGCCCCGGGAGCGACGGCGCGGCGGCCAAGGTCTCGGCGTCGATGAACTTGTCCAGCGTCAGGTCCGCGGTGCGCGCCTCGGTGGCGTTCTTGCCGTGCACCGTGGAGAACGTCGGCCGCTTGCTGCCGGGCGCGCGCTCCCCCTCGATGTAGGCCGCCACGCCCGCGAGGTCGGTGGCCGGGCTGACGATCACGCCGACGGGCACCTCGACCTCGAAGATCTCCTCCAGCAGGTTGCCGAAGGTCAACGCGGACAACGAATCTCCGCCCAGGTCGGTGAAGTGGGCGTCGCCGGCAACCTCGGAGGCGGACGCGCCGAGGGTGGCACTGACAGCGCGCAGCACGGTCTCGAGCACCGGCGCGTCGGACGCGCGCAGTGAACGCAGCGCCCGCAGTTCAGCGGCCTGCCCTTCGGCCAGCTCGGCGTACAGCTGCTCCAGCTCGGCGCCGTACCGGGCCTTCAGCTTGGGCCAGGCCAGCTTGCGGACACCGGTGAGCAGCCCGTTCTCCAGCGAGAACGGTTCGGTCTCGATGATGAAGTCGCGCGGCACCTCGTACGACTGCAGCCCGGCCTCGCGGGCCACCGTCTGCAGTGCGTCGGCCAGTTCGGGACGCAGCGCCTCGGCGTCAGAAACGCCGCTCAAAGCTTCCGCGGTGGGCACGATCACGGCCAGCAGATACGAACGAGAGCTGTTGCCGTACACGTAGATCTGGCGGATCAGCGGGCTGGTGCCGAAGGCAGCCTCCAGCTTGGACACCGTCACGAACTCGCCCTGTGCCAGCTTCAGCACGTTGTTGCGGCGATCGAGGTACTGCAGGTGATCAGGACCGAGCTCGGCGACGATGTCACCGGTCCGGTAGAAGCCGTCGGCGTCGAAAACGTCAGCGGTGACGTCGGGCCGCTTGTAGTAGCCGGGGATCAAATCCGTTGACTTCAAGAGCAATTCGCCGCGCGGATGCGGACGGTCGGTGGAGAGGTAGCCGAGTTCGGGCACGTCGACCAGCTTGTAGTCGAGCACCGGCGGACGGCTCACGTGGCCGCTGACCATGACGCCGCCGGCCTCGGTAGAGCCGTACGCCTCCATCAGCTCCAGTCCGAGGAACTTCTGCACCCAGGCCTTGAGTTCGGGCGAGATCGGCGCCGATCCCGTCATGGCGACCAGCTGCCGCCCGCCGATCAGGCTGAGGCTGCGCTCGTCGAGCACCTGCTGCTCGGGGACGCCGTCGAGGGCGCGGCGGTCGACCTCGCTCTGCACGTCCTGGTGGATCATCTCCCAGACCCGGGGCACGAACGTCATCTGTGTCGGCCGGACCAGCGCGATGTCCTCCAGCAGGGTGGACAGGTCGCTCTTGGCGGCGAAGTACACGGTGCCGCCGTGGGCCAGCGTGCGGTAGACGGTGCCGCGGCCCATCATGTGGCTCATCGGCAGGAAGCTCAGGACGATCGAGGGCAGCGCGGGCTGCTGGTGCGTGAGGCCGGTCCGCCACGCGTTGGTGACGAGGCGCTCGGGGTACATGGCGCCCTTGGGGGTACCGGTGCTGCCGGAGGTGTAGATCAGCACCAGCAGGGGGCCACGTCCGCGGACACCGCGGGCTCGACGGCCGGCAGCGCAGCGCCGCGCGCCACCATCTCGGCGAAGGTCTCGACCACGACGCCGCGTTCGGCCAGCCGGGTAGTCGCCCGTTCGACGGCCTCACGCTCGTCGTCGACCGCGGCATGGTGGTCGAACACCACGACGCGCGTCAGCTCGGCGCCGGCGCCCAGGACGAGTTCGACGGCGTCGTCGAGGAACGTCACGTCGGCGAACAGTGCGCGGGGTTCGGTCTCGTCGATGATCGGGCGCAGCTGCTCGGCGGGTGCGCTCGTCTGCAAGGGGACGGCGACGACGCCGGCGCGCGCGAGCGCGGTGTCGATGATGGTGAATTCGGCGCTCGTGAAACCGAGCATCGCGACGCGCTCGCCGGGGACGACGGCGTCGGGGCCGGTGAGCAGGGCGTTGTCGACGGCCTGAATCTGCCGCCAGGCCTCGCCGTAGGTGATGGTGTCGTAGCGCGGCAGCAGCCGCAAGACGGTGCGGCCGGCGGCGTCGGTGACGTACTCGACGGCGCGCTGTCCCAGCGCGGGCCGGTTGGCGTAGGCGGCCATGACCGTGTGGATGATTTCGGGGAGCCGGATGCCGGGCTCTTCGAGGGCGGCGCCGACCCCGGCGAGGGGCCGCGCGGCGGCAAGTTGGGGGTCGGCGGCGCAGAGGTCAGCGATGCGCTGCGTCAGCTCGTCGGTAACTACCGTTTCTTCTTTCGACATAACAACCTCATCAATTGGTTCACCAGCGTCGCCAATTACAACGTTAGCAAAACTAACAATATGCCCCCAGGGGCTGTGTGAAAAACCACACCGGTCAGGTCAGCGCTCGGGGGTCGGTTGCACCTGCGGCGGTGCGATGGGCGGAGCCACCTTCGCGCCCGCCTGCGTTTCGTACGCGCCCTCGTCGCGGCCGAGGGCGATGGTCGCCGCGGCCATGGCACCGATGGACACCACGAGCGCGACGGCCTCGGCGCCGGTCGTGTCGAAGCCCTCGCCAAGCACCAGGGCGCCGAGTACCACGGCCACCACCGGCTCCAGCACCAACATGGTCGGCACCGACGTCTGCAACGCGCCGGCGTGGAACGCCGACTGCTGCAGCACGGTCGCGACCGCGCCCAAGATGATGAGCAGGTACGGCGCCGGCGTCGTCAGCAGCCCGAGCCAGCCCCGGTGCTGCAGGATCGCCATGAAGATCTTGGTGACCACCGCGACAACACCGAACAGCACACCCACACCGACGGCCAGCAGGACCGCGCGGGCCCAGCCGGTGCACCGCAGCGCCAACAGCACGCACCCGATGATCACCGCGGCACACACCGCGGCGACCAGCACGATAACCCCTGGTGAGGCCAGGTGTTCGTCACGTTCAGGCCGCGCCAGCACGACGAATCCAGCCAGCCCGATGGTCAGCAGGCCGGCCCATAACCACTCACCGCGCGTCACCCGGCGGTGCGCCTGGCGCGCGCTCAGCGGCAGCGCGAACAGCAATGCCGAAACCAGCAGTGGCTGCACCACCAACAGAGATCCGTGTGCCAACGCCAGCGCCTGGAAGACATAGCCCGCGACGGCCGCGCCGGTCCCGGCCCACCACAACCGGCGGCTCAGCAGCGTCGACAGCATGACGACGCTGACGCCGTGCTCGGGCGGCACATCGATGGTCGCGCGCTGGCGCACCACGATGCCGACAGCGGCGCAGACGGCCGCGCACAGGGCGAAAAGCACCACGAGTCCGTGTTGAATCAACGGAGACGTCCGATCAGCGTGGCCGCATACCGCGCCACGGGACTCACCGGAAACATCACGCCCAAAGGGTAGTCGAGCGGGACTATCTGTCCCACTCGCGAACCGAGCGTTCACCTCCGCCGAGCGACGATCCGCGCCGTCGCGCGTGCGCCTCGGCGCGGCCGACCGCGGCAAGTCGCCTCGTCAGCCCCCACGCTCGGCACCAGCGCACCCGCGATGCTCCGGCCCGATTTATTGAAACCTTAAATATCTCTTATTTTTCTTAGATTTGAGGTACGGTCGGTGCCATGCACACCAGGATCGCGCTCGTCACCGGCGCTTCCCGCGGCATCGGCGCCGCCGTGGCCCAGCAGCTCGCCGCGCCGGACACCCACGTCTTGGTGAACTATCGCGAGAAGGCCAAACGCGCCAACACCGTCGTCGACGGCATCCGGGCCGCCGGCGGCCAGGCCTCCGCGATCGGCGCCGACGTGTCCGACGCCGCCGCGGCCAAAGCCATGATCGACCGGATCGACAGCCGGTTCGGGCGCCTGGACATGCTGGTCCTCAACGCGTCCGGCGGTCTGGAGTTCGGCGCCGCACCCGACTACGCGATGCGGCTGAACCGCGACGCCCAGCTGCGGCTCGTCGACCTGGCGCTGCCCCTGATGCCCGCCGGCGCCCAGATCGTGTTCGTCACGAGCCACGAGGCGCACTGCTACCCGCACCTGCCGGTGCCCGACGCCTACGCCCCCATCGCCGCCAGCAAGCGCGCCGGCGAAGACGCGCTGCGGGCACTTCGGCCCGAATTCGACCGGTGCCGAATCGGATTCACCATCGTCTCGGGCGACATGATCGAGGGCACCATCATCGCCAGGCTGTACGAGCGCCGCGATCCGCAAGCGGTCGGGGCCCGCCGCAGCCGGGGACCACTGCCGACCATCGAGCAGTTCGCATCGGCCATCACCATCGCCGCGACCGGGCGAGACCTGCGCGACACCGTGTACGTCGGCGGCGAGGACCATCTGGTCCGGCCGGCGTGATCAGGGCTCGAGAATCACTTTGATGGCTGTGCGCTGATCCATCGCCGTGTATGCGTCGGCGACCTGAGCCAGCGGTAGGGACAGGTCGAAGACCCGGCCGGGCTCGATGGCGCCGGACAGCACGTCCGGCAGCAGCTCGTCCAGGTAGGGACGGACGGTGGCCATGCCGCCCGCGACGTGGATGTTGGTGTTGAACAGCTGCCGCACCGGCAATTCCGGGGCACCGGCCGGTACCCCGACGAACCCCAGATGCCCGCCGGGACGGACCGCCCCGAGTGCCTGACGCATCGAATCCTTCGTGCCGACGCACTCCAGCACAGAGTCGGCGCCGACGCCGCCGAGCAGTTCCTCGATGGCCGCGATCCCCTCGTCACCGCGTTCGGCGACGATGTCCGTGGCACCGAAGGCCCGGGCCTGATTCTGCCGGTCCTCATGTCGCGACATCGCGATGATCCGTTCCGCGCCAAGGCGTTTCGAGGCCAGCACGGCACAGAGCCCGACGGCGCCGTCGCCCACGACGACCACGGTGGCGCCGGGGTGCACGTTCGCTGATCGGGCGGCGTGATGTCCGGTGGACATGACGTCGGCGAGGGTCAGCAGGTGCGGGAAGAGGTCGGCGTCAGGCGATTCCGGCACCTTGAACAGCGTGCCGTCGGCGAAGGGCACGCGGACGTACTGGCCTTGCGCGCCGTCGAGCGGCTCGCCGGTCTTGGTGACGCCGCCCCACACCCCGAAGTTCACACACGAGGTCGTGATGCCGTTGCGGCAGTGCACGCACGTGCCGTCACTGTCGGTGAACGGCGAGATGACGAAATCCCCGACTCGCAGGTCTCTGACGTCGGCGCCGACGGCTTCCACGATCCCGATGAACTCATGCCCGATCGGGTGCGGTGCATGCGTCGGCGCAACTCCGCGATACGGCCAGAGGTCCGAACCACACACGCAGGTCCGCACCACTCGGACCACCGCGTCGCCCGGTGCCTGAATCTGCGGATCGGGTCGCTCCTCGAATCGAATGTCGCCCGGCCCATGGATGATCGTGGTCTGCACGCTGTCCCGCCCTTTCAGGTGTCGAATCCGACCCCTGAGTCTTGCCGAATCAGCCCGTCGGCGCGAGCACCAATCCGCCGGTGGCTGCCGGAGCAGGTGCGGCCGGCGCCGGGACCGCGGCGGGCACGGCAGCCGGAACCGCGGCGGGCACGGCAGCCGGAACGGCGGCGACGGGGGCGGGCGCCGGCAGGGCGACGGGAGCGACGACAGGGGCGGGCACCGGCGCAGGCGCCGGGGCGGGCGGCGGCACCGGAGCGCCCACGCCCAGCACGCGCAGCAGATCAGGCTTCATGGCCTGCAGCTGCTGGCCCCAGTAACCCCAGGCGTGGGTGCCGTCCTTCGGGAAGTTGAAGACCGCGTTACGGCCACCGGCCTGCTGGTACACCTTCTGGAAGTCGCGGTTGGAGCTGATGGTCAGGTTCTCCAGGAACTGGGCGCTGTAGAGAATGCCCAGGTCACCGGGGGTGTCCAGGTCGGACGGCGTGCCGTTGCCGCAGTACACCCAGACGGCGGTGTTGTTGGCCACCAGCTGCCGGACGTTGACGGTCGGGTCGTTGCGCTTCCAGGCCGGGTCGCTGGCGATGCCCCACATCTGGGTCGGGTTGAAGCCGCCGGCGTCCTTCATGGCGAAGCCGATCAGCGTGGGCCACAGGCCCTGCGACGGGTTGAGGAAGCCCGACAGCGAGCCCGCGAAGATGAACTGCGCTGGGTGCCAGATCGCGAGCGTCAGCGCCGAGCCGCCCGACATCGACAGACCGACGACGGCGTTGCCGGTCGGCTGCACACCGCGGTTGGCGGCCAGCCAGGCCGGCAGCTCCTGCGTCAGGAACGTCTCCCACTTGTAGGTGATGACGCCGTTGTTGTTGGTGGCCGGCTGGTACCAGTCGCTGTAGAAGCTGGACTGCCCGCCGACGGGCATCACCATGGAGACGCCCGACTGGTAGTACCACTCGAACGCGGCGGTGTTGATGTCCCAGCCGCTGGCGTCGTCCTGCGCGCGCAGCCCGTCGAGCAGGTACACCGCGTGGGGTCCGCCACCCTGGAACTGGATCTTGATGTCGCGTCCCATCGCGGGTGACGGAATGTTCAGCACCTCAACCGCTTTCGCGGCGGCATGTGCCTGCGGGGCCACCGCGGGCGTCGCCATTGCCGGAACCGTCAGGGCAGCGACAGCCGCCACCGCGAGCCGCCGCAGTTTCGCGCCGTAATTCTTGCCAAGAGTCGCCAACACGAGTGAAAACTAACGCCGCGCCGCGCCGGGACGTTCGACCAACGCGCGGCGTGATCGCCTCGTTACCAAGGCGTTTGGCTATCGAGTCCGGAACCTTTCACGCCGCGCCGTGATCGGTGCCGTCGCTGACGACGGTGACGTCGTCGCGGGTGCACGGTTCCTGGTGCCAGTCCCCGAACGGATCCGGGTAGCCGGCCCACGTGTCGCGCGCCGCGAATTCCTCGTCGGTGAGCAACGCTTCTTTCAGGGCGGCGGTGACGTCGTCGGGGCGGGCGCCGCAGACGAGGATCGTCATCGCGGTGTGCCGGTCACCGAATTCGTTGTCCCACATCAGGTCTGCGAGCGCACGCCGCTCGCGGTCCAGGTAGGCCGCTTCGCTGACGGTCATGGCGGCGATCCACCGGCCGGCGTTGCTGACGCGCAGGCCACCGCCGGCCGACTCCAGCCACATGACGTGGCCGGGCCGGTTCGCCAGCCACATCCGGCCTCGCGTCCGGATCACGCCGTCCAGGAGGTGATCGATGGCGTCGTGCAGACGCTCGGGGTGGAACGGCCGCCGTGCGTTGAACTCGACAATCTGAACGGGCCCTTCAGGTTTCAGGCTCGGTTGTCCCGCGAGCAGCGGCCCGTGCGGCTCGTCGGCGCGCCCCAGCCGGGCATCGGGCCACAGCGTGCGCAGCGCGTCCTCGACCAGGTCGGGCCCGGTGACGAGCTGTGCCCGCGGCGCCAGCCGGCGGCATACCGCGAGCAGCACGGGTTCGGCGTGGGTCACGACGAGGACGTCGGCGAACTCGGCCTGCCCCACCGCCACCTGCGCGACGGTCCGGCCGTCGGGCAGTTCGTCGTCACCCAGCGCGTCGGTGAGCCAGTCGCCGGCTTCGATGCACGTCACCACGCCCGCGATCACGACGTCGCGGGCAGCCGGTCCGTCGATGTATCCCGGACCCACCCGAACGCGAACATGGTTGATGGCCCAGCAGATCGGCTCGGGCTCCATCCACGGCTCCAGGTGGACGACGATGCGGTTGACGTCATCGCGCCGGTGCAGCAGGCGTAGGTAGATCAGCAGATCATTGCGGACGGTGCAGGACACGCAGCCGTGGGCCAGTTCCAGCGCCGCCACGGTTTCGTTGACGATGCCGTGCGGCGCGGTGACGGTACGACGGCGCACGACGTGACCGTCGAATTGGTGCTCGACCAGCACCGTGCCCGGCGCCTTCAGTAGTTCTTCGGTCACGTAACCGGTCGGTCCCTGACCAGCCACGATGATCACCGGCGTCCGCATCGCCAACCCCTTATCGACAATCATTTTCAGTTCTGTTGGCCATCACGCTACAGTGGCAACCGACACTTGTCGAAAACGATTTTCATTAACGATAGGGCGGACACATGTCAGCGCACTGCCAGGTCACCGGGCGCGAGCCCGGTTTCGGCAACACGGTTTCGCACTCGAACCGGCGCACCTCGCGCCGGTGGAACCCCAACATCCAGAGCAAGACCTACTACCTGCCCTCGGAAGGCCGGCGCATCCGGCTCCAGGTCAGCGCCAAGGGCATCAAGGTGATCGACCGCGACGGCATCGAAGCCGTGGTGGCGCGGCTGCGCCGGGACGGGGTGCGAATCTAGATGTCCCGCACCGATATCCGCCCCGTGGTGAAGCTCAAGTCCACCGCGGGCACCGGCTACACCTACGTCACCCGCAAGAACCGGCGCAACGATCCCGACCGCATGGTGCTGCGCAAGTACGACCCCATCATCCGCAAACACGTCGACTTCCGAGAGGAGCGCTGAGCATGGCCAAGAAATCCAAGATCGCCAAGAACGAGCAGCGGCGGCTGACCGTCGCCCGGTACGCCGAACGCCGGGCCGAGCTCAAGGCCATCATCAAGTCCCCGGCGAGCACTGCCGACGAACAGTCGGCCGCCATGGCCGAACTCGCCCGCCAGCCGCGCGATGCCAGCGCGGTGCGGGTGCGCAACCGCGACGCCGTCGACGGCCGGCCGCGCGGCCACCTGCGCAAGTTCGGCCTGTCGCGGGTCCGGGTGCGCGAACTGGCCCACGAAGGACAGCTGCCCGGCATCCGGAAAGCGAGCTGGTGATGGCGACCAAGCGCAAACCCACCCGACGCCCCGCCGCCGAGGCCAAGCGACCGGTGAAGAACATGCTGGCCAAGCTCGGCGTGGACCACCTCGACTACAAGGACACCAACAACCTGCGGTTGTTCATCTCCGAGCGCGGCAAGATCCGGTCCCGCCGCGTGACGGGCCTGACGGTGCAGCAGCAGCGACAGGTCGCCACCGCGATCAAGAACGCCCGTGAGATGGCGCTGCTCCCCTACCCCGGGATCAGCTGAACATCGTCAGCAGCGCCTGGGTCCGCCACATCGTCAGCCCGGCGAACAGGACCAACAGCACCGCCGTCACCGCGATCAGCGCCAGGAGTCGTTGCCGCGCAGGCACATACGCGAAGACCGCCGCCACCACGGTGCCGGTGACCAACCCGCCGACGTGCCCCTGCCAACTGATCGCCTGCGCGCTGACGGCGGGCAGCACGAAGGTGATCACGAGGTTGATGACGATCAGGCCGACGATGCCGCGGACGTCGAGCTGCAGCCGGCGGAACAACACGAACGTCGCGCCGAAGAGACCGAAGATCGCACCCGAGGCACCTGCTGTCGCCGAGTTCAGTGGCGACAGCAGGTACACCAGCACCGAGCCGCCCAGGCCGCTCAGGCCGTACAGCACGCCGAATCGCAACCGGCCCAGCCACTGCTCCAGCTGCGGGCCGACGGCCCACAACGCCCACATGTTGAACACGATGTGGGCCAGCCCGTAGTGCAGGAAGGCCGACGACGCCAGCCGGTAGTACTGGCCGTCGGCGACGGCGGGCGGCCACAGCACCAGATCCTGCTGCATCTGCACCGAGGTGTGCTGCAGCACGAACATCACCACGTTGACCGCGATCAGTGTGTAGGTGACCAGCGAGCCCTTGGAAATGCGGCCGCCGAAGTGGGTCCGGGCCTGCCGCACCGTTCGCTTGCCTTCGTTGACGCACTCCGGGCACTGCTGACCCACGGCGGCTGCCGTCATGCAGTCCGGGCAGATCGGGCGGCCGCACCGGCTGCAGCTCACGTACGTCGGGCGGCTGGGATGCCGATAGCAGGTCGGCGTCGGGACGGTCATCAGTGAGAGTGATCTTCCGGGACTACAGCCGCCACAGGGCTTCCTGGCTGGTGCTGGCGATCAGCACCCCACCAGTGTCATACAGGGCTCCGGCGACCAGCCCGCGGGAGTCGGTGTTGTTCAGCCGGGTGACCTCGTACCGGTGCCAGTCGCGCGGCACGAACGGCCGGTGGAACCACACCGCGTGGTCCAGGCTGGCCGCGAAACCGTCACGCAGGCTCGCACCGTCGGGCCGCGCGACGGGCACCGGCCCGAAGTCCGACATGAAGGTCAGCGTGCACGCTCGGATCAGTGCATCGTCCTCGATCTCGTCTTTGGTGCGGATCCAGAACGGGGGCACGGCGAACGCACCCACGTCTTCCGGCCGCACCCGGATATCGAAGAAGTCGGCGGCGGTG
Organism: Mycobacterium sp. SMC-21; assembly: GCF_045310825.1. Taxonomy (NCBI): domain Bacteria; kingdom Bacillati; phylum Actinomycetota; class Actinomycetes; order Mycobacteriales; family Mycobacteriaceae; genus Mycobacterium; species Mycobacterium sp. SMC-21. The sequence goes on along the minus strand of NZ_JBJIAO010000004.1, from coordinate 217,239 downwards.
AGGCTCGTCGCCTTGGGCACCGCGGCGTCGAGCTCGAGGCCGCGCAGCTCGGAGCGCTGCCAGTCGGCGCCGGGTTCGGGCACATGGAACGACGCGATCATCTCGAGGATCGTCTTGCCGTTCTGCTTCGCGGTGACGCGCCGCGTGTCGAAGGACCGGCCGTCCCGGGTCCGTTCCACGTGAAACTCCACGTCGACGCCGTACTGTCCGCCGCGGACGAAGTAGAGGTGCAGCGACTGCGGCAGTTTGTCGGGCTCGACGGTGCGGCCCGCCGCACCGAGCGCCTGGGCGGCGATCAGTCCGCCGAACAGGGACCGGCCGGGCCCCTCGGTGGGCTGCGGTGCGGTGAAGGTGTCACCGTCGCGCGCGAAGTCCAGGAGCTGGGCAATCCAGCTGAGCGCAGTAGAACTCATAAAGCGGCAGCGTATCCGCCAGTAGGGTCTGGCCGTGCGCCCCAGCCGCTCTGCCCTCTATCTGGCCACCGGCACTGGCATCGCCGTGTGGGCCGCAGGCGTCCTCTGGCTGGCAATCGCACTGCACCCCGTCGACCACTACCTCGTTTCGTATTACCTCGCGGACTACCGGTTCGGTTTCATCCGGCGTGGACTCGCCGGGGAGCTCTTCGGCCCGGGCGACGACGCGGCATTCTTCGGGCGGGCCGGCGCCGCGCGTTGGGCCATCACCGCGCTGTACCTGTCTGCCCTGGCCGCCATTGCCGGCGCCATCGTCCGCACGGGCCGCTCGGAACGCCGGGTCATGCTGGCGTTGCTGGTGCCCGTGTTGCCGTTCGGTGTGCCGTTCGCGGTGTTCTCGGCGCGGCCGGACCTCCTCGGCGCGGCGGCGGTGGTCGCCCTCGCACTCGGTGTGGGCGCCCGCCCGGCGGTGTCGTGCGCGGCGTACGGATTGTTCACCGCGGTCCTGGCGTTGATGCACGACGCGATTCCCCTCGAATTCGCGTTGGGTGCCGTCCTTGCGATCTATGCGCCGGCGCACGGACTCACCGCCGCGCGACGCCGGCGCTACGCAGCGTTGGCGGTACTCCCGGGACTCGCGGTGGCCGGCCTCATCACGGCACTCAGCCGGCGCGGGGTGGCCGACCGGCTGTGCGCGACGACACCCCACCGGCCCATGCGCATGATGGCGAGTTTTCACGATTTCCAGAACTTCGCCCGGACCGGCCGATTGCCGACACGCGACTTCCACGACTGGGCCTGCCGGTCGTACCTCAACACGTACCAACACAGCGTCCTCGACGAAATTCACACGGTCGCTGCGCGGGGCGCCGGCCAGATGGCGACCTCGCTGACGGTCGGCCTGATCGGTCTGGTGGCCTGTCTCGCGGCGGTCCAATTCGTCGCCGGTGTGCCGATCCGCGACTTCCTGGGCGAATTCCGGGATCGCCGGGCCGCCGCGGTCCTTGCGCTGGCGCTGTATCTGCCGATATTCGTGACCGCATTCGACTGGATTCGGTGGATGCTGCTGATCGCCTTCAACGTCACCGTCGTGTTCCTGCTTTATCTGCGCGGCCGTCCGGAACTCGACCGACCACCGCCGTCGCGCGCGGCGTTCGTGGCGATCGTGTGCGCATTCGCCGCGCTGCCGCTGGGCCTGGCACCCGGCTGACGATCCGCGCCGGAATTCGCCGCCTAGGCTGAAGCGCATGGTTCAACGCCGGGGATTCAATGACGCCGTCACCCGTTTCTGGGGCTTCGCCGCTCCCGCCTACGACACCCAGGTACTGCAGCGCTGGGTCTACCAACCTGCCCAGGACGAGGTCCTGGCACAGCTGCGGGCACACGACTCCCTGACCATCGCCGATATCGGCTGTGGCACCGGTATTTTCGCCGACCGGATCCAACGTGAGCTCAATGCCGTCGTCACCGGTGTCGACATGTCCGAGGGCATGCTGGCGCAGGCCAAGGCACGGTCGTCCAACGTCACCTGGCTCACCGCACCGGCCGAGGACCTGCCGTTCAACGACGGCGCACTGGACGCGGTGGTGACGACGTCGGCGTTCCACTGGTTCGATCAGCCCGCCGCGTTGCGTGAGTTCCATCGGGTGCTCAAGCCGGGCGGTATCGCGGCCGTCACCACCATCAGCCCGCGGCAGGTGCTGCCGCTGCACGCGCTGTCGTCGCACATCCTGAACCCCGCCCACAATCCGTCCCCCGCGGAGATGAAGAAGCTCTTCGAGGGCGCCGGGTTCACGGTGTCCGAGCAGCACCGGGTGAAGCGGCCGGCGTGGACGCTCATCGTGTCCGACCTGCTGACCGTCGGGACGAAGTAGCCGCCATGCCCGATCTGCACCCCGATGTCGCGGTCCTGGCGCCGCTGCTGGGCACCTGGGCCGGCAAAGGTTCCGGTGAGTACCCGACCATCGCCTCGTTCGACTACCTCGAAGAGGTCACGTTCGGCCATGTCGGCAAGCCGTTCCTGGCTTACAGCCAGCGCACCCGCGCCGCCGATGACGGACGTCCCCTGCACGCCGAGACCGGCTATCTCCGGGTGCCCGCGCCCGGTCGCATCGAATGGGTGCTCGCGCATCCCACCGGCATCACCGAGGTCCTGCAGGGCACGATCAGCACCGACGGTGAGTTCGTGCTCGACCTCGCCACCACCGACATCGGGCGTACCGACTCCGCGAAAGAGGTTGACGCCCTGCGGCGTTGGTTCCGGCTCGACGGAGACACCTTGAGCTACAACGTCCGCATGGCCGCCGTGGGCATCCCACTGCGGCACCACCTCGCGGCTGTGCTGCATCGGAAGGACGCATGACGGAACCACAGACCGGCCGGATTCGGGTCCCCGCCGACCTCGACTCGGTCACGGCCACCGGCACAGAAGACCACACCGACGTCGATCCGCTGGCGGTGGAACGCATTTGGCAGGCGGCACGGCACTGGTACGCGGCCGGGATGCACCCGGCCATCCAGGTCTGCCTGCGCCAGAACGGTCGGGTGGTGCTCAACCGCGCCATCGGCCACGGCTGGGGCAACGGGCCCGACGACCCGGCAGACGCCGACAAGATCCCCGTCGCCGTCGACACCCCGTTCTGCGTGTACTCGGCCGCCAAGGCGATCAGCACGACCGTGGTGCACATGCTCGTCGAACGCGGCGAACTCGACCTGGACGCCCGCGTCTGTGATTACCTGCCGACGTACACCAGCCACGGCAAGGACCGCACGACCGTGCGGCACGTCGTCACCCACAGCGCCGGGGTTCCGCTGGCCACCGGGCCGCGGCCGGACCTCAAGCGGATGAACGACAGCGAGTACGCCCGCGAGATGCTGGGCAAGCTGCGGCCGATCTACCGGCCGGGCCTGGTCCACATGTATCACGGCCTGACCTGGGGCCCGCTGATCCGCGAGATCGTCTCGGCCGCAACGGGTCGCAACATCCGGGACATCCTGGCCACCGAGATCCTCGAGCCGCTGGGCTTCCGCTGGACCAATTACGGCGTTGCGCCCGAGAACGTTCCGCTGGTCGCTCCGAGTCACGTGACCGGCAAGCCGCTGCCGGCGCCCATGGCGGCGGCGTTCAAGAAGGCCGTCGGCGGCACCCCGAACCAGATCATCCCGTTCAGCAACACCCCGGATTTTTTGACCAGCGTGGTGCCGTCGTCGAGCACGGTCTCCAACGCGGTCGAGCTGTCCCGGTTCGCCGAGTTGCTGTGCCGCGGTGGGGAACTCGACGGGGTGCGGGTGCTGCGGCCGGAAACGCTGCGCGCCGCGACCGCCCCGTGCCGCCGCCTGCGGCCCGACATCGCGGTGGGACTTCAGCCGATGCGCTGGGGCACCGGATACATGTTGGGCTCCAAGCGATTCGGCCCGTTCGGCCGGGACGCACCGGCCGCCTTCGGGCACACCGGGCTCACCAACATCGCGGTATGGGCCGACCCGGCCCGGAACCTTGCCGCTGCCGTCGTCAGCAGCGGCAAGCCCGGCGGGCATCCCGAGGCCAACCGGTACCCGGCGCTGCTCGACACGATCGCCCGGGAGATTCGCCGGTCCGCGTAGCGGCGAACAGTACGTGAGCTCAGTCGCGGGGCGGTCTGCCAGCGATTGTTGAACTCAGGGACCGCTGACGGCCGCAGAAGGTACCTGCGTTCAAACACATTGGCACGAGCACGTTCTCACTGAAGCCACGTACTTTCGCCGCCGCGGCAGCTCTCCAGACGACCTGTGCGATCCGGAGTACCGACTACGCCTTCGACGCGGCCTTCGCGAACAGGCGCAGCAGCACCTGGTTGATGGCGATCAGCGCCAGTTTCACCGGCGGGAACGACGCGGTCGAAGTCAGCGAGTAGTCGATGCGCGTGCCCGTGCCCTCGGGGGTCAGCCGCACCTCGCCCGCGTAGCCCGGGAACGGCACGCCGGAGCGGGCCTTGTAGCCGAACACGTTGGGGGCGTCGAACGTCACGACCTCTTCGACGATCGCCGGCGCCGGCCCGGGGGCCGAGATGCGGCGGACCGCGCCCAGGCCGTTCGGCGCGGGGGTGCCGGGCTGGTCGATGGTCACGCTGATGCCGGGACCCCAGTTGGCCATGCCTTCGTGGTCGATCAGGGTCGCCCAAACAACGTCGATCGGGCGGGCAACAGTGGTGGTTGCAGTCGATTGCATGGACCGATCATGCCGCACCCCCACGCAGGGCGCCTGGCAGGCTGTCCCCATGCCCGGCCCAATGCCCGAAGTACCGTTCCGCGACGACCACATCGAGCTCCTGCGCCGCCGCGCGCTCACCGAGGATGCCGCGCGACCGGACGCCGTCCAGCGCCGACATGACGCCGGCGGACGAACGGCCCGCGAGAACATCCGCGACCTGGTCGACGACGGCAGCTTCGTCGAGTACGGCCGGTTCGCCATCGCCGCCCAACGGGCACGCCGGGAGCTCGACGACCTGATCGCGCGCACTCCCGCCGACGGCCTCGTCGCCGGCACGGCCCACGTCGACGGCCACCCGTGTGCGGTGTTGTCGTACGACTACACCGTGCTGGCCGGTACCCAGGGCGCCCTCGGTCACCTCAAGAAGGACCGGCTGTTCGAACTGATCGAGCGGATGAAGCTGCCCACGGTGTTCTTCGCCGAGGGTGGCGGTGGACGCCCCGGTGACACCGATCATCCGACCGTGTCGTCACTGGACGTCCGCGCCTTTGCGCTGTGGGCCGGCCTGTCGGGCGTCGTGCCGCGGATCGCGGTGGTCAAGGGCCGCTGTTTCGCGGGCAACGCCGTGATCGCGGGCTGTTCGGATCTGATCGTCGCGACCGAGGACACGTCGATCGGCATGGGTGGCCCGGCGATGATCGCCGGCGGCGGACTCGGCGACATCGCGCCGGATGCCGTCGGCCCGATCTCGGTGCAGGCACCCAACGGCGTCGTCGACGTGGTGGTGCCCGACGAGGCCGCCGCGGTCTCGGTCGCCCGCCGACTGCTCGGCTACTTCCGCGGACCCACCACACCCGGCACCGCGCCGGACCAAACCGCTTTGCGCACAATCGTTCCCGAGCGCGCCCGCCGCGCATATCAGGTCGCGCCGATCATCGAGACGCTCGCCGACGAAGGCTCGGTCACCTTCCTGCGGCAGAAGTTCGCCCCGGAATTGGTGACCGCGCTGGCCCGGATCGAGGGCCGGCCGGTCGGGGTGCTGGCCAACAACACCATGGTCATGGCCGGTGCCATCACCGCGGCGGCGTCCGACAAGGCGGCCCGCTTCCTGCAACTCTGCGATGCCTTCGGGATTCCCGTGGTGTCCCTCGTGGACTGCCCCGGATTCATGGTGGGACCGGCGGCCGAGGCCGAAGCACTGGTTCGGCGCGGATCGCGGCTGCTGGTCGCCGGCGCGGCCCTGCGCGTCCCGCTGATCGCGGTGATCCTGCGCCGAGGTTACGGCCTTGGCGCACAAGCGATGTGCGGCGGCAGCCTGCATGAGCCACTGCTGACCGTGGCCTGGCCGGGCGCACACCTCGGACCGATGGGACTCGAGGGCGCGGTGCGGCTCGGGCTGCGCAAGGAGCTCGAGGCCATCACCGATGACGAGGCCCGCGAACAGGCGGTGCGCGATGCCACCGCCGCCGCTCAGGCCAACGCCGCCGCGCTCAACTCGGCTTCGATGTTCGAGATCGACGACGTCATCGACCCCGCCGAGACCCGGTCGCTGATCGCCGCGACACTGGCGACCGCGGAACCCGCGGGGCTGCCGCCGCGCCGGGACTTCGTCGACACCTGGTGAACGGTCTCAATCCCGCACACCGCGGTACAGCTGACGACGCACGACGAACCGCTGCAACACCCGGTCGACGGTCCACGCCGGGAACCGGACGGCCTGTCCCCACGGCGTGAACACCTCCAGCCCATCTGGCTGCGGACCGAGCACCGAACCCCACCGCACGGCCGGCGGCCGGTAGCGGCGCAGCTTGCGGGACCTCAACTGGGCGAGGACGTTTCGTGCTACCAGCGCACCGCCACCGTTACGCGCCGACGTGCGCAACGGATCGGTGGCCGCGACATCACCGACCGCGAAAACACCCGAATACCCGGGCACCGTCAGCTCCGGCGTGACGCGGACGAAGCCGTCGCCATCGAGGATCTCAGTAGGCAACCACGCCGTGTTGGGCCGCACCCGACCGACGGCCCACAACACCGCATCGGCGTCCCCGTCCGGTTGGCCGGTGCTGAATTCGATTGGTCCAGCGGTGATTTCGTCGCGGTTCGGCGGCAGTACAGCGCGGTGCCCGAGATGCAGCCGGACGCCGAGTTCCGCCAACCGTTGCGCGACGCGCACCTGGGTCCCGACATGGTAACCCGGAAGTATCTGTGCGCCAGGGAAATACAGGTCGACGACCTTGTCGGGCCAGCTGCGTGCCAGGTTCCCCGCACTGCTCACTGCCGTGGCGCCGCCACCCACGACGGCGATGCGCTGCGCCCGTGCCAGGCGTTCGTGGGTGTCATGCAGATCCGCGGCGACGTCGTCGGCCGTCTGCAGCGTCGGGCGGCGCCAGAACCCGTTGGTCGTTCCGGTCGAGATCACCAGCACGTCGAACGGCTCGACCGTCTCGGTGCCGTCAACCATCTCCACCGTGACCGTGCGGGCAGCCAGGTCGGCGCCCGTCAGGGCCCCGTGCACGATCCGCACCGAATCCAGGCCACGGAATCTCCGGAAACCGATGAAGTAGTCCCGCGCCCAGGCGTCGGGCCGCGCGACGCGCATGCCGAGTTCCTGACCGCTGACCAGGCCGTCCTTGACCGAGATACCGACCACGTCGGCGTGCGGGGCCAGGCGGACAGCGGCGAGGATGCCGCTGTCCCCCAGCCCGGCGATGACGACGCGCCCCCGCACGTCAGGGCAGGATCGAGTCGACGTAGCCGCCGTCGGCGCGCACCGCGGCGCCGGTGGTGGCCGACGACTGCTCCGAGCTGAGGTACACGACCATGTTGGCGATCTCCTCGGGCTCAATCAGCCTGCGCAGCAACGATTGTGGACGGAATTTGATCATGAACTCGCGCTGCGCCTCGTCCCACGGCAGGTTCTTGTCGACCAGCTGATAGACGAAGTCCTCGACGCCACCGGTATGCGTCGGGCCCGCGATCACCGAGTTCACCGTCACGCCGGTGCCCGCCGCATCCTTGGCGAAACCGCGGGTCACCGCGAGCAGCGCGGTCTTGGACGTGCCGTAGTGGATCATCTCTTCCGGGATGACGATCGCCGAGTCGCTGGCGATCTGGATCGCGCGGCCCCACCCGCGCTCCGTCATCCCCGGCAGGTAGGTGCGGATGAGCCGGACGGCGGACAGCACGTTCACCTCGAAGTACCGCCGCCACTCGTCGTCGGTGATCTCCTGCGCCGGCGTCGACCCGAAGATGCCGAGGTTGTTCACCAGGATGTCGACATCCGGAAGTTGTTGGACGAGTTGGGCCACGCCCTCCTCGGTCGTGACGTCGGCCGCGACGCCGATGACGTCGGCGAATCCCTTACCGGTGAGTTCGGCGACGGCCGCCTGGACGCGTTCTTCGCTGCGTCCGTTCACCGCGACGCGGGCCCCGCTGGCGGCCAGCCCTTCGGCGATGGCCAGCCCGATGCCCTGCGTGGAACCGGTTACCAGGGCGGTTTTGCCGGTCAGATCAATGTGCACAATCAGCCTCCAATGAATGTTCCGGTCACACAACGCTAGCGACCCCGCTGAATAATCCGTGGCATGACCGAACTATTGGTTCTGCACATCGCCAAGCGGGCGATCCTGGCCGTGTCCCTCGACGGTTCACGGGTCCGGACGCTGGTCGCCGATGTCGACGAGACGCCCGACGGCATCGTCGTCGATCAGGCCCGGGGCCACATCTACTGGACGAACATGGGCACGCCCGACCCCGAAACCGGCCGGACGTTCTTCACCCGTAACGGGTCGCTCGAGCGTGTGAACCTGGACGGTTCTGACCGGCGGACCATCGTGCCGCGGGGCGCGTTCACCACGGGTAAGCAGCTGACGGCCGACTTCGACGCGGGGTTGCTCTACTGGTGCGACCGCGAAGGCATGCAGGTGCTGCGCTGCCGGCTGGACGGCTCGAGCCTGGAGACGCTGGTGGTGGCGGGTAGCGGTCCGGATGCGCAAGACCCGCGGCACCACTGCGTGGGCATCGCCGTCGACCCGGTGCAGCAGTTGGTCTACTGGACGCAGAAGGGCGCATCCGACGCCGGCCAGGGCCGAATCTTCCGCTGCCGCACCGACATCCCGGTGGGGCACACCGCCGCGGGCCGTGCGGACATCGAGTTGCTGTGGCAGGACCTGCCCGAGCCCATCGACCTCGATCTCGACGCATCCGGAAACCTGGTCTGGACCGACCGCGGCGCCGAACCGAACGGCAACACGCTCAACCGCGGCCGGGTCCAGCCCACGGTCGGGACCTACGACATCGTGTCCCGCGGCTATCAGGAGGCGATCGGTCTGACCACCGCCGATGACACGACCTACTACGTGAGCGAGCTGCGCACCGGCGGCATCCGTGTGGTGAATCTCGCCGACGGGACCGACCGCGAGCTGACGCAGCTGGGTCCTGGCGTCACCGGCGTGGCACTGGCCGAGCTCTAGCTGGCCTGGATGAACGCGGCGATGCCCTGGCAGATGGCGTTGGCGTAGGTCTGCCACCCCTGCATGGTGGCCATCGCCGCGCCCTCCTGCGGGTTCTTCATGTTGCCGCACTCGACCAGGATCGACGGGTACTGAGCGAGATTCAGGCCCGTCAGGTCGGCCCGGCCGTACAGACCGTTGCTGCCGATGTAGGTCGCCGGCGTCAGCCCCGCGGCCACCATCTTGTCGCGCATGATCTGGGCGAAACGCACCGACGGCCCGGCCTGCACCTGGTTCAGCGGCGGCGCCGAGTAGTTGACGTGGAACCCGTGGCCGCCCGCGGGACCGCCGTCGGCGTGGACCGACACGACCGCGTTCGGCCGTAGGGCGTTCGCCATCTCGGCGCGCTGGTCGACACACGGACCGAGAGCGTTGTCGTTGTTGCGCGACAGGTGGACCTGTACGCCGGCGTTCGCCAGCTGCTGCTGCATCAGCAGCACGACGTTCCAGGTGAACGAGTGTTCGGGGAAGCCCGCCGTCGTGGACGTGCCACTGGTCTGGCAGTCCTTGGTGCCGCCGCGGCCGGTGGGCACCTGCTTGCTGATCGACGAGTCATTGGCCCCGTTGTGCCCCGGGTCGAGGAACACGACTGCGCCGGCCAGACCAGCGGCTTTGGCCACGGGCGCGGTGAGTGACGACACAACGGCGGGCATACCGACCAGAACCGGCGCCGCGGCAGCCATTCTCAGCATGCGTCGGCGCGAGATGCAGCCGACGCCCTTACCTGCGTCGTCTCTTTCACACGGACTACTGGTCACTGATCGGATGCTACGGACCGAGACTGGGAACACCCCCGAGCGCCCTGACACGGTTCCGTCACGAAGCAATAACTTCTTTCGGGTTCGGCGTACGGTCGAGGCGTGGAGACGAATGTCGAGACAGCGGGTGTGGGGGCCCGAATCAAGGCCATGGCCGGTTGGGCCGCCACGCGCACCCGCAAGACCAGCCCATCACCACTGTTGCCGGCCTGGGAAGCCCCGCCGGCGCAGTACAGCGTCGGAGTGCACCACAACGTGGCGGTGCCGATGAGCGACAGCATCTCGCTGCGGGTGGACATCCACTATCCGACCGACCCGACGACGGGCGAGCCCGCTTCCGGCCCCTTCCCGGTGCTGCTGTCGATGACGCCGTACGGCAAGAAGGCACCCCCGCCGGCCGCCCAGATCGGTGGTGGCGCAACGCCGTACCTGATCCGGCGTGGCTACATCGAGGTGATGGCCGACGTGCGGGGTACCGGCGTGTCGGGCGGCTCCTTCGAGATGCTCGGACCGGAACAGGTGCAGGACGGCGTCGACCTGGTCAATTGGGCTGCCGCCCTGCCCAATTCGAACGGCCGTGTCGGCATGTTCGGCATCTCGTACCTGGCCATCAACCAGCTCATGACCGCCGCCGCGGTGGGTCCCGGCTCGCCGCTGAAGGCGATCTTCCCGGCGATGGCCGCCAACGATTTCTACCGCGACGTCGTCACCATGGGCGGCGTCCCGCACATGCGCACGGTCCGGGCCTACGGCGCCACCTACTCACTGCTGAACGTCATCAACCCGGCGCTGGAGTTCGCGCATCGCGGTGGGCATGAAAGGCCAAGGGCCGGTGGTATTTCCGCAGTGCGCCAGCGCGGTCGCGACCAGCGCAGCTATTTCAAGAGCCTGATCAAAGACGCGATCGCCGGCGGTGACACCGCATTCGACGGCGCGTTCTGGGACACCATGCGTCCCGCGGATGTGGTGCCGAAGATCGTCGAGAACGGTGTCGCGGTGTTTCTGGTGGCCGGCTGGCATGACGCGTTCCAGCGCGGCGCGCCCTTGAACTACGCGGCGCTGCAGAACACTTTCGCCGGGCGTCCCGCCGGCGCCGCCATGACCGCCGACCAGCCCGTCTCCGACAAGTTCCAGTTGATGGCCGGCCCTTGGTATCACGTCTCGGATCTCGATGGTCAGCATCTGCAGGCCTTGCAGCTGCGCTGGTTCAACCACTGGCTCAAGGACGACGACACCGCGGCCGTCACCGGTGCGCCGGTGCGCTTCCAGGCCATCGGGAGCCCGAAATGGTTCCGCACCAACGCCTATCCGTTCCCGGAGGCCACCCCGACGCGGCTCTACCTGGGTCTGGGCGGCGGCCTGCATGCCAGCCCGTCGGCCGACGAGTCGACCGCCACGCTCCAATACCTGTCTCGCGGACCGGTTTCCGGGCGCAGCCTGGAGCAGTGGAGCCTCGGCATGGGCAGCTTCATGGTGTCGCAGACGGGCCGCAGTGTCCGGTACGACCAGGACAACTCCCGGCTGCAGCGCGACGCGCTGACCTACACCAGCGAAGCGTTCGATACCGAACAACTGCTCGCCGGTCCGGTCGGCCTCACGATCTTCGCCACCGCCGACCGCACCGAGACCCTGTGGGTGGCGCATCTGGACGACGTCTCCCCTGACGGCGTCAGCCGGCCGCTCACGCAGGGGGCGCTCCTCGGTTCGCATCGTGCCCTCGACCCCGAGGCGAGCTGGCTCCTGCCCGACGGCACCGTGCTACGGCCGCAACACATCAGCACCAAGGCGGCCGCCGAGCCCGCCGTGCCCGGTGAACTGACCCGGTACGACATCGAGGTGTTTCCCACCGCGGCGCTCCTCGCCCCGGGCCACCGACTGCGGCTGACGCTGACGACGTACGACTTCCCGCATCTGGTGCCGACCCGCCCGCAGCGGACGGCCCTGGCGGGCGGGACGTATCGAATTTCCCAAGGCGGCGTCCACGCTTCGCACCTGGTCGTGCCATTGGCCGACCCGGCGGCGATGGAGCAGTCCTAGCGGCGGAAAGCTAGCCCAGGAAGCGCTGCGTGTAGGGCGCGAAGCGGGCCTTCAGGTCGTCGGGGTCGAGACCGAACATCTCGCACGACGTCTCGACCCGGCCCAGACGGCCGCGTTGATGACCGGCCAGGTAGTCCGCCATCGCGTTGCGCTCGGTATCCGAAAGTTGTTCCTCGGCAAGAGCGAAGACGCTCTCGGCGGTGCCGAGATCGTCGGCCATGAAATCGTCGAAACGGATGTCGATGGAGCGGTCCCGGCCGATGATCTCCCGATCCCGGATCAGCGCGGCAAGCATGTGCTCCAGCCGCTGCACCCAGTACGAAGCGATGTGCTCGACGGGAACCGGGCTGCGGTGCATGCGCGCCGAGTAGGTGAGCATCGCGATCATCGACAGCACCACCGGTACGGGATCGCGGTGTGTGAAAACACCTACCACACCGGGTAATTCGGCGTTCAGCACCGGCAGTTGCTCGAGATGCTGCGGCGACTTGAGCAGCCAGCGACGGCCACCGCGCAGGTACTGCAGGGCTTTGAGCTGCGTCACCATGTGCCGGTAGTGCGGCGTCTGATCATGGGATTCGTAGTAGTCACGCCACGCGGGCACGTCGGCCAGCGTCTCGAAGTACATCGTGGAAAAGTCGTTGGCCAGCAACTGGATTTCCTCGTGCACGTGGTCGGTGGTCATCTCGTGCATCAGCGGGAAATGCGGCATGACGATGTTCATCACGTTGACCGCCACGTCCATCCGGGTGCGCCGCGGGTCCGGCTCGATACCGGCTTCGGACGCCAGCGGGAAGGGCTCCATCGACTCCCAGTAGGGCAGGGTCCGGAAGTTTCCGGCGGCAGCCAGCAGGTTGTGCAGGTGTGTGGTCCCGGTACGCGGCAGGCCGACGATGACCACCGGGGGCAGCAGTTCGATGTCGTGAATCTCGGGGTGCCGCTTCAACAGATCGGTCAGCAGCAGCCGGTTCTTCAACAGCTGCAGCAGCTGACCGTAGAAGTTGACCACGCCCGGGCCGTTGAAACCGTCGATCTGCCGGAGCGCGCCCAGCAGCACCTCGAGGCGTTCGCGGTAGTCGGTGGGGCCGAAGTCGTCGAGCCCGGTGTCGGCGCTCGCCTTGGCGTGCAGTGCGTCCGCATCGAGCGGACAGTCCGCCGCCATCATCGTCATCATGTCGCGGAACTGTTGAGCCTCGGCCGTGAAGGTGGGATGGGCCAGGTCATCGAGCCGGACAACGTCTGTGGTGTCAGTCACACCAATTATGTTACTATGAGTTCCGTAATGGCGAAAGAACTTGGTAGACCTCGTGATCGGCGCATCGACGACGCCGTGCTGGACGCGACCGTGAAACTCCTCGGCGAAGTCGGCTATGCCGCGCTGTCCGTGGACGCCATCGCCAAGCAGGCCGGCACCAGCAAGCCCGCGATCTACCGGCGCTGGCCCAGCAAGGCCCACCTCGTCCATGAGGCGGCATTCCCCGCGGGCATCGCCGCTGACCTTCCGGACACCGGCTCCCTCGCGGGCGATGTACGGGCGATGGTCCGAGACACCGTGGCGGTCCTCAGCACTCCCGCGGCCCGCGCCGCGCTCCCGGGACTGCTCGGTGAGATGACCGCCGACGCCACCCTGCACAGCGCCCTGCTGGATCGGTTCGCCGACGTACTCGGGCCCGGACTGCATGCCCGCCTCGATGCCGCCGCCACCCGCGGTGAACTCCGCGCCGACGTGACCGCCACCGATCTGACCGAGGTCATCACGGGTATCGCCCTGCTCGCCGCCCTCACCCGCAGCGCCGCCCCCGATGACGACTGGATAGACCGCAACACCACACTGATCCTGAAAGGTATTGGCGCATGACCGAATCCGCTGCCGCATGGCGGGAACTCCTCGACACCCTTCGCGAGCTCGACACCTCTTTTCTCGAGGGTCCGCGCGCCGTGACCGACGACCGCCAGATCGCCGACGGTTACCGCATGCTCGCGACCGGACTCGGCGTCGCCCTCGACTGCTACCTGTTCCCCGAGCCGGGGCGGCCGCAGTTCGTCGCCGTCAACACCCCCACCCGGCATGACCGCCGCTGGGGCGGCGACAACACCGACGCCTACTACCACATGTGCCCGGTGGACCCGGAGCGCAAATACCGGATCTTCGGCAACAAGGGCGACAGCGTCTATCTCTCGCTGACTGCGTACAACGAGCCCTCGCCCGGTGCCTGGTCCAACCGCGTCGTCGCGATAATCCGTGACACCGACATCGAATTCGACGCCGACGGCAACTTCTCGTTCGAGCTCGGCCCCCTGCCCGACGCAGCCGTCTTCCTCACCCGCGACTACCAGGCCGACCCGGCAACGGGACGTCCGGTCACCTGGAACATCGAGGCACTCGATCCTCCGGAGCCGTTCCGCCACAGCGACGCCGCGACAGCCGCCGCGCTGCGGTCCAGCGCCACCTGGATCCGCACGCTGTTCGCCATCATGCCGATGCCGGTGGGCACGCGGGCCGTCGACGAAGCCAGCCTCGGACACGAAACCGCCCATCGCGCCAATGAATTCGCCGCGCCCTACCAGGTACCGGACGCCAACTTCGGCTGGTCGGCGCGCGACGCCTGCTACTCGTACGGCAGCTTCGTGCTCGCGGAGGACGAAGCGCTCGTCATCACCCACCGTCCGCCGGCCTGCCGGTTCTGGAACCTGGTGGTGTGGAACCAGTTCATGGCCACCCCCGGCGCCAGTGACGCCCGCAGCTCCCTGAACGGCTACAGCGCGGTGCCCAACTCCGACGGCACGGTGACGGTCGTCCTGTCGCGCGGCACCACTGCACACCCGAATTCGCTGACGACGCTGGACTATCCGCAGGGCAACCTGGCGTTCCGCTGGTTCCTGACCGATCAGGTGCCGGACCGCCCCGAAGTCCAGCTGGTCAAGATCGCCGACGCCCCCACGTCACCTTCCTGAGGGATTTGTGCACGATTTTCCGCGCCGGCCGCGGTGTTCTGTTTCAGGACATCGCTGACACATGGATGTCTCGGGACATCGCTGACACCTGAGTGAGGTTGTGGACCCATCGTGGTTCATGGCCCAGAAGGTGACGGCGATGGATATTCGTGCCGCGACGGCGTTGGCCGGGCAGGTCGAGAATGTGGCGGCGTTCTGCCGGGATCAGCAGATCAGTCGGCAGACGTTCTACAAGTGGCGAAAACGGTTCGGGCAGCTGGGGCTGGCCGGACTCGAACAGCGGTCACGTCGGCCGGTGTCGTGTCCCGGACAGACCGCGGCCGCGGTCGAGGAGCTGGTGCTGCGCCGCCGCAAAGAACTGTTGGAGGCCGGCCGGGGATCACGGCGCGCACTCCATCCACTGGACCCTGCAGCGTGAGGGCCATGCTGATGTGCCTGCACCGGCTACGATCTGGCGGATCCTGACGCGCCATGGTGCGATCACCCCGCAGCCGCGTAAACGCCCCAAGTCAGCGACCAAACGGTTTGTCTTTGATCGCCCGAACGACTGCTGGCAATCAGACTGGACCGAATGGGCACTGACCGACGGCACCGCAGTGGCCATCGCGGGCAGCCTTGATGATCATTCCCGCTACCTGGTCGGGTTGGCCGCCGCGGCCGGGCCCGGCACCGGTGAGTTGGTGTGGTCGGTGGTGCTGGCCGGTATCGGTGAGTGTGGGATTCCGTCAATGTCGTTGTCGGACAACGGACTGATGTACACCGGGCGGCGGCTCGGGTTTGAAACGACGTTCGAGGCCAACCTACGGGCCCTGGGAGTCAAAACGATCAACTCCACTCCCTATCACCCGCAGACCTGCGGCAAGATCGAGCGGTTCTGGCAGACCCTCAAAAAGTGGCTCCACGCGCACCCCACCCCGGACACGGTCGCTGATCTCAACGATCTGCTCGAGGCGTTCCGACACTTCTACAACCACCAACGACCACACCGAGCACTCGGCGGAGCCACTCCCGCAGAGGCTTTCGCCGCCACCGAACGCGCCCGCCCCGCCGACCGGCCCTTGCCGGCCCCGGTGTTTGTCACCACCGGCACCGTCAACGACACCACAGGTCGGGTGTTCGTGCCGCCCTACGTCATCAACGTCGGCCGGTACTGGGCTGGGCACCACTGCGACTGCATCCGCGACGGCGACCACATCGCCATCTTCAGCGGCACCACCTTGATCCGCGAACTCACCGCCGACCCAACCCGCCGCTACCAGCCCGGCGACAAAACCACGCGAACCTACCGCACCCGCGCACCCAAACCCGCACACTGACTGTCAGCGATGTCCCGAGACATAAGTGTCAGCGATGTCCCGAGACACCACACCGCGCCGGCCGCGGAAAATCGTGCACAAATCACGGGACGACGGCGTCGATGGCCCGGTAGATCCGCTGCTCGCTGACCGGTCGCGGGGTGCCCAGCTGCTGGGCCCACAGGCTGACGCGGAGCTCCTCGATCTGCCGGGCGATGTCGCGGACGTCTTCGCCTTGGCAGCGCAGGGGCGAAAGCGCCTGCCGCAGTTCGTCGTACGCGTCTTCGACGGCGTGTACGCGGTCCATGCGTTCCCGGTCTGCCGCCGGCGCTTGCGGTAGGCGCTCCAAGCGCCGCCCCACCGCCGTCAGGTACCGGGTGAGATCGGCCAGGTGGGTGACTCCCGTCGCCGCGACGAATCCGACCGGCAGCAGCCGGGCCAATTGGGCGCGGATGTCGGCGACGGCATCGGCCTGGAGCGCGGACGGCTTGTCGGGCAACGCAACCTGCGCCGCGTGCGCGGCGGTCAACACGCGCTCGACGCGGCCGACGACGTCGAGCGTCGTCGGGACCAGCTTGGCTGCGACGGCATCGCGCAGCGCCGTGAAGTCCGCCGCGGTCCACACCGGCTTGGGCGCCAACACCCGCACCGCGGCGTCGGCGCAGTCTTCGAGCAGCGCAGCCAGGCTGCCGTCGGGATTGCTCGACAGTGACAGACGCGCGCGGGGATTGAGGCCGCGCTCGGCAGCCTTGACCGGTGACGGTGCGGCGAGCCGCAGCAGCCGTCGCAGTCCCGGCCCCATGGCCGCGGCCTGCTCGGCCGCCGTCGGAAAGACCCGGATGTCCACTGCCGCACCGGTATCCACGAATGCCGGGAAACCACGCACGGTGTGGCCACCGGCCGAGCTCTCCACGGTGCGGGGCAGCTCAGCGAGGTCGTCCGGCCACGCCTTGAGGCCGGTCCGTTGCAGATCGCCCGCGACGGCGCCGGCGACCGCCTGGCGCACCGACCCGGCGAGCTTGTCGTGCAGCGCACCCAGGTCCTTGCCACGCGCCACCTCGGTGCCGTCTTTCTCGACCGCGAAGGTGACCCGCAGGTGGTCGGGAATCTTGCTCAGGTCGAAGGCGTCGATCGGCACCAAAATGCCACTGCGCCGGCGCAATTCGCGCTGTAGCTCCTCCAGCAGCGAGCCGTCTCCCGGATTGAGGTCCGGCAACACCGCCCGCGCCGTATCGGGCGCGGGCACGAAGTTGCGCCGCAGGTCCTTGGGCAGCGATTTGATCAGCGCCGTGACCAACTCTTCCCGCAGCGCGGGAACCTGCCACGCGAAACCGTCGCCGCCGAGCCGGGCCAGCACCTCGACCGGAACATGAACCGTCACACCGTCATCGGCGGCGCCGGGCTCGAACCGGTAGCTCAGCGGCAGCGACAGGTCGCCGGTCTGCCAGGTGTCGGGCTGGTCGGCATCCGTGTCGGTGCGCAGCAGGTCGTCGCGCGTCATGGTCAGCAGGTCCGGCGTCACATGCCGCTGTTTCTTCCACCAGGCATCGAAATGCCGCGCCGACACCGCACTTTCGGGCACCCGCTGGTCGTAGAAGGCGTAGACCTCGTCATCACCGGCCAGCAGATCCCGGCGTCGGGCGCGCTCCTCCAACTCCTCCAGCTCGGTCCGCAGGCGCGTGTTGTCGCGGAAGAAGTGGTGCCGGGTCTGCCAGTCGCCTTCGACCAGCGCATGCCGGATGAACAGCTCGCGCGCGACCACCGGATCCACCTGCGCGTACCCGACCCGACGACGCGGCACCAGCGGCAGGCCGTAGAGGGTCACCCGTTCGAACGCCATGACGGCGCCGCGGCGGGCATCCCAATGCGGCTCACTGAAGGTGCGCTGCAACAGATCCCCGGCGACCCGTTCGACGGTCTCCGGTTCGATACGCGCCGCGATACGACCGAACAGCCGGCTCGTCTCCACCAGATCCGCGACGACGATCCACCGCGGCGGCTTCTTCGTCAGCACCGAGCCCGGGGCCAACACGAACCGCGAGTTGCGGGCGCCCTGGTACTCGCGAGTCTCACCTTCCCGCAGGCCGACGTGCGACAGCAGCCCGGCGGTCAACGCGGTGTGGATACGCAGCGGGTCGGCATCGTCCCCCGACTCCCGGATGCCGAGATCACCGGCGATGCTGCGCAACTGGCCGACCAGGTCCTGCCATTCGCGAATCCGCAGGTAGTGCAGGAACTCGTCGCGGCACATTCGGCGGAACGCACTGCCGGACAACTGATTCCGCTGCTCGCGCAGGTAGTTCCACAGGTTCAGATAGGAGATGAAGTCCGAATGTTCGTCGGCGAACCGGGCATGCTTCTGCCGCGCGGCTTCTTCCCGGTCGGACGGTCGTTCCCGTGGATCAGGGATCGACAGCGCGGCGGCGAGGATCAGCACCTCGCGCACACAGCCTTCGGTGTCGGCCTGGAGGATCATGCGGCCGACGCGTGGGTCCAGCGGCAGCCGGGCCAGCCGGCGACCGACGTCGGTGATGGCGCCCTTCGTGTCGAAAGCGCCAAGCTCCTGGAGCAATTGGATGCCGTCGCGGATGCTGCGCGCATCCGGCGGGTCCAGGAACGGGAATGCCTCGATATCGCCGAGCCCCAGCGCCGCCATCTGCAGGATGACCGCGCCCAGGTTGGTGCGCAGAATCTCCGGGTCGGTGTAGCGCGGCCGGCTCGCGAAGTCCTCTTCCGAGTACAACCGGATGCAGACACCGGGCGCGGTACGTCCCGACCGGCCGGACCGCTGCGCCGCCGACGCCTGCGAGATCGGCTCGATCGGCAGCCGCTGCACCTTCGTGCGCCGGCTGTACCGCGAGATGCGCGCCGTACCCGGGTCGACGACGTACCGGATACCCGGCACGGTCAGCGACGTCTCGGCGACGTTGGTGGCCAACACGATCCGGCGCGGGCCGCCCGGCTTCGCGTTGAAGACCTTCTGCTGGTCCGCGGTCGGCAGCCGGGCGTACAGCGGCAGGATCTCGGTCGGGAAGGTGTCGCCGGACAGCGCGTCGCGCAACGCCTCTGCGGTGTCGCGGATTTCGCGTTCACCGGACAGGAAGACGAGCACATCGCCCGCCGGTTCGGATTCCAGTTCGCGCACCGCGTCGACAATGGCCTCGGTCTGGTCGCGCGGCTCGGTGCGGACGATCTCGTGGTCCGGGTCGTCCGGGTCGTCGCTGTCGTCCACCGCGACGGGGACTTCCAGTGGCCGGTACCGGATTTCGACCGGGTACGTGCGGCCCGACACCTCGACGATCGGGGCGTCATAGAAGTGCTTTGCGAACCGCTCCGGCTCGATGGTTGCCGACGTCACGATGACCTTCAGGTCCGGGCGACGCGGCAGCAACTCGCGCAGATACCCGAGCAGGAAGTCGATGTTGAGGCTGCGTTCGTGGGCCTCGTCGAGGATCAGCGTGTCGTACCGCAGCAGCCGCCGGTCCCTCTGAATCTCGGCGAGCAGAATGCCGTCGGTCATCAGTTTGACGAGGGTCGAGTCGCTCGCCTGGTCGGTGAACCGGACCGTGTAACCGATCGCCCCACCCAGTGCGGTGCCGGTTTCGTCGGCGATGCGCTGCGCCACGGTGCGCGCGGCCAGCCGGCGCGGCTGGGTGTGGCCGATGGTGCCGCGGATACCGCGGCCGAGCTCCAGGCAGATCTTGGGCAGCTGCGTCGTCTTGCCCGAGCCGGTCTCGCCGGCCACGATCACCACCTGGTTCTCGGTGATGGCCTTGGCGATCTCATCTCGACGATCGGTGACCGGCAGATCGGGATACGTGATGGTCGGTACCGCGGCCAGCCGACTCACGATCACGCCCTCCGCGGCCGCGATCTGTTCGGCGATCTTGTCCGGGTTGTCGCCCCGCAGATTCTTCAGCCGACGCTCCAGGCGCGCGGCGTCACGGATGGTCAGACCATCCAGACGATCACGCAGTTCGCGCTGCTGTTGGCCGGACACCAGTCCCAGGATAGGGGGTCCGCGGTCGGTCCTATGTGGCCGCCAGGAAGCTACCGCGACATCACGGGGTGAGCGGACCGCTGCCGGCCGAGCCCATCACCGCGCCGGCCAGCCGATGCTCCAGACCCTGGACGACGCGCAGCACGGTTGCCCGTTCCGCTTCGCTCAGATCGCCGACGGTCAACTCTTCGATCTCGCGCCACACACCCTCGATCTGGTCCCGCAGTCCGCGGCTGGCCGGCGTGGCCTCGATCAGATGGGCACGCTTGTCCTCGGGGCTCGGGAAGCGTCGGACGAACCCGGCATGCTCCAGCCGCTGGATCATGCGGGTCATCGTCGGCGCATCGGAGCTCGTGAGTCGCACCAGATCCGTCTGCCGAAGCGGGCCGCGGTCCCACAGGTACATCATCACCAGCTCCTGGCCCGGGTACAGGCCGAGGGGACGCAGCAGCGTCGCGATGATCGTTCGCGTCAGCCGGGTGAGTTGAAAGACCGCATGACTGACGGGACCGCTGCGGGCCGCCGTCGGCAATGCCATCGCCTCGCACGTCTCCCGGTCTTCATCGCCGTCCGTCGCCATCGACACCCCCAGAAACTCATTGGTTGTCTAACCATCTTACTTCGGCTAGATGACAAGGAAACCCCAGTTGGAATAGCCGTCGGAAGATACTTGTTCGAGCAAGTATCTAGAAAGGCGGCGCCATGAACACCACCCACCACACCGGCACCGAGCTCCGTCGTTCCATCTTGCGCCTCATGACAGGGACCGCCGTCGGACTGTCGGCGCTGTCCATCGCGCTGGCCGCGCCCGCGGCGGCGAAAGGCCCGCATCCCGGCCCGGTGATCGACCGCCCCGAGCCGACCAGTTCAGTCAGCGCGCAGACCAATGCCGGCCGCACGTCGACCACTCCGATGACACCCGCCGGACGCACGGCGCCCGGCGCTATCCCCCGGTCTCAACCGGCGGTTTCCATCAGCGCGCAGCAGTACACCGGAGGGGCCGACAACGCCGCCGCGAATCAGATTCGTAAAACGTCGGACTCCACCGACGGTCCGGGCGACACCGCCCGCCGCGCCGACGTCCGCATGCCGACCCTGCCCGGCGGACTGACACCCGCCGACGCTGGGCGGTTGTTCGGGGGAATGTCCGGAGCCTCGAAATAGGCTCCGTCACAACGCCGTATCGGCGCGAGAGGCTAGCCCTTATCGGGCGCCCAGTACTCCAGCATCTCGGCGAACGTCTCGAACGCCGGCTTGGAGACGCCGTATGCGGCTTCCAAGTGGATGCTGATCGGGAAGCCGAGCTCGCCGACGCCATCGATGACGCGCTTGTACAGGTCGAGCATCCGCGCGCGTTTGGCCGCGGGCTCCTCGCCGGCCAGCCGGGAAACGAAGTCCTGCTCGGCGGCGACCAGAGGGTTGCCCGGATCCTGGATCAGCCAGTTGATCAGTCCGACCTTCGACTCCATCTTCGGGACGAACCCGAACGACAGCAGAATTTCGGGGCGGTGCTCGGTGGTGGCAGCGAACTCCTTGAGGAAGCCCACGATCGTGTCCGAGTACAGCAACTGGGTCATGCCGTAGGTGGCGCCCTGGTTGATCTTGAAGTTGAAGCGGCCCTGCTCGCCGTCGCGCGTCGGGATCAGGATGACGCCGCGATTCGGCACCTGGTCGCGGTAGATCGTCAACGCGTCGGTCGGCGCCACGCCGGCGCCCTCGCCGTCGCTCATGGTGCGCGGGACGCCGACGAAAGCGATGCCGTCGAAGTCCGCGTCCTGCAGCACCGCCAGCCGCTTCGAGAGCGCGTCCTCGTCGAGGAACGACGTCACCTGCGTGCACAGCCCGCGGATCCCGGGCAGCTCGGGCTTCATCAGCTGCCAGAAGTCGAGGACGTCCATCTTCGGCTTCATCTCGACGGGCCGGTCGCCGTCTTCCTCGATCATCCCGGGGATCATCACGTGCCGGATGCGGCCCTCGAGGCCGACGGCCGCGGCGTTGAGCAGCACCTTGTGCGCCTCGTCGACCGCAAACTGGGGGCCGCGCTCAATATTGGGCGGGACCAGTTCGAAGGCGATGGTGTTCAGGGTCACGACTCTGCTCCGGATCTCAGGACTACATACGGGGCGCAGGCGTCACTGACCGCTACGACCCGCAGGTCGTGTTTCCCGTGAAACCTCCACCCTACCGATGGCCTCCAGCAAAGAAGCGGCCACGTCCGGCTTGCCAGCCGTGGTAAACCCGTCCCGTGGCTGAACGCGTCAAGTTCCAGAGTTCCACCGGCCCCATGCTCGCCGGGATCATCGACCTCCCCGAGGGCACCCCGCGCGGCTGGGGCGTCTTCTCACATGGCTTCACACTCGGCAAGGACTCCCCTGCCGCGGCGCGCATCTGCAAGCAACTGGCCTCCGATGGCATCGGGATGCTCCGCTTCGACGCCATCGGGCTGGGCGATTCGGACGGCCACTGGGGCGACGGGTCCTTCACCCACAAGACCAACGACGTCATCGAAGCGTGCAAGTTCATGTCCGACCGCGGCACGCCGTCGGCTCTGTTGGTGGGCCACTCGTTCGGCGGGGCGTCGGTACTCGCCGCGGCGCGGCAGGCGCCCGGGGTGCGCGCGGTGGCGACGGTCGCTGCGCCCATCGACCCGTCGCACGTCGAGAAGCAGTACGACGACATCCTCGACTGCGTGCTCGCCAACGGCAGTGCGCAGTGGATGGTCGGCGGCCGCGAACTGACCCTCAAGCGCGACTTCGTGGAGGACGTCCGCGCGGCCAAGCTGCACGCCAAGATCAAGGACCTGCACCTGCCGCTGTTGATCCTGCACTCCCCCACCGACAACACCGTGGGCATCGAGAACGCGAGTGAGATTTTCCGGACGGCCCGCCACCCGCGCAGCTTCGTCTCGCTGGAGGGCACCGAACACCTGCTCACCGGGCCGGGACAGGCCAAGCGTGCGGGACGGATCATCGGCGCCTGGGCCGACGCCTATCTGGGTCCGGACAAGGCGCGTCCGCGGTAACGCGACAACCCGCGCTTCAGTTACCGGCCGCCTTGTTGGCCTTCGCGATGGCCGCGGCGAGCTCCTCCAGTAGCGGCGGCACGTCCAATTCGGTCACCACGGCTTCGATGAAGACCAGATCATCTGGGTGGGCAGCCGCGTCGGCCAGTGCCGCGTCCAATTCGCCGCAGGTTGTCGCCCTGTGCGACAACGGGTTCCGGATACCCAGGGCAGCCGGGATGTCGCGCCACTGCCAGCCCACGATGTCGTTGTACGGCGCGGTGGGGCCGTGGATCGCGCGTTCGACGGTGTAGCCGTCGTTGTTCACCAGGATCACCACGGCGGGAACGCCCTCGCGGCCGAACTGGCCGAGTTCCTGGATCGTCAGCTGCGCGGCGCCGTCGCCGATGAGCAACACCGGACGACGGTCCGGCTCCGCCAGACCCGCACCGAGTGCGGCCGGCAGCGTATAGCCGATGGACGCCCACAACGGCTGGCCGATGAACGCCACACCGCTGGGCAGCCGGTGCCGGGCCATGCCGTAGTACGACGTGCCCTGCTCGGCCAGCACCACATTGCCCGGCGTAAGAGCACCACTGACCTTGTCCCACAGGGCCTTCTGGGTGAGCGGCTGATCCGGTTCGAGCACCGCGTCGGGCGCGTCGGGCACCGGCTGCGGTACGGCGGGCGACCTGGTGGGCCGGGACTTCAGGATGCCGGTGATCGCCTCGAGCGCGGCCGACATGTCCAGTGGCGCAAAAACTTCCCCGGCCACGGTGCTCTGGTTGGGCCCGATGTCGATGGTCCGCACGGGATCGATCTGCTGCGTGAACGATGCGCTCACCATGTCGGTGAACTGCACGCCGGCGGTGAGGAGCACCGGGGCGTCTTCGATGGCCCGCCGAACCGACTCCTGACTGGAGGTGCCGGCGTAGATGCCGAGGAACTCCGGCGCGGATTCGTCGACCAGGCTCTTGCCCCACATCAGCGTGGCGTGCGGCACGACGTCGGCCGCCAGCAGTGCCTCGAGCTGCGGGACGGCTTCCAGTCGGTGCACCAGCAGGTCGGCCAGCACCGTCAGCTGATGCTCGCCGATGAGACGGGCGGCGGCCACGGTGAACAGCGAGAGCGCCCGCGGGCTCGTGCCGCTGGTGTACCGCGGCAAGGGCCCGGTCGGTGGTTCGACGGGGAACCGGGCGACGTCGGTGGCCAGCATCAGGTAACCGGGCAGCTTGCGCTCGTGCACCTCGGACAGCACCCGGTCGATCTCGCGCGTGGCCGTGGCCGGCATGAGTTTGGCTTGTGCGCAGGTGATTTCGCGGGCAATGCGCAGAAAGTGATCGAAGTCGCCGTCGCCGAGCGAGTGGTGGATCACCCGGCGGGAGCCTTGCACGTCAATCGACGGCGTGCCGACGATGTGCACCACCGGGACATGCTCGGCGTAACTGCCCGCGATCGCATTGGCCGCCGATAGCTCACCGACACCGAATGTGGTGATGAGCGCCGCCATGCCGCGCAGCCTGCCGTAGCCGTCGGCGGCGTACCCGGCGTTGAGTTCGTTGGCACTGCCGACCCACCGGATATCCCGGTGGGCGATCACATGGTCGAGCAGTTCCAGATTGAAATCGCCTGGCACACCGAAAATCTCGGTGACGCCCAGTTCGGCGAGCCGGTCCAGTAGGTAGTCACCGACGGTGTATTCGGGCATCCCGGCCTCCCTGGGGTCGCTGGTATGGCGATGGTAACCGTCCAGGCCCGAACACCGCCCGACAAGCACTACCATGACGGCCATGACCGTTCGTCCACATCGGCTCGTGTGGCAGGTCGCGGCAATGTCGCTGCTCGCGGCCTGCGGTTCGAACACGTCAGCGGCGCCGTCGTCGAGCACTTCGAGCGCATCGCCGCCCACGACCACGACAGCCCAGCTCCCTTCGCCGGTCCCGATCGTGCCGATGAAACCGAATGCGCGCCAGGCCAAGTGGGTCGACCTGCAGGTCGGCGACTGCCTGAGCACACCGCCGCCCACCGACCCCAGCGTCGTCGAAGTGACGCTGGTGGACTGTGCCGCCCCGCACATCGCCGAGGTGTTCCTGCGCGCCAATGTCGCGGTCAACGACGCCATCGCCGGTGTCGCCGATCAGCGGTGCACAGCGGGCCTGACGGCGTACGCCGGTCAAGACAGCCGGTACACCTCGACCTACCTGATCGACTCGAACATGGACCGCACCGGACACACGCCGCTGCCCAGCACTGTCATCTGCCTGCTGCAGTCGGCCACGGGCCTCTCGTTGAACGGCTCCGCTAAGGCTTAGCCGTCAACAGGATGTATTGCGCGGCAACCTGTTCGTGCACGTCCTTCAACTCGGGGCCACGTGCCTCGATGGCATAGTCACCCGCCGGCGCGACACAGTAGAACTGCTTCGGGTTGGCCAACAGGATGCAGCGGCTCAGCGTCAGGGCCGGCACCGGATCGGCGGTCTCGGTGCCGTCAACCGACACCTCCTTGCCGAAGGTGTTCGCCACGTTGACCGCAGACGCCGGGTCCTTGGCGCGATACACGCTGGTCTTTCCACGGGCGAACGCCGTCACGCCGTTGTCCTGGAACACCCTGCTCGAGGTGACCGGGTTGCTCTGGAAGTGCAGGGCCCCGGTGCCGGAGTAGACCGCGTTCTGTGAATTGCGCGGCGCGTCGGTCTGCAGCGTCAAGGCCAGCAGACCCGTCGGATCGATCGGCACGGCCGGCAGTTCCGCCGCGGGTTTGAACGGCTCGATCGCGGCGGCCTGCGCGCCGATCGCCTTGGTCACCAACGCGATGGCCGGATCAAGACCGGCCGTTGACTGTGCCAATTGCGTCAGGACATAGGGACCGTGCGCGATGAAGGACCGCACGGTGGTCAACTTCGTGCCGCGGGCATCGACGTCGTACGTCGAAGCCAGCGCATCCGGATGATCTGGAATGGCAACGGTTTTCGGCACCGCGCCGCGGATGTTGAGCTGAAGCGCAGCCGCGTTCATCTCGCCGGCCGCGGCGCCGGCGTCCTCGGGCGAGGCAAAGCGCAGCACGCCGTTGATCAGCACGGTCTTGGTCGCAGACTCACGCGCCGAGACGAACCCATCGATGAACTTGTGCCTGCCGGCCGCGGTCGCGATGCTCTCTGGGCCGAACTGAGCCAGCAAGCCCGGCTCGTCGATGACGAAATATGTTGACAGATAAGGCTCGGTGAGTGTGCTGTCGACCTGCCAGGGCCCCACCACGTAGCCGGCCAGCTGTTGCGCCTCCAACCTCGCGCCGGCCTCGGGCGCACCCGCGGTGCCGTAGGGCTCATGGGCCTTGGTCGGGTACTTTCCGGGCTTCAACTGCGCAGGGGCGACGATCGCCGGCGGAGGTGGTGCCGTCGAGGTCGCCGGCTTGGTGGCTGACGTGGCGGGGCTGGACTGCGTCGACCCGCCACCACAGCCCGCGGCCAGCACCGCCACCGCGACCACCGCTCCACAGCTCACCAGACCCCGCATGCGTCCCTCCCCTGCCGACTGCAGACCAACCTACTCAGTGTCAGGTCTTCGCGGCACTGAACTGCATCACATGCCCAAACACCTTGGTACTCGTATCGATACGCAGCCCGTGGCGCCGTCCTTCGGCCGCCAGTTCATCGGGGTTCACCAGCCGGAACGGCGACCGGTCCACCCGGTGCACCGCCGTGGCCACCGGTGTCCGCGTCAGGTCGTAACCGACGAACACGCCTCCGGGCTTGAGCACCCGGGCGATCTCCGCGACCGCGGCCTCCCATTCGATGACGTGGTGCAGCACCAGGCAGCTGACCACCGAATCGAACGCGCCGTCGTCGAACGGCAGGCGGGTCGCATCGGCGCTCTGCACGGTGACGTCCGGGTTGTCCTCCAGCCTCCGCGCCGCGGCGTCGACCATCACCGGGTCCAGGTCGGTCGCGGTGATCGACAACCCGGGACGCGCCGACGACAGCCCTTCCGCGATTGCCCCACTCCCGGAACCGATCTCGAGCAACCGTTCTCCCAGCTGGTCGGTGGGCAGGATGTCGAGGACGGCACGGGTGGTGGTTCTCCACATGGCGCCGCAGCAGAAGGCCCGCTCGACCCTGGACATCACCGGCATTGCGGTCTCCTCCTCGTAGTGTCCTTCGAGTATGGAACCGCCTGCCTCCTCAGTACTTGGACGGATCCGTCGAATCCCGCAGCGCCCGGGCGATCTCGGACGGCGCCGCGCCGGTCATCTCACGGCATACCCGGTTGGCATGGGAGCCGTCGGCGAATCCGGCCAGATGCGCGGCGTCGGTGACCTGCTCACCGCCGGCGAGATGTTTCAACCCGGAGAGCAGTCGGGCCCAGCGGGTGGCCGCCGAGAAGGAGACACCGGTCTGCTGCCGGCACAGGCGGCCGAGGTAGTCCGGTGACACCGCGACCTCGTGCGCGATCGATGCCAGGTCCACGGATTCGGTTGTGCCGCTGTAGATCAGGTCCATCGCCTGCTTCAGCTGCGGATGCAGTCCGGGTTGTTGTCCCGGATCGCCGCAGAGACGCTGGATCAGCGTGGCGGCGGCCAACTCGGGGTCGGTGTCGAACGCGGCGGCCACGGCCTGTGCGAGCGCCTGGTCGTCGGCCGGCAGCCAGATGCCGTCACCGGATTCGCTCTGACTGAGGGCGTGCAGCGCTGCCCCGGGCCAGGTGTGCGGCGCCAGATACAGGGCCAACGTCAGATCGGTGGGCGCCGACCACACCGCGTGGCCGGCGCCGCTGGCGATGACGACGACGTGCCCGCTCCGGGGCGCCGCGCCGTCTGTTCGGACCGTCAGCGGACCCGTCAGGCCGACACCGATCTGCACCGCCGGATGGTGGTGAATCTCCAGGTCGCCGAACGTGCCGACGACCATGACCTGCGCCGGACCCAGCTCCCAGACGGGCATATCCGATGTTAACGCCGCGGCTGCCGCCGCTCGATGACCTCCAATGCCTGTTGCGCCCACCGCAGATTCTCCTGCTCGAACGCGATGCCGCGCATCAGCGTCAGGTAGGGCCCCACGCGCTCCGCCTCGGACAGGAACATCGCCTCGCTGCGGCCGCCCAGTATGCGGCTGCGAATCCGTTCGTAGAGCTCGAGTTGATTGGTGGTCCACTGGATTCGGTCCCTCAGGCCCGCGCACACGGCCTCCGCATTGCCGCTGTCGACGGTGGACACCTGCACCAGTAGGTCGTCGCGCATGGCCAAGGGCTTCGGCGTGGCCTCGGTGAATGCATGCACCGCCTTCCGGCCGGCATCGGTCAGCGTGAACATCCGCTTGTTGGGCCGCCGCTCCTGCTCGACGACACGGGCCTCGATCAGCCCGTCGGCCGCGAGTCGGTCGAGTTCGCGGTACAGCTGCTGCGGGGTGGCCATCCAGAAGTTGGCGACGGACGCGTCGAAGCCCTTGGCCAGGTCATATCCCGAGGCCTCACTGTCGAGCAGGGCCGCCAACACGGCGTCACGCAGAGCCATGTCCAGGAGTCTAATAGTCAACAAAGTGATTAGTCACATATAGACATGCCGAGCTTGTCCCGCTAGCGTCACCCGTACCTAATCACCAAATTGACTATGCGAGGTATGCGATGCAGGCATTCCGCAAGGCGGTCGAGGCCGCTGACGGCGAAGCCATGGCCGCCTGTTTGGCCGACGACGTGGTGTTCACCAGTCCCGTCGCCTTCAAGCCCTACCCGGGCAAGCCCATCACCGCCGCCATCCTGCGCGGCGTGCTGCGGGTCTTCGAGGACTTCCGCTACATCCGGGAGATCAACGACCCCGAAACGGGCAGCCACGCACTGGTTTTCGAGACCACGGTCGGCGGCAAGAGAATCACCGGCTGCGACTTCATCCACGTCAACGACGAGGGCCTGATCGACGACTTCATGGTCATGGTCCGGCCGCTGTCCGGTGCACAGGCGCTGTCGGAGGCCATGGCCGCGCAGTTCCCGCAGATCCAGGCCGAGGCCGCCGAAGCCATCGCCGCCCTGGCCGCGAAGGAGCAGTGAGCATGAAGATCGGTCTCGGCATCAACTACGCCGGTGGTTTCAAGGAGGTCGTGGCCGAGGTCGCCGACCTCGAAAAGGCCGGCCTGGACGTCGTTTTCGTCCCCGAGGCGTACTCCTTCGACGCCATCAGCGCGCTCGGCTACCTGGCTGCCGCCACCGAGCGGGTGGAACTGGCCTCCGGCGTCCTGCAGCTCTACACCCGCACCCCGACCCTGACCGCGATGACGGCCGCCGGCCTCGACTACGTGTCCGACGGCCGGTACATCCTGGGTCTCGGCGCGTCCGGCCCGCAGGTGATCGAAGGCTTTCACGGCGTCCCGTATGACAGCCCCATCGGCCGCACCCGCGAGGTCGTCGAGATCTGCCGCCAGGTGTGGCGCCGCGAGCGCCTCGCCTACCAGGGCAAGCACTACACCATCCCGTTGCCGGAAGGTCAGGGCACCGGCCTCGGGAAGTCACTCAAGCTCATCAACCACCCTGTGCGCGAACGCATCCCGGTGTTGCTGGCGGCACTCGGGCCGAAGAACGTCGAGCTGGCCGCGGAGATCGCCGAAGGCTGGCAGCCGATCTTCTACATGCCGGAGAAGGCCAAGGACGTCTGGGGAGATGCATTGGAGGCCGGTTACGCAAAGCGTGACGCGTCGCTGCCGCCCATGGACATCTACGCTGGACCGGCACTGGCCATCGGCGACAACGTCGAGGGAATGCGCGAATTCATTAAGCCGCACATCGCGCTGTACATCGGCGGCATGGGCGCCAAGGGCAAGAACTTCTACCACAACGTGGCCACCAAGTACGGCTACGGCGCCGAGGCCGACCGCATCCAGGAGCTGTACCTAGCCGGTGACAAGGACGGTGCGGCAAAGGTGGTTCCCGACGAACTGGTCCGCGACATCTCGCTGATCGGCAGCCGCGAGTTCGTCAAGGAACGCGTCGCCGCATTCCGGGAGGCCGGCGTGACGGTGCTCAACGTGGTGCCGATGGGTGCGACGACCGCCGACCGCGTCAAGCTCATCGAGGAGCTGCGCGAGCTGGTGTAGGGCTGACGCTACCGCTACGCGCCCGGCTGGCCGTACACCGCGACGACGACCGAACGGTCGGGGCTGTTCTCGGACCACACGCCCATGACGGTGTTGGCGCAGTTGGCCATGATCGCGTAGGTCGGCGGGTCGTAGTACCACTGGTTCAGCACATCCAGGTTGTTGATGGCGATTGACTGATTGATCGCCACCGTCTGAAACACCTTGCCCCGGAAGCCCGCTGCTTCCGCGCGCCGCTGTGCCGTCGACCCGTCCGAGCCGAGGTCGCCGTCGAGGGCGCGGTTGTTCAGCACGTCGTTCGCGTGCCACTCGGCGGCGAGCCGCAGCTGCGGGCTGACCGCCACGTCATTGGTGCAGCCGGCCTGGTGCTGAATGGTGTAGACGTTGGCGACCACGCTGTTGTTGAGGCGCGTGTTGTCGGCGTGCGCCACCGCAGGCAGCGCGGCGCCGCACGCGAAGACCGCCAGGATCACCCCGGCCAACCGAGTACTCACTGTGCCCCCGGTCGGTAGTTGCCCGCGGAACTGCGCAGCGGCCCGATCAGCTCGGGGCACAGTTCGTTGATCACCTGTCCGACAAGATAATTGGCCTGGCCTTCGTCGCCACCCGTGACGTCGACCTTGATGTCACCGATGATCTGCCCGTAACTCCGACCCGCAGCGATCTTGTCGCACACGCCGCGCCCGTAGGCGATGGCGGCATCGCCGCTCGGGAAGTTGAAGCCGCCCCGCACGTTGACGCTGTTCACGTACGTCACCGGGTCGGCCTGGGCCTGCGGCACCATCCATCCGGCCGCGGCCCCCGCGGCGAACACCATCACCAGCGCCCGCGTCACACGGGATCGAACTGTGAGATCAGCCATCGATCGTGCACCTTGTCGAGAGTCACCCGCACCGTCGAGGTCGACGCGGTGGGCGCGTCGGCACCGATGGTGGTCGTCTGGTTGACGAAAACCAGTACCACAGCGTGGTTTTCGGTCGCCGACACCGAGGCGGCGTCCGGAACGGTCGCGACCGCGGAGATGTGTTTCTGTTTGGCCCCTGGCGCCACGACGGTGTCGACCAGCTTGGTGTACTCGTCGCGGAACCCGCCGGTCAGCCGGCCGGCGGCCGATTTCAGCTCGGTGTCAACCGTTTCCGGCCGGTACGACAGCATGGCGACGGTGCCGTCGCTCGCCGCCCGCACCGACTCGGTGGCTGCGGCTTGTGCGAGCCGCACCGACCCGTCCTGCCAGTTGAAGTACCCCGCGGCGAGGGCAAGCAGCATCGCGGCGAACGCCAGTGCCAGACCCGTCCACCGCGCCCATGGCTTCCGCGAATCACCCTGCGCAGCTGCAGGTTCGGCTTCGACAACCGCCTCCTCGGCGGCCTCGGTCTCGTCGGGTTCGACGGGACGTTCTTCGACATCCACTGTCACTGTCATGACCTGTCCTTCATGTTGCCCTGACCGTCCGATGTGCTCATGACACGAACTGGACGTTGGAGATTCGGGCGCCCGCGCCGTCCTTGGCGACACTGATCCGCATGCGCCAGTTTCGTGGTGGACCCGCCGGCGCCTCGGCCAGCGACGTCCGCACCGACACCGCGAGAAGCACCTGTGCGCCATCACCGGTCACCGACTCGAGTCCGGCTTCGGTGACGGTACCCTCGGATTTCGAGCGGGCCTGCTTCACCACCGCGACGAACGGCTGGGACCGGCGCTGGAAGTCTTCCCGGAATTCGCCGGTCGACGAGTCGAGTATCCGGCGAATGTCGGTGTCCGCCTCGGTGTAGCTGATCGTGG
The DNA here is from genome assembly GCF_045310825.1 of Mycobacterium sp. SMC-21. Taxonomy (NCBI): domain Bacteria; kingdom Bacillati; phylum Actinomycetota; class Actinomycetes; order Mycobacteriales; family Mycobacteriaceae; genus Mycobacterium; species Mycobacterium sp. SMC-21. Next base: position 185,219 of record NZ_JBJIAO010000004.1, on the reverse strand, counting down.
TCAGGTTCAGCGCGGCCTGGCGGGCAGTCTGCACGTACAGGTTCCGCAGCATCTGTCCCTGTTCGGCCTGGTGTGCTCGAATGCCCAGCCAGCCCGCCAGGGCACCCCCCGCGACGACCAGCGCCAGTCCGGTTGCGACCAGCGGCGAGACACGCGGCAACCGTTGCTGCAGCGACGGTTTCGGCGCCGCGACCGCATCTTCGTCGGCTGCATCCGCATCGGCTGCATCGGCGGTGTCTAGCTGCTCGGGATCAGCATGCTCTGCCATGTCTTGCCTTTCGGATCGGCGGCTAGGTCGGAGTCGGTATACGGCTTGCCATCAGGTCCCACGTAACCGCCGGTCGCGGGGTCGTAGGGCACCACGGCCACCGGGGGTGCCGGGGGTGCCGGGGGTGCCGGCCCTGGTGCGGCACTGGGGCGCTGCCGGGGATCGGTGCCCGGCGCGTACTGCGGGACGCCCTGCCCCGTCAGCGTGGCGTTGGGATCGCCCTTCCAGATGTAACCGTCGTTGAGGGGCACGTACTGCTCGTTGCTTTCGCAGAGCTCCACGGTCGGTGCGCGCTTGGCGGGGTTGTTCTCGCACGGAATATTCCGCACGCCACGGACATTCAGGTCGGAGTCCTGTGGAACCCGGCAGTACAGCTCCCCGGCGGGACGCTCGGGATAGTCCACCTCGGTGGGGACCCGCTGCTGCTTGACCGGAAGGAAGCCGGTGTTGCACGGCGGCGGCAGATTCATGTTCAGTTTGAAGTCGAGGTAGATACCCCGATAGGGCGTCTTGAGGTCCGCGTCGGCGACCGCGATCGCTGACATCAACGCGGTGCCCTGAGGGAAGAGCACCAGCAATTGTTCGATGTCGTGCCGATAGACAACCGCGATTTCGCCGAGGCTCACCATGTTGGCCAGCAGGACCGGCAGTGCCGGGGCGAACCTGTTGAACAGGGCGCGGCCCTCATTCAGGGTCGGCTGCCCGAGCTTGAGCAGCTCGGCGAACGCCGCATTCTGGGCCTTGAACTGGCCGGTGATGGACGCGGCTCGCTGCGCCCACGTCGCGATCGAGTCCGCGGTCTGCACTTGCGAATTCAGCACGGCCGGGCTCTGGTCGATCAGTTGCGTGATCGGGCCGACGTTCTTGCCGGCCTCGATGGCCAGTGACGTGGAGCCGTTGACGATGCGGGACAACTCAGGGCCGAGACCGCTGACGGCCTTGTCGGCTTCGTCGACGACGGTACGCAGATTGTCCTGCGGGATGGCTTCCAGCGCCCGGTTGGTGGCATCGAGCAGGTTGCCGATATCCGGCGGAATCCGCACCTTGGCCACCGGGATGGTCGCGCCGCCGCGCAGGGTCGGGCCGGTATCGGATTGCCCTGCCGCAGGGATCAATTCGACGAACTGTTCACCGACGGCCGAGCGGCTGTGGACCGCAGCCGATACGTCCGCAGGCACCTTGATGGCGGAGTCGAGATTCAGCTCGGCCCGCACCCCACCCGCGGTGACGTCGACCGCGCTGACCCGGCCGATCTCGGTGCCGCGGTAGGTGACCACCGACGTCGGGTACAGACCGCCCGACTCCGGCAACTCGACCGTCACGGTGTACCGGCCGTACCCGAGCAGAGCCGGTACGTGCACGAAGCCGAATGCCATGACGCTGCAGGCAATCACGGTGACGGCACCGAGGATCGCCAGCTGGATCCAGACTGTCCGGGACAAGCGTAGACGCAGCATGTCAGTACCCCCCGAAGTGATAGGGAGCGATCAGCGGGTTGCCCGCGGTGTACGGGCTGGGCATCTGACCGATCGTGCGGCCCCACTGCATTTCGAGTTCGGTGAGATTGCCCTCCCACCGGGTTCCGGTGAACAGGCTGCTGTCGAGCCGGCTCAGCGTCAGGTCGATGATCATCGTGATGTTGGCGAAGTCGCCCCGGAACCAGTTGCCGAGATTGCTTTTCACCCACGGGTAGGTCGACAGGAAGTCCAGGCCCTTGGTCAGTGCCGGTCCCGAATCGGCCAGCGACCGCAGCACCGGCACCATGCTCCGCAGGTTGGCGACCAGGCTCTCCTTGGTCTGCTTGACCGTCGACGTCGCGACCGCGCTGAACCGTCCGACGGCATCGATCGCGTCGGCCAGCTTCGCGCGCTGCTCTGCCAGTACCGCCAAGGCCTGCGGGATGGTGGTGAGCGCCTTGTCGACCGTGCGCTGGTTCGCCGCGAACTGGCCCACCAGAGAATTCAAATTCTCTGTGGCGGAGATGATGTCGTCGGTCTGATCATTGAGTCGTGAGATGAACGTGTCGAGCTGGGTCAGCAGGCTGCGCATGTCGTTCTCGCGGCCGGCCAACGCCTTCGCGAAGGTCTGGTTGATCTCCTGCAGTTGAGCCAACCCGCCGCCATTGAGCAGGATCGACGCCGAGGCGAGAGCCTGCTCGGTGGTGGGATACGTTGCGGCCCTGGACAGCGGGATCACCGCGCCGTTGGTCAGCCGGCCCTGCGGGGCTTCGCCGGCCGGTGGGCTGAGCTCGATGTGCATCGAGCCCAGCAGGCTGGTCTGCCCGACCTTGGCGGTGCTGTTGGCGGGCAGGTGGACGTCGCCATCGATCCGCATGGTCACCAGCGCATGCCAGTCCTGCACCTCGATCTTGGTGACGTTGCCGACGTTGACGTCACCGACGCGCACGCGGGTGTTCTGCTGGATCACCACGACGTCGGGCAATTGCGCTTGAATCACATACGAACCCGGTCCGTCGCCGGCGGTGCCAGGCAGGCTCAGCGAATTCAGGCCGCGCCATTGGCATCCCGACAGCGTCAGCACGCCGAGCAGGACGAGGGTCGCGGTCACGAGACGCTTCATGGCTGCGTCCCCTGCTGCGGAACCATGAGGCCGGCCAGCCCCTGGCCGGGGTCGGTCGGGGTCGATACGGGGGCCTCTGCCGGCAGCGGAGCCGGCGCCGGGTTCTCCTGCGGCGGAGCCCCGCCGGGCCGCAGTCGCGGCTCGCTGTAGGTGACCTCGTTGGGCCGGGCCGTCGCGCCGACGAACGGATTCCCGCCGATCGGCACGAAGTTGTACTGCCGGTTCTTGATGATCGGCGCCAGGTACTGCACGCACAGCTTGGCGGACTGCTCGAAGCCTTCCCGTGCCGCGGACTGGATTGCGCCGCACAGGAACTGCACGGTGTCAGCGAAGTTGACGGGTGCCAGGATGCCCGTGATGGCGCTCTGCGCGGGGTCGTAGATGTTGGTGAAGTTCTGGAACACCGTCGGCGCGATGTGCAGGACCTGCTTGAGGTCCGTGCGGCTGTCGTTGAGCGCCGTGGTGATCGCGTTGAGGTGGTCGAAGGTGGTCCCCAACCCCTCCCTGTTCTCCGCGATGAAGCCACGCAAATCCTTGACCGCGGTGTCCAGATTCCGTGTCGCATCGGCGATGTTGTTCGGCGTGCTCGACAGTGCGGTGGTGATGGACGCCATGTTGGTGTTGAAGGCGGCGAGCAGATCGCTGCTGGACGACAGTGCCGAGACCAGCAACTGCAGATTGCGCACCGTGCTGAAGATGTCGGTGCTGTGATCACCGAGAGCCGACATCGCGCGGGACAGTTTGATGACGGTGTCGCGCGCGGTGTCGCCCTGACCGCGCAGGTTGTCCGCGGCGCTGTTGATGAATTCGCCGACGGCACTGGGCCCGCCGGGACTCGTCGGCTGCAGCGAGTCGGTGAGCTTCTCCAGTTGCTGACGGAAGTCGTCCCATTCCACCGGCACCACGGTGCGGTCCAGGGCAATGGTGGAGCCCGCCGCGAGTTTGGGTCCACTGGTGTAGGCGGGCACCAACTGAATCGCGCGGGCGCTCACCAATGACGGCGACAAGATGGCGGCACGGACGTCGGCGGGCAGCGCGTATTGCGAGTCCACCGAGAACGTCACTTTGGCGGCATGCGGTTGCGGTTCGATCTTCTCGACCGTGCCGACGGTGACGCCCAAAATCCTGATGTCGTCGCCGGTGTACAGGCCGTTGGTGTTCGCGAAGTACGCGACGTAGGTACTCCGGACAGCGGTGACCCACCAGGATCGAGCCAGTCCGGTGGCGGCCACCGCCAGGATGACCACGAGACCGAGCGCGAGGGCGATGCGCCACGTCCGGCGGCTGCCCACGCGTGGTGTGGATTCGGAGCTGGTCATGGTCACCTCCCTCCGACGGGCGAAACGGGATCTGACACCACACCGGGCGAACCGGTGTGCGAATTGTTCGACGGCGGGAGCGGCGTCGGGGGCGGGACCGTCGGCGGCGGCACCTCGCCAGGGGCCGGAGCCAGGGCCGGCGGTCCGGGTGCCGGGCCTCCCGGTGGCGGCGCGGGCAGCGGTTCCCGATAGGGGTAGCGCGGATCTCCGGGATTGCCGGTGATCGCCTCGGGCAGAGTGAGATTCGGCGGTCCACCCTGGCCGGTGCGCGGATACGGCGACGGTAGCGGCGGGGTACCCGGCTGACCGGCGCCGGGCTCGGTCAGCTGCGACGGCAGCAGCACGTTGGGGTCCAATCCCAGGTCGGAGAACGCCGCGTCGATGAACGGCTGATCGAACTGACCCGGGAACAGGTTCACCAGCGACGCTTTGAAGAACGGCCCGGCACCGAGCACTTCGCCGAACGACATGGCATACCTGCGCAGCAGGTACAGCGTGCGCTGCAGCTCCTTCTTCCGGTTGTCGAGGATGCTGAGAACGCCGTTGAGCTTGTCGACGGCCGGCTTCAGTTGCGTCCGGTTGTCCTGCACCAGACCGGAGAGCTGCACGGTGGCGGCGCTGATGTTGGCCATCAGCGTCTCGACCGAATTGCGTTGCGACAGAATCTCACCCAGCAGCGCGTCGGTGTTGACCACCAACTGCGCAATCTGGTCACTGCGCTTGGCCAGCACCGAAGTCACCTTGTTGGCATCGGCGAGCAGCTGGCGCAGCTTGGCATCGCGGGTACCGAGGGTGTCGGAGAAGCGCGCCACGCTCTCCAGCGCCAACTTCAGATCGGGTGGCGTGTTCTGGAACGTCTGCGCCAGCGTCTTGAGTGCCGAAGACAGCTGGGTGGTGTCCAGACCGCTGATGGTGGTCGTCAGATCACCGAGCGCCGCCGGCAGATCGTACGGCGAGGTGGTGCGTTCAATCGGGATGGGGCCGTTCAGGTTTCCGTCACCGCGCGGCGTCAGCTCCAGCACCTTGGTACCCAGCACCGTCTCGGTCTTGATGGCGGCCTCGGTGCGGTCGCCCAGTTCGACGCCATCACGCACCGTGAAATCCACCCGAACCTTGGCTCCCTCCAAGTGAATTCCCGAGACCCGTCCGACGCCCAGCCCAGACACCCGCACGTCACTGCCCGTCTTGATCCCGCCGGCATCGGCGAAGTACGCCTGGTGGTCGGAGGTCCCCTTGATGAACGGGATCTTGTCGTAGCTGAAAGCGGCGACGACGATCGCGATGATCAGCGCGATGCCGGTCGCGCCAACCGCCAACCGGTTACGTTCGGCCAGGGGCTTGATGTTCAGCTTGATGCGCGTCATTTCGGCGTGCACCGCCCCGACTCCTGGCCGGCCACTTTGACGTACACCGGTTGGCCGCCCTTTCCATTCAACTTCAGCAGTGCGTCGCAGAGATAGAAGCTGAAGTAGTCGCCGTACAGGCCGTTGCGAGAAAGAATCTGGTACGCGTCCGGCAGCGTCCGCACCAGCTCGTCGACGTAGGCGTGGTCCGCCTCGATCTGGCCGGACACCCGATCCGTCTGCTGCACAGTCTGTTTGATCGGCTCGCGCGCCACGGTCAGCAGGTCGGCGACCGACCGCGCCGCGCTGTTGATGTTCGCCACCCCGGTCGCGATGTCGGATTTGCGGGTGGCCAAACCCTGGACGAGTTGCGACAGTTTGTCCAGGCCGTCGGCGAACTGTGTGTCACGCGCCGCGAACGTCCCCAGCACGGTGTTCAGGTTGGTGACGACCTCACCGATGAGCTGATCCCGGCCCGCCAAAGTTGTCGTCAGGGCCGACGTCTGGGCCAGCACCGACGAGATGGTGCCGCCCTGGCCCTGGAACACCCGGAGCAGCTCACCGCTCAACGCGTTGACCTGATCGGGATCGAGCGCACGGAACAGTGGTCGGAAGCCGCCGATGAGCGCGTCGACATCCAATGCCGGCGACGTCCGGGACAACGGGATCGTCTGGCCCGGAAGGAGTTCGCGCACCGACCCGGGGCCTTCCTCGAGCGCCAGGTAGCGGTCGCCGATCAGATTCTCGTAGCGGACGGTCGCGGTGGTGCCTTCGGTGAGCGTCAGTTGCCTGTCGATCGCGAAGTCGATGGTGACGGTGCCGTCCTTGTGCAAGTCGAGGCTCTTGACCTTCCCGACCTCCACGCCGGCGATACGGACGAAGTTGCCGCCCTTCAACCCCGACACGTTGCTGAACACCGCCTGGTAGGAAGCCCGCGAATCGAAACGGAACTGCCCGAACACCGTCAGCAGCCCGAACATGAAGAGCAGGCTGACCACGGTGAAGATCACGACGCGGGTCACGGTCCCGCGAATCCGGCTTCTCATGGTGACCCCGGCTCAGGTTGGGGTACGCCCATCTCGACACCGGGCAACCCGGGAGCCGGACCACCCGGGTACCGGATTCGCGGCGGTTCGGGCTGCGGCTTGGTCACCGGGAAGTAGTTGGCGAAACCGGGGAAACCGATGCCGGGGTTGGGCCGCATATCCAGGCCGTCACCGTAACCGGTGTCGGTCACCAGGTACTTGACCGGGAAGTTCTTGCTGACGTCGGGCAGCGAACCGCAACTCGGCTTGCCGCCGGGTCCGCCGCTGGCATTGACGACGGGCAGGTTGTCGGGGAACCGGTAGGGATCGGCACCGGCCAGCAATCCGACATCCATGATCACCGATTTCCCGTTGCCGCCCATGGCATATCGGCCGCCGTGTTCGAGGAACCATTGCGCGCCCTGGAACAGGCAGGTGTACGTCGGCGAATACTTCTCGAGGAGTGCGGTGGTCGGTCGCAGCAGTTCCATCGCCCGCGCCAGGGCAGTCTGGTTGGCGCCGATGGTGTCGATGCCCGACTGCGAGAAGCCGACCGCCGACAACAACAGGCCGTCGAGTTCCTTCGACTGGCCGGTGATCGTGGTGGCGGTGGTCGAGAACGAATCCAGGATGGACACGATGTCCTGTGCCGCGGCCGAATACGCCTGTGCGGTCTGCCCGAACAACTGCCAATCCTTGCGCACGGTGTCCATGCGCGGATTCACCTCCAGCAGAACGTGGTTCGCATCGGTGATCGCCTGGCCGATGACGTCGCCCTTGCCGCGCAACGATTCGGCCACCGCCGAGAGCACCGAGTTCAGCTTCGTCGGGTCGATCACCTGCACCACCGACTGGAGGTTCTCGAACACGGTGTTGACCTCGACCGTCACGTTCTGTGACTGCAGCACCGCACCCGATCGGAGGTGGCCGCCGCTCGGACCGGTCGACGGCACATTCAGTTCGACGTACTTGGCGCCGAACGCGGTGCTCGATCGGATCTGCGCTTCGACATTGCCCGGCAGTTGCGCGAACGGCCCGGGGTACATCCGGAGTTTCAGCGTCGAAAGTACGTGTCCCGCAGTATCTGTCCGGCTGCCGATGGATTCCACCTCGCCGATCTGCACGCCCCGGAGCTTCACCTTCGCGCCGTCCTCCATGACCAGACCGGCGCGGTCGGAGATCAGGGTCAAGGGCACGAATCCGCGCAGCGATCCGGAGAACAACAGCCACGTCATCGCGGTCATGGCGACGACCACGATCACCAGGACAGGCGCCCACCAGATCGGGTCGATCTGCTCACGCCGAGTTTTGTTCGCACGCTTTGCCATTCGCTCAGCCAGCCAGGTGGAAGTTGCCGGACTGGCCGTAGACGGACAGCGTGATGGTGAGCAGGATGAACACGCCGGCGGTGATCGAGGTCCGGACCGCGCGGCCGACGGCCTCGCCGACGCCGGCCGGCCCGCCGGTGGCGGTGAAGCCGTAGTAGGTGTGCACCGCCATCACCGCGGCCGCCATGGCCAGCGCCTCGAAGAACGACCAGGCGAGGTCATTGGGGTGCAGGAACGTCGTGAAGTAGTGGTCGTAGACGCCCCGCGACTGGCCGTAGATCATCGTGGTCCCGAACCGGGTGGCCAGGAAGGACATCAACACCGCGACGGTGTAGATCGGGACGACGGCCACCACGCCGGCGACGATCCGGGTCGCCGCCAGGTACGTGATCACCCGGATGCCCATCACTTCCAGGGCGTCGATCTCCTCGTTGATGCGCATGGCACCGAGCTGTGCCGTCGCCCCGGCTCCGATCGTGGCCGCGAGTGCCACCCCGGCCGTCGCGGGAGCGATGAAGCGCACGTTCAGAAAGGCCCCCAGGAAGCCCGTCAGCGCTTCGATACCGACATTGGACAGGGTGTTGTAGCCCTGGACGGCGATCAGCGCACCGGTGGACAGCGTGAGGAACCCGACGATGACCACAGTGCCGCCGATGACGGCGAGTGCGCCGGTCCCCATGCCCATGACCGCGATGAGCCGCAGCACCTCGCCCGGATAGCGCCGGACGGCGTCCGCGGTGGCGGCAAGCGCACTGCCGTAGAAGGCCGTCTGCTCGCCCAGCCGGCGGGTCGCCGCGATCGCCTGGCCCGCGAGTTCGCTGAGCGGTGACGGGCGGTCGACATCCACATCGACTGTCATGGCGCCACTTTCACGCCGAACGCGGTTGCCAGGATGTTGATCAGGAACAGCGCCATGAACGCGAAGACGACGGTCTCGTTGACCGCGTTACCGACGGCCGTCGGGCCGCCACCGACCGAAAGTCCCTTGTAGCACGCGATCAGTCCGGCCGACAGCCCGAACAGCAATGCCTTGACGAGGGAGACGATCACCTGCGGCAGGCCCGTCAGCAGCGTCATGCCCGCGATGAACGCGCCGGGCGTCACGTGCTGGATGTATACGACGAAGAAGTAGCTGCCGGCCAGGCCGACGACGGCCACCATCGAATAGAGCATCGCCGCGACGAATGTCGCGGCGAGGACGCGGGGCACGACGAGTGCCGGAATCGGGTTGACGCCAATGACTTTCATCGCGTCGATTTCTTCTCTGATGGTTCGCGCGCCGAGGTCGGCACACATCGCGGTCGAACCGGCACCGGCCACGACGATCGCGGTGACCACCGGTCCGACCTGTGTCACAGAAGCCAGCGCAGCGCCGGCGCCCGACAGGTCACCGGCGCCGACCTCGATCAGCACGATGTTGAGCGTGAAGACGATCAACACCGTGTAGGGAATCGACAGCACGACAGTCGGTACGACGGAGACGCGCGCGACGAACCAGATCTGCTCGATCAGCTCGCGCCAGGCGTACGGCGGCCGCAGCATCGCGGCGAACGTCTCGCCTGCCATGACGATGAAATCGCCGACCGCCACAGCGGGGCGCGTCCAGGCCGCGGAGGCGCGCGGAGACGACTGGAGCGGTTGCGCCACAAGCTGCCTCCCAGTGTCGTTCCGTCGTCGAGCTTGGCCCGGACGTTAGGAAGGCACCAGTTTGCTGTCAACGCAACAAACAGGGGTACGACATCGTCAATTACCGAAGATGCAGGTGGACTCAACGCAATTGCTTCGGTTCACCCGGATTGAATCGCGCTGAGCCAAAACCTACCAGCATGCGCCCTGGTTACGGCGTCACGATGTTGAACCAGAGCTGGAAGGTGTCGAGCAGTCCGACGAACTCGTCCACCGACTGCCGATTGCCCTCCACGGTGACGTTGTTCGCTGTTATCGCGTCGGCGAGTTTGACTTTGCCGAGCTGAATCTCGTTCATTGTCGCCTTGGTCAGTTTCAGCCCGGCGTCGGCATTCGGGATGGTGCCGTCCGCATAGTTGAGGACGCCGTTCTCGACGGTGAGGCCGTACTGCTTCTTGAGGTCCGTGAAGTCCACGTTGAGGGTGATCTTCTTGCCGGCGGCCTTCGGGCCGTTCAGCCGCACCGCCAGATAGTCGAACATCATCTCCGGCGGCAGGTTTCGGGTGAGATCAGGGTGTCGTAGACGATCCAGCCGGTGTTGCCTTTGATGACGGTGATGTTCGACAGGTCATAGCGCGGACCTGGTAGATCTTGTCGGGCGCGATACCTCCCCCGAATTCTCGCCGTTGTCGCCGTTCGTCTGTACTTTCGAAGTTCGCCCCACGGCACCCGATTATGCCGATTCCGGCCGCCGATACCGGGTTAAATTTACGAATAGGACCAATTCTTCCCGGGCGGCCAAGACGATTTCCGCGGCCATTTCGAAAATTTACGAGTCAATGAATAAAAAGACCGCTTCGCCGAAAGCGAAGCGGTCATTGTCAGACGCGGTCTAGTGCAGCCATTTGCCCGGCTTGTCCCAATGTCCCGGAGGCGGAACAAACGGCAACTGACCGACTTGACCTGGGGGAACACCGAAGAACTGGCCGATATGGCCCGGCGACGGGGCCGGTATCCACCACCAGGTATTGTCGGCGTTCGCCTGACCCGCGCCCAGCCCGATAGCAGCAAAGCTCAGGGCGCCTGCGGCAACAATTGCGAATTTATTGATAGACATGTCCAACTCCTCGTCAGCCCATCAGATGTCATGTATTCCATGATGCCACTGTGTGCTGCGGACCGCTATCAAGAATTGTTGGCTAACGTTTGCTCACTCGTTGTGTGCGGCACCCGGCGCCGACGCCTCAGCGGCAGCCGCCTTCACCGGCTTCGGCTTCGACTTCGGCGCCTCACCGCGCGGCGACTGGCCCTTCGGGCTGTCATCGGCAGCCGGGCCGGCCGCCGGCTTGCCACTGCCGGCCGGGTGCTGCCCGGCCTTCTTGCCTTTGCCGCGCTTCGGCGCATCGGCCTGTTTCGGCGTATCGGAATCCGAGTCCTTCTTGGTTCCCGCCGGGTCCTTCTGGCTCACCGGCTTCTTGTCGTCGGACTCAGCCTTGGGCGTGTCCTTGACCTCGGGCGTCTTCACTTCGGGCTCGACGTTCGCGGGCTTCGGGTTTGTCGCCTTCTCATCCACCGGCTTCACCTCGGGCTCGGCCGCAGTTTCCTTGGCAGGTTCCTTGGCTGGTTCCTTCACCGCGTCCGGTCCGTCGGCGTCCTTGACGTCAGTGCCCTTGGCCGGGGCGACCTTCACGCCGGTCGTCGGCTCCGGTTTCGTCGCAGCCGTCGCCTTAGGTGAGCCCAGTTCCGCCGCAGCATCTTTCATGGTGGCCACTGCCTTCAGCGCCGCCGTCGGGTTCACCGCGGCGACCGATGCCGGCGGCCGGATGATGTCGCCGATCTTCTGGATGACGTTCGAGATGCCCGCAACCACGGCCTTCGTTACGTCGACCGCGGTGTTGGCCACCCACTTCACGCCCTGCACCACAGCGTTCGCCACCCATTTGACCGTGTTGACCACGGCTTGCGTCACCGCCTTGGTGACGTCGACGAACGCATTCCAGGCAGCGTCAGCGACTTTCACCACGGCTTGCCCGATCTTGACGACGGTGTCCACGACCGCGCCTATCGCCAGCCGCACCGCGGCCAGGATCCGCGCCGCGATGCCTTCGACGCCCCCGACACCGTTGAGCCGCAGGATTTCCTGCGCGATGACGAACGCGGCTTCCTTCGGAATCCAGTCCGCGTAGAAGACGCCGAACTTGCCGCTGCCGGGCTGATCGTCGCGCGTGGTGTAGATGAAGATCGGCCCACCGTAGAACTGGCCATTCGTGGACATCGTCTGCCAGGTTTCGATGAGGTTCTTGATGAACTCGGCTTGCGTGTGCTCGCTGACGTTGTTGGTCGGCACCCCGTACTCGGTGATCCAGATCTTCTTGAGACCGTCACCGTTGGCCGCCATCAGGTCGTAGATCTTCTGGATCTGGGTAAAAGGGCGACAGGACCACGTTCTCGCCGTCCGAGAACTTCAGCGTCTCCTGGTACGGGTGGAACGCCAGCGCGTCGAAGTAATCCTTGGCCCCGGCGGCGTACATCGCGTTCACGTAGTCCACCGGGTTCATCGTGACGCCGCCGAACGTGAAGACGCTGCCGAGCCCTGCCGCGATGACAGTCGCGGTCGGGTCGGCCGCCTTGATCGCCGGATAGGCAGCCTTCAATAAGTCGGTATAGCTCGACGGCGAGATCGGATCGTAGAAGCAGACACAGTTGACTTCGTTCCACACCTCGTACGCCGAGATGGTCTTGCCGTACCGGGTCGCGACCTGTGTCATGAAATTCGCGTAGGCGACGGGGTCCGGCGTCTTCGCCCCGGGGAAGTTCCCGGCGGTTCCCGCCCACACCGGCGTGCTGTTGACCATCGCGAGGACGCCCATGTTGCGGGCTTTTGCCGCATTCATGATGTCGTCGATGGGTGCCCAGTTGTACTGGTTCGGCAGCGGCTGCGTATACACCCACGGGATGTAAACCCGGACGTCCTGGACGCCCATGGATTGCAGCATGTCCAGCGTCGTGTCGATGTCCTGCTTCGACATGCCGTACAGGCTGGAGTCGGCCATACCGATGGTCGACGGTGCCGACACGATCTCGGCGGTGGGCGTCACCGCGGTCCGGGTCACCGGCTCCACCAGTTGTGCCGCGTAGGCGCAGACCACGGCCAGGGGAATCAATACGGTCATCACCCGGTGCACTGCCCTGCAGCCGAGTCGGCCGATCCGTCCAGCCACCAACGCCCCCTTTGAAAGTGCCGCCCTCGCAACGCGCAATCGCCAAGCAAGGCAAATTTACGTCCGCGGATGGTAACCCGTGGGCGATTTGCCGGAGTCGGCTCACCCACCGCACGTCAGCGGCGTGAGGCGGTACCACCTACCGGCGGCGGATGCCCGTTGTTCGCCGGCCCGCAGTAATTGACGACACTGGCATAAATCTTTGCCAGAAGCGCTGCGGCAGTCGTTCACAACTGTTAATTTTCTGTCTGTACTGCGGCGCGACACCCGTCTGCCAGACTGCAGTGCGGTAATGCCGCAGTAGCGGTCGATCTGCCGGGGTCCGATGGCCGCGCGGCGTGACTATGGAGGACCCGAAATGGCTGGTGCACACCGTCGCCCGCAACGCCGGAACTTGGCGGTATCGACGTGGCTGGGCACCGGAGTCGCGGCGGTCGGCGTCAGCGCGGCACTCCTCGGTAGCGCGGCCGTCGCGAGCGCTGCCCCGTCGACCGACTCCGAGTCCGCCGCGTCGTCCGCGCCGGCACAGCCCAAGAAGCCGCCCGCCCAGAAGCCCGCCAAGAACAAGAAGAAGGACACGGCCGCTGTTGCGGACGCGTCGGACACCAAGGCCACGTCGGACACCAAGCCCGCTTCGGACACCCAGCCCGCCGACACCAAGGCCGCGGACGGCGACAACGACGCGAAGCCCGCCCGCAATCGCCGCACGAAGGCCGACAACACCGGCCGCTCGGCGACCGCCCCGAACGCCGGGACCGTCGCGAAGCTCCCCTCGGCCGCCGCCCAGGCGGTGACGAACAACCCGTCGACGAAGAACCCGCTCAAGTCGGCCGCCGCGGTCAAACCGGCCACCGACACCGCAGCCAAGGACACGGCCTCGCCGGCTGCCGCGGTCAAGCCGGCCACCGACACCGCAGCCAAGGACACGGCCTCGCCGGCGGCCGCCACGCCGCCGGTCACCGTCGCGGCAGCCGAGACATCCACGGCCGCAATCACTTCGCTTCCGAACACCACCGCGAAGGCGCTCAGCAGCGTCACCTCGCCGACGGCCCCCGCCAACATCTCCGGACTGCTGTCGGTGCTCGCGGCCGTCGGCCAGGCGCTCGGGGCCGCCACCCTGGCCACCGAGGAGACCCTGGCCGCGTCGGTGGTCGGCACGACCAAAACCGTGAGCAAGCTGCTGGGCATCACGCCCGCCCTGGCCACCACCACCGAAAAGACCAGTGCCGCATCGACTCTCACCCCGGCACCCACCGAGACGTGGCAGCCGGGCCAGACCGTCACCGCGGACGAGTACATCAACACCGCGCTGACGGAGATCGCGCAGGCGCGCACGCTCCTCGGCACCAGTTGGGTCAACGGGTACTCCCGGTACGAGTTGCGGATGGCGGCCACCTACCTCACGACGTACCAGGCGAACCAGCAGACTTTGATGGACGCGTACGCGGCCAACCCGACCGCGACGAACCTGACTGCGCTGAAGTCGAACGAGGCGCTGATCGGCAAGGCCGTGACCGCGCTGAAGACCGCGCGTTATTGGTCGGCGAATCGCGACATCAAGGCCATCATCGTCGACGCCACCACCAACGCCCGCATCTACGCCTCCGTTCCGCTGTCCATGTACGCGGGCGTCGAGCCGATCGTCACCATCTCGGTGAACGGCGGGCCGAGCATCAAGGTGCTGGTGGACACCGGATCGTCCGGGCTGGTGGTCAACGCCAAGAACGTCGGCCAGACCGGGCTCGGCAATTCGGTAGGTACCGGTACCGGTGCGTACAGCGGCGGGCTGACCTACACCTACAACACCTACAACACCACGGTGAACTTCGGTAATGGCCTCGTTACGACGCCTGTCCCGGTCGACGTCATCACCGACCCGGCCCAGCAGACCGCATTCGCCAACTTCCTCAAGAACAACGGGGTCGTCGGTGTCCTGGGCGTCGGCACCAACGCGGTGGGCCCCGGCCCCGGACTGGTCACCACCGGCCTGCCCGGCGCGCTGAAGAACGGCATCTACATCGACGAGGCCAGCAAGACGCTGACCTTCGGCCCCAACCCGCTGCCGGCGCGCGTCACCACGTCGGGTTCACCGAACGTGATCGGCTCGATAACCATCAACGGTGTCAACACACCGATCAATCTGCTCATCGACTCGGGTGGCGTCTACGGCACCATCCCGTCGACGCTGGTGAACTCCTCCCAGATGACCGCCGTCAACGGTACCGACGGCACGGTGAGCTACTACCTGCTGAACGCGGGCACGCCGATCTCGGTGTACGACGCCGACGGCAACCTGCTCTACTCCTACACCACCACCTCGACGTTCCGGCCGACGGTGACCACCGACGACTACAACGCCGAACTGTCGAACACCGGCGCAATGCCGTTCCTGCACAACCGGATCTACATCGACTACTCCACCGCAAACGGATCGACGGTCTTCGACCTGTAGCCGCAGCTCGAAATCGTCCACTGTTCCGCCGCACTCCGCGGCGGAACGGGGGGCGGCTGTCACGTCGAATTTCGGTCCGCCATACCCAATCATCAGGCGGTTCGCGCGGGGTTGACAAAATACGCGATCCCGCGTTGCGGAACTGACGCGCCCATTAGTCTTCTCGCACGTGGTCGCCGGTTAACGTAGTCCAGCTATGCACTGGACGCGACTGATGGGAGACAGCCAGGTGGAGAGTCTCATGGCCAATGCGTTCGCCTATCCCTGGTGGGTATACGTCACCATCCCGTTGGGCGCGGCCTTCGTCGGCTGGATCACGAAGATCATGGCCCTGAAGATGATGTTCTACCCCGTCGAGTTCAAGGGCATCCCGCCGTACCTCGGGTGGCAGGGCCAGATTCCCAAGCGCGCGCCGAAAATGGCTGCCGTGGCGGTCGATTCGCTGACATCGGAGATCCTCAAACCCGAGGAGATGTTCGACAAGATCGACCCGAACGAGTTGGTCAAGGAACTCGCCGAACCCCTGCGGCAGACCTCCGCCGAGATGGTCGACACCATCATGATGTCGTTCCAGCCGCAGGTCTGGCGGGCGACGCCCGACCAGCTCAAGGACGTCGTCGTCAAGAACGTCGAGAAGCGCATCCCGACGGCCATGGCTGCGATGTTCGACAAGCTTCGCGGCCAGGTCGACCAGATTTTCGACATCAAGCACATGGTCGTCACCAACCTGGTGCGCGACAAGGTCACGCTCAACACCGTCTTCCAGGACATCGGCAAGCCGGCGTTCAAGTTCCTCATCATGTCCGGCCTGCTCTTCGGCTTCCTGATCGGTCTGGTGCAGGCCGTGGTGTTCGGCATCACCAACTGGCACTGGTCGCTGCCGCTGTTCGGTCTGCTGACCGGTGGTCTCACCGACTACGTTGCGCTGCAGATGATCTTCCGGCCGTTGGAGCGCAAGAACGTCTTCCTCGGCATCAAGTGGCAAGGCGTCTTCCAGCGCGAACGCAAGCAGGTCGTCGAGGGCTACGCGGCGCTGATGGCCCGGGAGATTTTCACGCCCCAGGCCATCATGGAGAGCATGCTCAACGGGCCGTCGTCGGACCGGTTCTTCGACATGATCTCCACCGAGATCAGCGCAACCATCGACACGCAGATGGGCTTCACCGGCAAGATCATCAAGTCCGTCGGCGGCCGTCAGTACGTGGACATGAAGAAGCAGATCACCGACTCCATCATCGACAAGTTGCCCGAAACGTCCACGTACATCGAGGGATACATGCGTGATCGCCTCGATCTGGAGAACGTCATGGTCAGCAAGATGATGGTGCTCGACTCACTGTCGTTCGAGAACCTGCTGCGCCCGGCGTTCAAGGATGACGAGTGGATCGTCGTCGTGCTCGGCGCCGCCCTCGGTTTCCTGTTCGGTGAGTTGCAGGCGCAGCTCATCCTGCTGCTGGCGCACTGACCTACGTCGGGCCGGGTGTTCCGGTCAGCTTCCGGACGGTGAGGACCTCGCTGTCGCGGAAGGCCCGTCCGTTGGGGTAGAGCAGATCGCTGAACCAGACCTTCGGCTCCGCGGGGTTCGGGTGATCCCACGAATCCCACGGGAAGTAGGTCTGGGTCTTGCCGGCCACGAGTCCCCAGCTGTACGCACCCACGTTGCGCTGCTTGGCAACTGGCAGAATGCCCTCGACGGTGCTGCCCTGGTTGCGGGCGAGGTACTCGGTACAGATGATGGGCCGGCCCAGCGGGGCCAGCTCGTCGATCCGGGCGGAGAAGTCGGCCGGCTTGGCATAGCTGTGGAACGAGATGATGTCCGAGTTGTCCAGCTGGATCGACGCGATGGCACTGCGCTGCGCGGGGTTGGCCCAACTTCCTTGCCACACGCCACTTGTCAGCGGCTGTACGGGGTCGACGGCGCGTGCCCACGCGAACACCTGCGGCAGCAGATCGGCAACGAGTTTCATCTTGTCGCTGCGCTCGACCTTGCGGTAGACCGCGGCAGGGTTGTCGGGCTCGTTCCACAAATCCCAGCCGAGCACGCGGTTGTCGTTCCGGAACAGGTTGATCACACCGGTGACGTAATTCTGCAGTACCCCACGGTAATTCGGATCGGCGATGCGGTCCGCGCCGGGGCTCTGCACCCAGCCCGAGTTGTGCACCCCGGGGGTCGGAGCCCGCTGCACGCCGAGCTTCGGATGCGGGTCCCAGCACGAGTCGAAGAACACGAACAGCGGCTTGATGCCGTTGCTCGCTGCGATGCTGACGAACTGCGACAGCCGCTGCGAGAAGCCCTGTGGGTCCTGTGCCCACAGCAGGTCGTGCAGGAAGACGCGGACGGTGTTGAAGCCGAACCAGCGGGCGGCACCGAGTTCGGCCTTGATGCGCCCGGGGTCGTAGGTGCCGGCCTGGAACATCTCGAGCTGGTTGACCGCGGTGGAGGTGATGTAGTTCCCGCCGACCAGCCAGCCCTGTCCCTGGTACCAGCTGTTGGCTCGCTCGGGCGTCCAGCGCGTTCCGGCTGCGGCCGCAAGAGCCGGTCCGGAGAATCCGGCCATGGCAGAGCCCGCCGCCAGCAGCAGCGGCACCTTGAGAGCGGTTCTGCGGTCCACCGCACGAGGCTACTGATCTTGATGGGGTGGGTGGGGCGTCCTTATCGAGTTGCAACAAACACGATGTCGGGCGGTGACGCCGGGCAGCCGGCTCAGGCGCTGATACCGGCGGTGAGAATCGCCGCCAGCTCGCGATATGCACTGGCGTCGTCGAGTCCGGTATTCTCGCGCACCCGCCGCTGCTGGATGCGCACCATCATGGTCGACACCAGATCGGCCGCGAAAGACGCGTGGACATCACGGAATTCGCCGCTCCCGACACCGTCGGCGATCATCTCCTGGACCCGGCGGGCCGCGATCTGGGTGTTCTTCTCGTAGACACTGCGCGCCGGAGCGAAGGCGTCCAGGTCCATCATGAACTGGTCCGATGCGGCGTCCAGCACCGTCCCCACCGCCGACAGATAGGCCGTGATCCGCGCCCGGGCGCCGTCGACTCCGGCCACCAGCTGTTCCACCTCGTCGGTCGCCTGCCGGAAGAACTGCACGGTCGCGGCGCGCACCAACTGCTCCTTGCTGCCGGCCAGCGTGTACAGCGTCGACTTCGAGCACCGCAGCCGCCCGGCGATGTCGTCGAGCGTGAGATGGGCGAATCCCTCGTCGAGGAACAGCGCGATGAGGGCGTCGAACAGCTCAGTACGTCGACGGGTGCCGAACGCCGGGGACGTGCGCGTGCTCACATCGGCATAGTACTGCGCACCCTTTACTCAGTACTACTCAAACAGTACTGTGTCAGGTAACTCAGTACTGTCCGACGTATTAGTGGAGTCTCCGGTGCCTGTCGATCGCCTCTTGCCCAACGATGAAGCCCACGCGCTCATCGAGCTCACCCGCAACATCGCGGACAAGGTGCTGGACCCCATCGTCGACCAGCACGAAAAGGACGAGACGTATCCCGACGGGGTGTTCCCCACGCTGGGCGAGGCGGGATTGCTGAGCCTGCCGTACCCCGAGGAATGGGGTGGCGGCGGCCAGCCCTATGAGGTGTACCTGCAGGTGCTCGAAGAACTCGGCGCCCGCTGGGCGTCGGTGGCCATCGCGGTCAGCGTGCACAGCCTGTCGTGCCATCCCCTGATGACGTTCGGCACCGACGAGCAGCGACAGCGCTGGCTGCCGGAGATGTTGAGCGGCAACCTGATCGGCGCCTACAGCTTGTCCGAGCCCCAGGCCGGTTCCGACGCCGCGGCACTGGCCTGCAAGGCCGTCGCCTCCGATGGCGGGTACCGGGTCTCCGGTTCGAAGGCCTGGATCACGCACGGTGGACTCGCCGATTTCTACACCTTGTTCGCGCGCACCGGCGAAGGGTCGCAAGGTATCTCGTGCTTCCTGGTGCCCGCCAGCACCGAGGGGCTGTCGTTCGGGCGGCCCGAGGAGAAGATGGGCCTGCACGCGGTGCCCACCACCTCCGCGCACTACGACAACGCGTTCCTGCCGACCGAGCGACTGATCGGCGCCGAGGGTCAAGGCCTACCGATCGCGTTCAGCGCGCTCGATGCCGGCCGGCTCGGTGTCGCCGCCGTCGCCGTCGGCCTGGCCCAGTCAGCGCTGGATCAGGCGGTGGCCTACGCCCAGGAGCGAACGACGTTCGGCCGCAAGATCATCGACCACCAGGGACTCGGCTTCCTGCTCGCCGACATGGCCGCCGCTGTCGACTCGGCGCGGGCCACCTACCTGGATGCCGCCCGCCGGCGCGACGCCGGGCTGCCGTACTCGCGCCACGCCTCGGTCGCCAAACTGGTCGCCACCGACGCCGCCATGAAGGTCACCACCGACGCGGTCCAGGTCTTCGGTGGCGCGGGGTACACCCGCGACTACCGCGTGGAGCGCTTCATGCGCGAGGCCAAGATCATGCAGATCTTCGAGGGCACCAACCAGATTCAGCGACTGGTGATCAGCCGGAGCTTGGCCAAGTAGCGACGGGCAGGAGCCGGGCTACATCCGGCTGACGTCGATGACGGCGTTCGCGAATTGCGCGGGTGCCTCCTGGGGCACGTTGTGCCCGATGCCGTCGAGAACACGGTGCTCGTACGCCCCGGTGTACATCGCGCGATATCCCGCACCGTCCTTCGCCGCGCCGTCGAAGTCACTGCCGATCGTGATGGTCGGGACATGGATGAGCGGCTTGGCCTGCAGTCGTTGTTCGTCTGCGTCGTAACGGCTTTCACCCTCGGCGAGACTGAGGCGCCAGCGGTAGTTGTGGATCACGATGGCGACGTGGTCGGGGTTGTCGAACGCGCCTGCGCTCAGCCCGTAGGCCGCGTCGCTGAAGTGCCACAGCGGCGACGCCTTGGACCAGATCAGGCGGTTGAATTCCTTGGTGTTCTTCCGGTACCCGAGTTCACCGCGAGGTGTGGCGAAGTAGTACTGATACCACCACCCCAGCTCGGCTTCCGGATCCAGCGGCTGCAGGTTGGCAGCACGATTGACCACGATGTATCCGCTGACCGCGACCAGGCCGGTGACGCGCTGTGGCCACAGCGCCGCAACAGCATTCGCCGACCGGCCACCCCAGTCGAAGCCGCCCAGGATCGCCCGCGGGATGTTCAGCGCATCCATCAGGGCCACGACGTCGGCGGCCAGGGCGGCTTGCTGTCCGTTGCGGACCGTGGTGTCGGACAGGAACCGGGTCGAACCGAAGCCGCGAAGGTACGGCACGATCACCCGGAAGCCCTGATCCGCCAGGAGTGCGGAAACATCGGCATAGCTGTGGATGTCGTACGGCCAACCGTGCAACAAGATGACCGGCGGCCCGTCGGCAGGGCCCGCTTCGACATAGCCGACATTCAGGTCGCCGGCCCGAATCTGCTTGACCGCATTCAGGTTGTGTTGCGGGGTGGGCGGCGGTGCCGGCTTCTCGACCGCCGCCGATTCCGACGACGATCCGCACGCGGCCAACGACGCCGCACCGATCGCCGCCATCGCCGTCAAACCGAACTGTCTTCTGCTGAAGCCGTCCACGGTCCGTCGTTCCTTCCAGAGTGTCGCCAGTTCGCTGCCCACGATGCATCACCGCGGCGCACGGCACCCATCTCACCCGTCCTTGCACATCGTGTCCAACGATAGATTTTGATAGGTCGCATCTGTTTCAGAGATGTGCGCCGTCGACCGTGTCAGACGGCTGCCCACCCACCGTCCACGCCAAGGACCACGCCGTGGATGTTGGCGGCCTCGTCGCCGGCCAGGAACGCCACCGCCGCGGCGACCTCCTCGGGCGTGCTCATCCGGCGCGACGGCAGCCGGTCCAGCATGGGCTGAACGTGGTCGACGAATTCCTGTTGCCGTTCGGTCGCAATCGGTCCCGGCGCCACCGCGTTGACGCGCACCCCGAACGGTCCGTATTCGTCGGCCCACGAGGCAGTCAGCGAGTGCACGGCCGCTTTGTTGGAGCTGTAGATCGCCGAACCGCCCGACCCGCGCAACCCACTGATCGATCCGATGTTGATCACCGCACCACCCCCGCCCCGCACCATATGCGGCGCGATCAGCCCGGTGAGCAGGAACGGGGCAAAGACGTTGACCTCGAAGGCTTCCCGCAGCAGCTCCGGCGCGACATCGGCGGTCGGCATCGGCATCAGCAGCGTGGCCGCGTTGTTCACCAGGATGTCCAGCCGCCCACCCACTGCGTCGGTGGCATGTTCGGCGAGGGTGCGGATCGCCACGTCACCACCCGCCAGGTCGGCAGCGACGAACGACGCCTCGGCGCCTGTCGCCCGGATCGCAGCCACCAGCGCGTCGCCCCGTTCGGCATTGCGCCCACTCACCACGACGTGTGCACCGTCGTCGGCCAGCCTGCGCGCAATGGCCATTCCCAGGCCACCGGTGGAACCCGTGACAAGTGCTGCACGGCCGGACAATCGCGTATCTTTTGGACTCATGAGTCCACATGCTTCACCGGGCAAAATGGACCTGCAAGTCCAAAAACTGACCGCGAAGGGGCAGGCGACCCGAGCCCGGATCATCGACGGCGCCGCGGCCGAGATCCGGGAGCGTGGCGTCGCGCTGACCACCATCGAAGACGTCATGGCGCGGACCCGAACCTCGAAAAGCCAGATATTTCACTATTTTCCGCGCGGGAAAGAACAGCTGTTACTCGCCGTTGCGACGCTGGAATCCCAGCGCGTACTCGACGACCAGCAGCCCCACCTCAGCGAGCTCACCTCATGGGCAGCCTGGCAGCGCTGGCGGGACGTCGTGGTCGAGCGCTACCGCCGGCAAGGCCAGAACTGCCCGATCGCCGTGCTGATGTCCGAGATCGGTCGCACGAGCACCGGCGCGCAGGCAGTCACGACCGAACTGATCGACTCCTGGCGCGGCGCCATCGCCGACGGAATCGTCGCGATGCAGCAGCAGGACAAGATTGCGCACAGCGTCGACCCCGCGCGGGCAGCAGCCGCGCTGCTGGCCGGTATCCAGGGCGGCGTCGGCATCATGCTCGCCACCGGCGACCTCACGTATCTCGAAGCGGCCCTGGACGAGGGAATCAGCGCACTGCGGCAGCGATAGCCACCCGAACCGCACCGGCGTGATCTCGCCGGCTCACACGGCACCCGTAATTGTTAGTTCGCCTACAGGTCACCCCATCTGCGTTGACAGCCGTCAAGGCCGCCGAGAAGGATCGACGGCATGGCCGCCAAGACCGAAGAGCAGGTATTCACCGAAATCGAGGCCCGCCTCACGGCCAAGTTTGCGGACCTGCCCCCGGCTCGGGTGACCACCGTCATCGACGGCGCGCGCCGGCAGTTCGCCGACAGCACGATTCGCGACTTCGTCCCGCTCCTCGTCGAACGTCGCGCCGAGGAAGAACTCGCACGACAGCTGGCCGACGACTCCGCCATCTAGCCCTATCCACTCGGCCGCGCCGAGTTTGCCAGCCTCACAACGGGTTCCGGCACCGATCCGTTACCCGCCGAGACCTCTCTGTGAGGACTTTGAGGCTATTGAAACGATGCGGTCACGGTCGCGGCTCAGTCCCATGTCGAGCGCGCATCCGATTGAAAACATGTCTTGAACCAGCCTCTCGCGGTGCCCTACGGTTCAGCTGCGCAAATTTTCGGCGCTGTAATTTAAGGGCACATTCAAGGAGACGCCGGTGATGATCAGCTTTGGTCGAATCGCTGTGAAAATAGTTGCCAGCGCCGGTGTGTGCGCGACGGCCGTGGCCGTGAGCCCGACCGCAGCGGCAGTCCCACTCAAGACGGGCGGGTACGCGTGCGACGCGGGCGCCGTGGCACCGGCCGCAGGGGCACCCGCCGCCGCGGCAGCAGCTGCACCCTGCGCCGCCCCCGCCGTCGAATCCTCGGGCATCATCGGCCCGCTGGCGGCCGCGCCGGTCGTTCCGGCAGCCGTCCCGCCGGTTCCCGCGGTCGTCCCGCCTGTCCCGGCAGCGGTGCCTCCCGTCGTGCCCCCGATCCCCGCCGGCTTGCCGATCGGGGCGCCCATCCCGATTGCCGCGGCCCCCGCCGCCATCCCGATGGACATGGGTGGCGTCGCCGACGGCAAGGAGGCCCGGACCCTGCGGCCCGTCGACGCCGGCGGCCCGACCCCCAACCTGCCGACCCAGCCCGGTCCGCAGAACTGAACCAGCTAGCTGCACAATCGCTTTCACCGAAGCACCCGAGCCCTCGTGGCTCGGGTGCTTCAGGCGTTCGGGGCGCAGAGTCAGCAGACCGCGGCAGCCACAATCCTGTTGACCCTGTACTGAGGACGCATTTGTCCGAGTAGGCAGGGCCCTGGGTTCAGGATCAACTGACTGTGACCCGCAACCCGGATCGACCCTGAAGTGAGGGCGCACTTGTCCGAGTAGGATCGCCTCGGCAGCGAAACAGATTGGGGCGCAGCCTAACTAAGGCTCGACGATGACCGGATCACCGACGTTGACGGTGTTGTAGTACCACTCGGCTCCAGCGGGCGCCAGGCCGATACAGCCGTGGCTGACGTTTTCGAAGCCCATCGACTCGACGGCCCAGGGTGCTGAATGCACGAACAGTCCGCGTCGACTGATCCGTACCGCGAACTCGACCTCCGTCATGTACCCGTCCGGATGATCGACGGGAATGCCGACGCTGCTCGAATCCATCAGTACATTGCGGTCTTTCGCCAACACGGTGTACTTGCCGACCGGTGTCGCATACTCCGGACGACCCATGGTCGCGAGCAGCGTGCCGGACTCACCCAGGTGCGGAAGGTGGTGCGGCGCGGGCATATCCGGCTGGGTCTGGCCGTCCACGGTCACGGTGAACGTGTGATCGGCGACGTGCGCGGTCCCGACGACCGCCGGACCGGTGGTGACTGCCATCGGCTGACCACCAACCGTCAACTTGATGGTGCTGTGCGCGGGCCAGAATCCGTCCGGATTCCATTGCACCACTTTGTTGTCCAGCCATTCGTACTTGCCCGTCATCGCCGGCGTCGACGTCACATCCAGGGCCATTTCGGCGGCCGCACGATTGGTGATCGGCCGCTTGAACGTCACGATGATCGGGTGCGCGACACCGACCGGCACGCCCTGCGTCGGCTGCGTCGACTCGATGATCGAGCTCAACGGCAGGCGAATACCCGCCGTCTCGATTCCGAGCGCACCGCCGGTGGTAGTGGTGGCGACCACGACCACGGCAAGGACACCATGTACAAACACCCGCATATATCCGACCCCTTTGTGCGCTGGCCGCATGGTTGAACACCGTCATGGTATGGGGCGGTAAACGCCGAAATCCGTACGGCGCGTCAATATTTCGGTCAAAGATTCGTCACGGATTGGCCACCCAACATCACGGCGCTGACCACCATGAACAATCCCAGAGCCGATCGTCGCATCGACGACCCCGCGATGCTGCCGGCGCTGATCTACGGCGCGATCGTCGTGCCCCACCTCAATGTGGATATGTCGCGAAGATGTTGATCTTGAATCACGAAGTGCTCGACACCGAACCGGGCATCGACGAATTCGCCGTCGCGCCAAAGTAGTTTCCGCAGAATATATTTGTGCGGGCATTCTTCACATCTTCTCGCCAGTCGTGGGAAAAATGAAACAGCTAACCGAGTGCACTTAGTGGAAGCATTCCGAATGGCGGGAGAACCGCTGATAGGCCGCGGATTTCGATCTCGCTGACTGGGAAGTAGCAATTGTAGAACCCGCATTCGTGGATACGTTATTGCCGCCACAAATCCGTGGTCCACGAGGGGAGTATTGCGGTGAAGCGTTTGTCCGGCATGGATGCCATGTTCTTGTCCATGGAGGGCACTGAATGGCCACAGCACACGCTGGGGTTGATGATTCTGGATCCCAGTGACGCACCAGGATTCGACTTCGAGCATCTGCGTGATCACCTCGACCGCCGGCTGCCCTACCTGCCGTCGTTCCGGCGCCGGATCCAAGAGGTGCCACTGGGCCTGGACCGGCCGGTGTGGGTCGACGATCCCGCGTTCAAGCTCGACTACCACATTCACCGCGCGGCGCTGCCCGCTCCCGGTGGCGAGAAGGAACTCGCCGACGTCGTCGGCGAAATCCTGGCCCGTCAGCTCAACCGCAACCAGCCCCTGTGGGAGAGCTGGTTCGTCGAGGGCCTCGAAGGCGGCCGCGTCGCCTTCATCGCCAAGACCCATCACTCGATCGTCGACGGCGTGTCCGGCGCCGGCCTCTCGTCGGTGCTGTGCAACGTCACTCCCGACGCCAAAGGCCCGATCGTCGAGCTGCCCGACGAGGCCGAGCAGCCCCGTCATTCGAGCCTCGAACTGTTCGCCAAGGGCACGCTGTCGGCCGCGACCACGCCGCCGAAAGTCGTTCAGTACCTTGGCCAAACCGTCCGCAACGCGGTGACCACCATCAGCCATCTGCGGCGTGATGACCCGCCGCCACGCCCCATGAGCGCCCCCAAGACCAGCTTCAACGGCGCGCTCAGCTCACACCGCAGCTTCGCGTACACGTCGCTGCCGATGGCGCACATCAAGCACGTCAAGAACGGTCTCGGCGTCAAGGTCAACGACGTGATCCTGAGCGTCGTCGCCGGCGCGCTGCGCACCTACCTGACCAAGCGCGACGCGCTGCCCGAGACTCCGGTGCTGGCGACCGTGCCGATGTCCACGCGCGACGCGGGCGACGAGACCCCCGGCAACCACGTCCACACCATGATCGCCTCCATGTGCACCGATGTGGAGGATCCGGTCGAGCGGCTGTCCGCCATCCACAACGGCATGAACAGCGCCAAGGCGCTGGCCGAGGATCTGCAGGCCGGTCAGTCCATCGGTCTGACCGACTTCGCGCCGCCGGTACTGCTGAACCTGGCGTTCAAGGGCTTTCGCGCCGCCAAACTTGAGGACAAACTGCCCCTGGCAAGCAACCTCATCGTCTCGAACGTGCCCGGCCCGCCGATCCAGCTCTACATGGCCGGCGCCAAGATCGAGCACATCGTTCCCGTCGGCCCGCTGACCGTCGGCATGGGCATCAACGTCACCGTCTTCAGCTACGGCGGCAACGTCGACGTCGGCATCCAGGCCGATCCGGACCTCGTCGAGGACCCGTGGGAGATCCTCGACGGCGCCAAAGCAGAGCTCGACCGCCTGCTCGCCGCGTCCGGCTGGGAAGAGCCTGTCGCGAAGAAGAACTCCCCCGCGGCCAAGAAAACCGGTGCCGCAATCCCACCGGGTGGGAGCTCCGCCGGCAGCGCCGAATAGATGTGTTTGCCTTCACACGAGGGCAGACGCAATGGCGCGATCCGTGCCCTGACGACGGAAAGGAAGTAACTGCAATGGCAGATTCGGACAGCTTGTCGGACGTGGTGGCCATTGTCACCGGTGGTTCACGCGGTCTCGGCGCGTCGATGGCACGGCACATCGTCGCCGGCGGCGGCAAGGTCGTCATTGCTGACGTCCTCGACGATGAGGGCAAGCAGTTGGCAGCCGAGCTCGGGGACGCTGCGCGCTACACGCATCTCGACGTGACGGATCGCGCTCAGTGGGATGCGGCCGTCGCACTGACGGTCGCGGAGTTCGGCAAGGTCACCGGCCTGGTGAACAACGCCGGCATCTCCACCGGCCAATTCATCGAGCACGAACCGCTGGAGCACTTCCGCACGGTGCTCGACGTCAACCTGGTCGGCGTCTTCAATGGCATCCAGTCCGTCATCGCGCCGATGCGCGCTGCCGGCGGTGGCTCGATCGTCAACATCTCCTCGGCCGCGGGCCTGATGGGGCTGGCACTGACCGCCGGCTACGGCGCCTCCAAGTGGGCCGTCCGCGGCCTCGCCAAGATCGCCGCCGTCGAGCTCGGCACCGACCGCATCCGGGTGAACTCCGTGCACCCAGGCATGACCTATACGCCGATGACGGCAAACATCGGCATCCAGCAGGGCGAGGGCAACTACCCCAACACCCCGATGGGTCGCGTCGGCGAGGCCGACGAGATCGCCGGCGCCGTCACCTACCTGCTGTCGCGCGCCGCCTCATACGTCACCGGCGCCGAGATCGCGGTCGACGGCGGCTGGTCCGCCGGCCCCACCGTCAAGTACGTGATGGGTCAATAACTGCATAGGCGACCAGCCAATCGTCCGCCAGTTCAACATGTTTGAGCTGAACGCGGGTGCGCGCCGAGGGCCATCGGCGCGCACCTGCGGGCGGGACGACTTCCAGCAAGGAGACAATGGTGTCTGCCCCACTGAGGAACGATGAGTTGCCCGAGTCGCCCATGGTGAGCCGTCCGGACTGCATGGACGTCGGCGAGCGCATGGCCGTGGCTCCGCACGTCGCGATCGATGAAGCCGTGCTCGCCGTCATGCGGCTGCGCCAACCGAAGCTGCCGGTGGAAGCCGCACCGGACCGGCTCGCCGCCGACCTGGACAAGGCCGCGACCATGTTCAAGAGGCGGGGCTGGATTTCCAAACCGTCGAAGTACCACCGCACTCCTCCGAAACTCAACGACGCCGACGTCCTGCGCTGGAGCACCCACGGCGGCCCACTCGGGCACGAGTCGATGTCCTTCGCATCGGAATTCGACGCCCGGTCGTTCGAGCCGGGTGCGGGCCGGTGGCCCGGCAATGGCCGCAACGACACCGTCACCGTCCGGCTGCTGCGCCGCCCCGACTCCCCCGCGCCGTGGGTCGTCGCCCTGCACGGTTTCGGCATGGGATCGTCGCGCTTCGACCTGAACGTATTGTGGGCCAACTACTTGCACCACAAGCTCGGATACAATGTGGCGCTGCCGATTTCGCCATTGCACGGGCCGCGCCGCGAGTCGGCTGACGGCCAGCTGCTGTCCCTCGATCTCGCCTCGATGCTGCATGGCATCACGCAGGCCGTGTGGGATGTCCGCCGGTTGGTGAGCTGGATTCGCAGCACCACCGATGCCCCGGTGGGCCTCTACGGCGTTTCGCTCGGTGGCTACCTGTCCACCGTCCTGGCCGGCCTGGAACGGTTCGACGCGGTGGCCGCAGCGCTGCCATTCGCCGATCCCCTGGCGCTGCTGACGCACCACGGCCCGCCCGAGGAATACCGCGACGTCATCGCCTCCGACGACGCGCGGACCGTCTTCCAGGTCGTGTCCCCATTGGCGCTGCCGACGGTCGTCGCACCACGGGACCGGACACTGTTCATCGCCAAGGCAGACCGGCTGATTCCGGTGGAACAGTCGCAGGCCCTTGCTGATTCGTGGCACGCCGAGCATGTGCGCTGGGTCAATGCGGGGCACGTCGGGTTCACCTGGACCCGCGCGGCACGCGGAATTCTCGGCCGTCGGTTCCGTGAGTCACTCGGCACCGCGTAGGCCGATATCCCGATCATGGCGAACTCTGGATCGTTCCCGCCCTGGGACTCGTTCCCGAACTGGGACGCGCTGTCGTCGTTCTGGGCGTCGACCGCAGGCGGCGCACTCACCAGCGGCCCGGCCGGCGCCTACAAGTCCCTGTTCGACACGGTGCGCAAGCAGGTCGTCGGTCGCCGCATGACCGTCAAGCTCAAATCGGGAGAGATGACGCTGACGGTGACGACCATCGATGCCGACCTCGACATGCGGAGCCTCTCGGTCGGCCAACTCAACACCGTCTCGATCTCGGCGTCCGACATCGTCTGGGATGGTTGGCAATTCGACAAGGCCACCGCTGTCCTGCACAACACCCACATCAAACCGACCAATACCCCGGTCCTCGTGGCGGCACCGCTCGATCTGACCATCGAGATGTCCACCACGGCGCTCGACAAGATGATCGACCGGGCGTTGTCGTTGCCGGGCCGGGCCGGGCCGAAGTTGCTCGGCCGGATCGACGCCGGTGGTGTCGCGCAAATCCGTTGGGCCAGAAGGCCTGACATCGGCCATCTCGAGGTGGACGCGACCATCGACGGGTCGACGCTGTTCGTGAAACCGCGAATGGTCGCGTTGCGCCGGGCCCGGTGGCACCTGCCGAGCCGGTTGCCCGCCTATCGGATCCAGCTGCCGAAGCTCCCCCGTGAACTCGCGCCGACGTCCGTCAGCTTCAGTCCCGAGACGCTCCGGTTGACCGGGCGGATGCCCGAATGGCAGGTAGCAGTGCCGCGCCGCCGCATCGAAGAGGCCGTCAATCAGCTCAACCAGGTGGGCAAGGCACTCAACCTCAGCTGGATGGTGCGCGGCCGCTAGCTGCCGATCCTGGGAATGCGATCGCCGAAGAGCCGCAACGCGTTCTCGTAGCCGACCTTGCGGCGGTCGGCCTCGGCCATCGGATACGACGCCAGAAAGTTCGCCCCGTCGATGTTGTCGTCCATCGGGTAGTCCACCGAGAACATGACGCGGTCGGCGCCCATGACCGCCAACGTGCACGCCATGGCCGGCGGGGAGAAATTGCCGCTCGTGGTGAAGTAGAAGTTCTCCCGCAGGTAGTCCGACGGCAGTTTCTGCAGCCGGCCACCCGACCCGCCTAGGCCGTAGTACCGATCGGTGCGAAAAGCTGTGAACGGCAACATCTCTCCGAGATGACCGAGAATCATCTGCAGGTTCGGGTGCCGGTCGAACAGGCCCGAGTAGATCAATCGCAGCGCGTGCGTGCCCGCTTCGACGGCGAACCCCCACGAAGCCAGGTGCAGACCCTGGTCGACGTACGGCGCGAACCAGGCATCCATCACCGCCGGGTGCGGGGTGGTGGGGTGCAGATAGAGCGGAACCCCCAGCGTCTCGGCCGTGGCGAACAACGGCTCGTAGGCGGGGTCGTCCAGATACCGGCCATGGGTGTGGCCGTTGATGAGCGCGCCCACCAGACCGAGATCGACGACGGCCCTGCGCAATTCGGCCACCGCGGCGTCCGGGTCCTGCGTGGCGAGGGTGGCGAAGCCGCCGAACCGGTCGGGATACTGCCGCACCGTCTCGGCGAGATCGTCGTTGGCGCGGCGCGCGTAGTCGACAGCCAGCGCGGCGTCGTCGTACTCCTGCACACCGGGATCGAAGAGGGACAGGATCTGGAAGTCGATGCCGGCGGCATCCATCTGCTCCAGCCGTAGCGGCCCGCGGTCGTAGAGCCGGTCGAAGCCGAGGCGGTTGTTGGACTCCAGCCACGACGCGACCACGTTGCCGTCACTCGCCGGGTTCCACGTGTAGTGCTCTTCCAGCGCGATCAGGTGCATAGGCCGAGGATAAGTCAGAGAGCGAAGACCTGGCCGTCGCGCGCGACGGTGATCTTGCCCTGGTAGCGGCGGCCGATCGCATCCCGCCACGTCGAGTCGGGCAGATCGGTGGGCGAATAGTGGCTCAACACAACATGCTTGGCACCCGCCGCTGCGGCGACTTCACCCACCTGCTCGGCGGACGTATGGGACCGGACCAGATAGCCGGGCGGGAACCTGCTGTTGTTGCCACCGTCGGCGAGGCTGAACTGTGCTTCGTGCACCAGGATGTCGGTGC
The DNA here is from genome assembly GCF_045310825.1 of Mycobacterium sp. SMC-21. Classification (NCBI taxonomy): domain Bacteria; kingdom Bacillati; phylum Actinomycetota; class Actinomycetes; order Mycobacteriales; family Mycobacteriaceae; genus Mycobacterium; species Mycobacterium sp. SMC-21. Next base: position 154,592 of record NZ_JBJIAO010000004.1, on the reverse strand, counting down.
CCTGCGCCAGGGCGATCAGGTTGTCGGACTTGGTGGTGTCACCCGAGAACGTGACGGAGAGACCGGATTTCAGCAGGTCGAACCGGAAGGCGAAGGCCGGGTACACGTCGTAGTGGCTCACCAGGGTCGCGGTGACGCGCACATTGTTGTCGGTCATGACCGGGAAGGGGTCGGTGCGCGGCGCCCGGTTCTGGTAGTCCGATCCAGGTGGGACGACGACCTCGTGCACATTGACCAGGCTCTGGATGTCGTCGGTGCCCATGTCCCGGATGAAGATGTTGCTGGTGTAGGCGAAAGCCCGGTGTAGCGCATCGGTCATGGCCGTGATGCCCGGTGTGGGGTTGGCCGGCTCGACGGTCGGTGGGTTGGGGTTGCCGACCTCGCTCGGCGGCAGCCCACCGGCGGGGCCGGGTCCGTACACCGACACCGCGCCTTTACCGGGTGACGCGGTGTAGCCGCCGGACAGGAAGAAGCTGTAGTAGTCGACGATGTGATCGGTGTGCAGGTGCGTGATGAACAGGCTGCGCAGTTGGTCGAACCTCAGCCCCGCGTTCGTGAAGGCGTTCAAAGAGCCCAGGCCACAGTCGATCTGGTAGACGTCGTCACCGATCTTGAGCGCCGACGAGATGCCCGTCCGATTCGGTACCGGCGGCGGGCCTGCCTGCACCCCGAGCGTGATCAGTGCGTTCTGCGGCAGCGCCCCGCCGCCCGGCGCGGCTGAACTGCCGGCCGCGGTCGCCAGCGCGGCGCCGCCGAGCAGCGCGGACACCGACGCGGCAATCGCGGTGCGCCGGGAAATCGCATCGACGCCGTCGGCGCAGTCAGGGCCACACCCGTGCATGACGGCAACGTATCGCCCTTTTCGCCGAAACCGTGGTCTCGGCGCGCGGAATCAGCGTGCTGCGTTGCGCGCCAGGTCGATGGCGAACGACTTCACGAACGTGCCCGCACCGGGTTCCCCGCGGCCGCACGACCCGTCGGACTCGCCGACGCGCTTGACCCACAGGTACGCATCGGCGTGCGCGCCGGCGGTGTCGGTGGTGGGTGCGACGCCCAGCGCGCGGCCGTCCGGGTTGCACCAGTACATCGGGTCGCCTTCGGCGGGCCCGGCACCGTTGCGCGAGGTGTCGATGACGTAGTGCGCGCCGTTGGTCAGGCCGGAGATCGCCTCGCCGTACCCGATCTCTTCATTGGTGGTGAAGTAGTTGGTGGTGTTGAGGCTGAAGCCGCGGGCCTTGGCGACACCTACATCGTTAAGCCGCGAGGCCATGGTCTCGGCGCTCACCCAGCGCGAGTGCCCGGCGTCGATGTAGACCGCCGCCGCCGGGTCGCGGGTCAGCGTGTCGACGGCGTAGCGGATCAGATCGAAGCGCTCCTGCCGCTGGCCTGCGGACAGGCAGTCGGCCATCGCGAGCGCGTCGGGCTCGACGATGATCGCCGCCGGCGAGCCACCGAGGCCCGCCGCGACGCTGTCGATCCAGGCGCGGTAGCTGTCGGCCGAGCCGAATCCGCCTGCTGCGTAGCTACCGCAGTCGCGGTGCGGGATGCCGTACAGCACCAGCACAGGGGTGGCGCCCGCGGCGTTCGCGGCTCCGGCCAGCCCGGCGACGGTGCCGCCGACGGTCGAGGCGGGGAACGCCTGGTCCAGCCAGTAGGCCTGCGGCGTGTTGGCGATGGCGGTGAGCTCGGGGCTGGGCGGGTCGGCCTGTGCGGCGGCGGCCCGGGCCTTCGAGATCGGGTCGGCGTAGAAGGGCCGGCCGGCCAGCGGGTTGCTGTCGTCGACCAGCCGGATCGACGGGGCGGCGGCATCGCGCGGCGCCGGGTCGACGGTCAGGCCGACGCTCGCGACAGCGGCGACGGCGAGGAGGGGAGCGGTCCAGCGGGCGACAGCGCCAACAGCCGAAGAGATCACCTCAGGAAAATAGTTCGACTTGGTCAATAAGCGCCAATCGGGGGCCAAAGTTGGTGTGCGAGTGATCAATGTGGCTAGTTGCTACTTCGGCCCTCGTCCGAACCGATGCCCATCCTGTTCCTGCGAACACCAGGATCATCTCGGCCTCCCCACCCGGCCACCGATTGGCCGAATGTGGTGTGTAGACCCGGTTCCTTGGCGAGGACAAACGACGATGACCACAGTGAAGGCTCACGCGATTCCGTTCAGCGGGGTCCGGATGCGGTTCGACAGCGACAAGACATTCGATGAACTGAGTGCCGACTTGCTCGCCGATATCGGTACCGAACCCGCGCAGATAACGGACCTGCAGGCGCTGGCAGATCGCGACTGGAGCGCGTTCGCGGCAGACGTCGAGCGCCAGGCCGGGCCGAGCGATTTCATGTTGATGCACCTGATCGACCACACCCGGTGGCTCAGCACCGCCGGCGTAGAGCGCAGGGCCCTGCGCGTCATCCTGGGCAATCCGCTCATCGCGATCACCATGATTCGGCACGACCTCGCGGCCGGGCTCTTTGCTCCCGTGGAGGTCCTTCTGACGGAAGCTGATGGCAACCGGAGCGCCTTGACCTACGTCAAACCGTCGTCGCTGATGGTTGTCGATGACAACCCGCCGCTACTGGCGGCGGCACTGATCTTGGACGACAAACTCGCCGCCCTGGCCGCGAAGATCTCGAGCACCGGCGACGCAGCGTGAACTCGACCGGCGCGTCGGCTCTCCGTCAACACAGTTGATCTGGAGCCGCTGCCCTAACGGTGCCCGCCGCCACCCCCGCGGTTGATGACGCCCGTGCCGGGGTAGAGGTACCACTCGTCATCGCCGAACGGGAACTCGTCATCGCTCGCGATGACCGGCGGCGACGCGGCCGGCACCGACGTCGGGCCGCTGATCTCACTGCCCTGACAGACGGTCACCGACGGGTCGCAGATGTCGGCCTGCGCAGCCGGAGCGACCAGGACGCCAACCGCCACGCCGGCCGCCACGAACAGTGCCGTCTTCTTCGAGAGGTCCATGGCGGGTCTTGTCATCGCACGTCCGGAATGCGCTCCGGATGCAGCATCTCGGCGTAGCGCAGCTGCTCGGGGATGCCGAATCCGTCGACCAGCACCTCGGCGTACGGCCGGAGCTTGCGGCAGCGATCGTTGATCCCGGCGGTGACGGCCTTGGCCCGATCCATGGACAGGAAGCGGTGCTCGATGTACCACGCCTTGTCCTCTTCGATCACCGACAACGCATACAGGTCGCACAGGAGGCCGAAGATCTCGCGGGCCTCGGGATCGGTGCACGCATCGATGCCGGCGGCGAAAGACTCGAACACGATGCGGTCGATGTGGGCCGAGGCCGCGTGCAGCACGTGGTCCTGCACCGAGTTGAACGCCTCGAAGGGACTCATCTCCTTGGAGTTGGCCTGCAGTCGGCGGGCCACGGTCGACAACAGGTAGTCGGCCCGGTCCTCGAACATCTTGGCCTGCGTGCCGCGGTTGAAGAGGCTGCCCTCTTCCTCGTTGTCCTGCCGGGTGTCGAGCAGGTTCTGCAGGATGGTCTCGGTGCCGGTGCTGCGGCGCACACGCTCCCGCGCCGTGCTGGTCGCGAACTTCACCCACTCGAACGGGCTCATGCCCTTGATGTCGTCGGCGTACTCGGTGAGCAGGTGTTTGGCCACCAGCTGCGTCAAGACGTGGTTGTCGCCTTCGAAGGTCGTGAAGACATCGGTGTCGGCCTTGAGCGCGATGAGGCGGTTCTCGGCCAGATAGCCCGCACCGCCGCAGGCCTCGCGACATTCCTGGATGGCCTTGGTGGCGTGCCACGTCGCGGTGGCCTTGAGGCCCGCGGCCCGCGCTTCCAGTTCCCGCTGCACCTCGCCGTCGGGTTCTTCGACGTCCTGCAGATCGTGCAGGTCCGACACCAATTCGTTCTGCGCGAACTGCAGCGCGTACGACTTCGCGATCAGCGGCAGCAGCCGACGCTGGTGCACCAGGTAGTCCATGATGAGGACTTCGTCGTCGGTCTTCGGCGCCTCGAACTGCCTGCGCTGCAACGCATACCGGGTCGCGATGTCCAATGCGACGCGCGCGGCGGCCGCGGCGCTGCCGCCGACCGTCACGCGGCCCCGGATCAGCGTGCCCAGCATCGTGAAGAACCGCCGGTTCGGGTTTTCGATCGGGGACGAGTACGTCCCGTCCTCGGCGACGTCGCCGTAGCGGTTGAGCAGGTTCTCCCGCGGGATGCGGACATGGTCGAACTGGATGCGCCCGTTGTCGACACCGGGCAGTCCGCCCTTGTAGTGACAGTCCGAGGTCCGGATCCCCGGTAGGTCGTTGCCGTACTCATCGCGTATCGGCACGATGAAACAGTGCACGCCGTGGTTCTCGCCCTTGGTGATCAGCTGCGCGAAAACCGCTGACACCTGGGCTGATTCGGCCGCACCGCCGATGTAGTCCTTGCGCGACGTGGGCGTCGGTGAATCGATGACGAACTCGCCGGTGGCCGGGTCGTACGTGGCGGTCGTCTCCAGGGACTGCACGTCACTGCCGTGCCCGGTCTCGGTCATGCCGAAGCAGCCCACGAGGTCCAGGTCGATGGCCTTGCGCACGTACGCCTCATGGTGGCGTTCCGTGCCCAGGTTGTCGATGGCGCCGCCGAACAGGCCCCACTGCACGCCGGCCTTGACCATCAGCGACAGGTCGCTCATGGCCAGCATCTCGATACGGGCGATGGTGGCGCCCGCATCACCGTTGCCGCCGTGGCCCTTCGCGAAGGCGTCCTCGGCGGCCCCGCGCGACGCCATGTACTTCATCTGCTCGGTGACCTTGGCCCGGGCCACCGCGGTGTCCGGGGTGTAGTGCGGCTTGAACAGCTCCGCGGAAAGCTCTTCGCGAATACGGTCTTTCACGTCGCGCCAACGCCCGTCCAGGGCGTAACGGAGATGTTCGGCGGTCGTCGTCACAAAGAGTCCCCTCCATCGCACGGTCGCGGTGACGACCGCATGGTCCATCTAGCGTTCAATGCTGATGCCGTACAGATCAATGCTATGCGGCAGCGACTTCTGTGGGTTCAGCGTAGCGCCGCGCAGCACCGGACCGGATTCGTTCAGTACGTGCGCCAGGAAGGCCTGCCCGAGGAACACCGACAGGCCGGCTCCCGGGCAGCCCTGCGGGCCGTGGCTGAAGAAGTTGTACGACCAGTCGCTGCCGGCGTCCCCGCTGACCCACTCACCCGGTGAGAACCGGTCGGCGTAAGGGATCCGGTCGCGGTTCCGGTGATTGAACACGTTGTAGATGAGGACCTGCTTGCCTTCGGGCAGCACTGCGCCACTGGGGAATTCGATGTCCCGGGTCGCGACTCGACCGAACAGCCCCGTCGTCGGCCACAACCGCATGGTGTCGAGCAGGCACCCGCCCAGATACTTCAGCGAGGCGATGCCCTGGCCCGAGTTGATGTCGGCCGACCCCATTTCCGCCCGGACCTCACGCAGGTTCTCCGAGTGGGTGGACAACACCGCAAGGGTCCGGAAAGCGTTGGCCGCCAGGGTGTCCCCCATCGCGAACAGCCAGTGGATCACCTGACTCGCGGGACTCGCCGTCTCCGGTGGCGTCGTCTCTGCGATCAGCGCGGCCAGACTGCCCGGCTCAGGATCCTTCAGGTAGGACTCGATGTGCCCCACGAACTCCGGGTAGCCGGGCGCCGGCTCGCCGGGCATCCCGTTGCCCGCCGACATCAGTTCGCTGAGCTGTGAGGTGAGCCTGGCGTCGTCCGCGGCCTTGTCACCGAAGACCACGCTGCGCGTCAACCGCTGGAAGGCGGCGTTCCACGCCGCCCACTTCAGCTCTCCGGAGCCCAGGCCTTCGACGGTCCGCGCGACCTTCTCGACGAATGCCTGCGCCAGCCGGTGCACCGGGTGGCCGGTGTCCAGCACCGCCTCGGCGAACCGCCTGCGGTCCTCCCACGGCTGCCCGCGCGAGATGGTCAGTGCGTCCGGCTGGAACGCCGCCATGCCCTCGCGTTTGGGCTTCGGGTCGGAGGCGAACGGGTCGGGCGATCCACTCAACACGAACTCCAGGTCGTCGGGGTGATGCACCAGCAATGCCTCGTCGGCGACGACCCGCACATAGAACGGACCGGGCCCGTAACTGCGGACCATGCCTTCGACAAGCTGGTACCCCAAGTAGTCCGAACCCAAACCGGATGCGATGCGCGTGGGCAACTCTCGCTTGTTGAACAGTCCCAGAAGGACATTCGGCACGCCGATCTGGGCGGTGAACCGAACCCCTTCGACGATGGATGCGTGCGGGAAATCCTCGGCCATCGTCCGTCAGCCCCAGGGCAGGTAGGCGCGGACCGAGTCGGCCAACTGCACCACCGGGTTCTTCTTCCCCGGCACCGGTGCACCCAGCTTCGGCCACGGTGCGAACACCCGCTCGACGTCGCCGATCACCGGCTCCAGCTCCGGGTAGTGCCGCAGCATCACGTCTTTCATGGTGTTGTTGTTCACCCAGTCGAACCCGACCTGCGTGTACACCTCGGGCTTGAAGTCGTTGGTGAAGAAGCGGTCGCTCTTGAGCCGGCGCGACGCCATCAGGATGAAGATCCGGAAGGCGGTGTCCGAGAAGCCGAATCCCTTCGGCGGCTGCTCGGCCTGCATGCCGATCTGCAGGTCGACGGCGTCGACGTCACCGTTGTAGACCTCGTTGATCTCCCGCGCCCACTGCTTGTTCGGCGTGATGTCGTCGATGGTCTTGCGCCGCGGCATCCGCAGTGCTTCGCGGAAGTCGTTGTAGCGCGGCACACCTCGCTCCCGGTCGCGCACGATGTCGAGGGTGGCGAGGTCGGTGACCTGGCCGTCGACGCGGGTCAGGTTGCGCAGCGCGTTCGGGTAGTTGTGCAGGCACACCGCGCCGGCGCTGGCGAGCCCGAAGGAGTACCACATGTCGCCCATCTGGAGCTTGTCCATGAAGCCGCGCGTGTAGCTGCCCTGCAGCTGGGTGAAGTCCGCCTTGACCAGGTGCTCGCCGGACTCCAGCGAGAAGAAGTTCCAGTCATCGGGGATCAGCGGGTGCATGCGGTAGACCGAGACGAATTCCTCGGTCAGAGAGAAGGGCGCGGCGTGGTGATCGGTCGACGATCCGACGACACCCGAGAGGGCCTCGCTGTCGCCGATGCGGCCGATCTTGTCGCGGAACGTTTCGCCAAGCGCGCCATACCAGTTCGCGTTCATGCCGATCTGCAGCGCGGGGTGCCGCAGTACGCACGGCGTCCACTCGACGGTGTGGATCTTGGCGATCAACGCCGACACGACGAGCACACCGAGTTCGAAGAGGCGCTGGTCGTCGAAGCTCGGGTAGGCCTTCTTCAGTGCGTCACAGACGGCGTTGTGCTCACGCGCGAACATCGTGTGCAGCAGGCCGGTGCCGACCCAGTAGTTCTCTTTCATGCCGGTGAGGTCGATGCCGGGGATGTCACTCTCGGGCAGGCGGCCGCTCGGGTCGACCTTGACCTTGCCGTCGACGAAGGTGCGAATCTCCGCCTGACGTTCCTTACCGCTGCCGTAGACCTGCGAGCCGTCCCACCAGTGGGTCTCCGCATTGGCGAAAACCGGTGCGGGACAACCGTCGGCGATCTCCCCGCGCAGCGGGATGGTGCACCGGATCTTCATGGGGTTCTCGGGGAAGTGGTCGTCGGCACTGAGCGGGATGTCGATGGTCTTGTCCGCGACACCGTCGCCGTGGAAGAACCAGTTGTGGTTCTCGAACTGCAACCATGCGGCGGCGAGTGCGTTGATGATGCCGGCGGGCTTGAAGTCGTCGCGGGCCATCAGCTTGCGGCTGATGACGCGGGGGTCGGGCTTGAGGAGTCGCTTGACGTCGGTGACGGTCATCGACAGCGGGACGTTGCGGCCGAAGCCGGTGCCCTTGGCGCCCATGTGCGGGTCTTGGAGATCGTTCCAGGTGCCATCAGGCTGACGAGCGCGACGCACCTCGTCGGTGGGCTGGCCCAGGTCGTCGGACGGCCGCATGCCGTACGCCTCGTAGAGGTTGTGCTCACGCAGCTCGTCACGGGTCTTGGACAGCGCGTTCAGCTGCAGCAGGAGAGAAGGATATTCGTGCCATTGTGACGGAATCATGTTGTCGCCGTTTCTTTTTCGAAGTTGGTCGGTGGTCGTCGGATGATCTGGGATCCGTCAGCGAGGCGTGCGCAGCGCGAAGTATCCAATCTTGCTGAACCGGTCTGCGCCGGTGTTGAACAGAATCTTGCCGAGGTAGACGCCGGGTACCAGCTCCACCAACTCGTCGCGGATGCTGCGGATCACCAGCCGCGGATTGGATTCCACGTTGGCGTAATCGATGACCATCACCTGGCGGTCGGGATCGTCCTTGCCGGCTTCGACATACGTGGCGAAATCGAAGGCGAGTTTGCCCGACTCGGCGTCACGCATCGAGTACAGCGGCCACAACAATTTGCCGACCAGGCCGGTACTGCGCGTCAGCCGGTTGTCCCCGGTACCGCTGTCCGAGTCGAAGCGTTTGCCCTGCCACGGCATCCAGAGAGCGGTGACGGCCCGGGTCACCGTGTCCAACGCGGGGTTGGTCGTCGTCATGACCAGGATGCCCTCGGTCGGACCGTCCAGATCGACGGGCGGCGTACCCAGCCGGAAAAGGTCGTTGAGCTGTGCTTCGGCGGCATCGGCATTGTTGTCGGCCAAGGTGGAGAGCTCGACGATCCAGCTCCACGCCGAGTCGACCGCGCCCGGTTGACCCTCCGCCGCCGATTTTCGCAACCATTCCAACCTGTCGTCCGCAGCAGAATCTGCGGTGGTTTCTTGTTCGCTCATCGGCACCATTTCCGTTGAATTTCGAGCACCCGCGGAGCATGATAGTGATCTGCGCCACTCTTCGCGGGCATTTCAAGACGATCGTCCAAACTTTGCCGGCGCGCGCAGAAGTGCCTGATCAGAGGAATAGACTTAGAATTTCCCGCCAGTTCACTGCCACCTCATCAGCCACTGGAGCCCTGTGGATACCGCCTCGAGCCGCGTTGCAGGCCGGTTGTCGGGTCCGCGCGGGCAAAAGTTCGCTACGCGCCGCCAGGCACTGGCCGCCCAGGCCACCAGCGGGCTTGCTGAACTGGGTTTCGCGCGGGCCAGCATGCGCGAACTCGCCCAGCACTGCGAGATATCGCTCGGCGTTCTGCACTACTACTTCGACGACAAGGACGACCTCGTCATGTGCTGCGTGCGGCAGTACAAGGACCACTTCATCGACCGGTACAACTCCATCGTCATCGACGGCAGCTCCGGGCCGGAGCTCAAGACCCGCATCAGCAGCGCGCTGAGCAATTCCCTGCGCGAGTCGGCCGTCATGCACCGGCTCTGGTACGACCTGCGCACCCAGGCGCTCTTCGACGACCGTTTCGCCGCGAGCATCAACGAGATCGACGACAGCCTTGCCGCGCTCACCTGGAAGGCCGTCATCGCCTACGCCGAGCTCACCGAGTCCGCCGTCATCGTCACGCCCGCCATCGTCTACGCGACGGCAGACGGCCTGTTCCACCGTGCCTTGCGCGACCTGATCACCGGAGACCCCGACGCGCCACAACGACTCGCACATGAAATCGAGTCGGCGCTGGACGATTTCGTCGGGCCGCCGGCCTGAGCATCCGCCCGGGGTCGCTCGCGACGCCCTACCGTGGTCGGACATCAAGATCAGCCCTCGGCGCGATGTCTGCGACCGTGCGGATTCGTAGCGTCGATGCCATGACACACGCACACGTTCCGACCCCCGCAGAAATGCTGCGGGATTGGCTGCGCCACAGCGCTCAGCAGTTCGCCGACGCGGTCACCGCGGCCGGCACGTGGATTCAGAGCCGCACACATTGGCCCGAACACCGGGCCGACTACTACCCGCCGCGGCGCGACGAGTCCTTCGAGGAAGCGGCCATGGCCCGCGAAATGTACCGGCTCTGAAGCGCTTTCACCGCTACTCCGGCCCACGATCGCTGCGTTTGGCGAACTCGGCCGGCGAGCATCCGACCACCCGCGCAAATGCCGCGCTGAAGGCGCTTGCCGAGCTGTAGCCGACCTTGCCGGCAATCGCCGACAGCCCGGGCCGGTCGCCCAGCAGCATTTCCTTGGCCCGTGCGACCCGCCATTCCGTGAGGTACTGCATCGGCGGGATGCCGACGGTGCGGGAGAACCGCTCGGCAAAGACAGCCCGGGACATGCCCGCCGTGCGCGCCAGCTTCTCCACCGTCCACGGCCCGGCCAGGTCTGCGTGCAATGCCCGGAGCACCCCGGACAACGCCGGATCAGCCAGTCCCCCAAGCAATCCCTGCTCGACCGACGCGTGGTCGGTCTCGAACCGCCACGCCTCGATGAGCAGCACCTCGACCAGGCGCTCGAGGATCAGGTCCCGGCACCTGTTGTGCTCGCCGGCCTCCTCGGCGATCAGCTCCACGATGCGGCCGAGGCGGGACGCGCCCGGTTCGCCGCGCCGAATGAGAATCGCCGGGGGCAACAGCCGGGCAACCAGTTCCGCGTTCGCCCGGTCGAACTGGAAGTACCCACCCAGCATCCGCATCGTCGGCGCGCCGTCGCCGTAGGCGGCGTCACCCTCGATGTCGATCGGCGCATCCGTGGGCGGCAGCGCCGGATCGCTCGCCAACACGAAACTCGGTGTCTCCGGCAACAGCAGAAAGTCACCCGCGCGGAGTTCGATCGCGTCGCCGTCCTCGGGACAGAACCAGCATGCGCCTTCGAGCATCACGCAGAAGGACGGATCGGTATAGCGCGGCTTGCGGACGCTCCATTGACCGCCACCGGCCACGATCTTCGACCGCACCGCCCGGCACCGCAACAGCGCGACGATGAAATCGAGCGGGTCCGTTGCCATTTCGACACGGTACCCGCGACCGGACGAGTACGTGTCTATTCGCTGTGCGCGGCGACGAGGGCCAGCGCGTCCGGGCCCGCCGCGAACCGCAGCCGGCCCGACGTATCGGTCGCGGCCTGGTAGACGACCTCGGCCACGTCGGACGCCGTTGTGAACACGTCGACGTCGCCGAACGCGGCCATGACCGGTCCCGCGAACTCCAGGTACTCGGGAGGCAGCAGGCCGTCCATCCGGTCGGCGCCGTTGGCGGCGAAATTGGTGCCCGGTCCATAGCCCGGCTCGACGAGTTTGGCAGCCACTCCGAAGAATTCGAGCTCCAATGCCAGCGAGCCGGTGAAACCTTCGATCGCCGCCTTGCTCGCGGTGTACACCGCTGCCAGCGGCATCGGCGCCAAGGTCGCACTGGAGGTCACGTTCACGATGACACCGGACCGCCGTTCACGGAATTGCGGGACAACGGCCTGCGTCATGGCTATGACGCCAAAGGTGTTGGTCTCGAATACCTCCCGTGTCGTCGCCATCGGGGTGGCCTCGAACGCGCCCACCACCCCGACGCCGGCATTGTTGACCAGCACGTCGATCGGACCGGCGGCTGCGATGGCGCCGGCGATGCTCTGCGGATCCGTGACGTCGAGCGCCAGCACCCTGATTCGGTCCGAGTCCGGAAGTAGTTCGGGCCGTGGCGTTCTCATGGTCGCGACGACATTCCAGCCTTGCGCATGGAAGTGCCGGGCGATCTCCAGCCCGTAGCCCGACGAACAACCCGTGATCAGCACTGTCTTCATAGCTCAAAACGTAGAGTCACCGAACGCGACGATCAATGCGCTTTCGTCTGAGATCCATGCGTGATCGTCTTGGCGACCTGGCATGCTGCAAACGGCACTGCCGGCGGTCGACCGCCCCCGTTCCCGTGGAATCAGGGCGACGGTAAATCTTCACAGCCCGTGGACAGCCTCCTACTTTCGGTGTGATGGCGTGCGCGCCTGACCGATAGCCGACGACGTGAGGAGCGTGATGACCACCCGCGAGGCCCCGGTGGCCGCCGCGGCACCGGGTACCGAACCTGCTGCAGTGCAGCCGGTTTCCTGGATCAGCCGCGTCCGCGCTCGGCGCTGGGAAATCCTCCGCTGGCTGTCACCGCTGGCGGTGCTCATCCTGTGGCAGGCCGGCAGCGCGTGGGGCCTCATCGATCCCGAGGTCCTGCCGGCACCGCAGACCATCGCGGAGGCCGGCATCGAGCTGATCGGCAACGGTCAACTCGCCGAAGCATTGCGCGTTTCGGGAATCCGCGCGGCCGAAGGACTCATCCTCGGCGGCGTCATCGGCGCCGCTCTCGGCGCCCTCGTGGGCTTCTCGAAGTGGGCGGACGCCACGGTCGACCCGACGATGCAGATGATCCGGGCACTGCCCCACCTCGGCCTGATCCCGCTGTTCATCGTCTGGTTCGGCATCGGCGAACTCCCCAAGGTGCTGATGGTCGCGTTGGGTGCCGCGTTCCCGCTCTACCTCAATACCTCGTCGGCAATCCGCCAGGTCGACCCCAAGCTCTTCGAAACGGCTGCCGTACTCGGCTTTTCGCCGCTTGAGCGGCTGCGGACGGTAGTCATCCCCAGCGCGGCACCGCAGGTCCTCGTGGGGCTGCGGCAGTCGCTGGCCATCGCGTGGCTCACGCTGATCGTCGCCGAACAGATCAACGCCGACTCCGGTGTCGGCTACCTCATCAACAACGCGCGCGACTTCCTCCGCATCGACGTGATCATCTTCGGTCTCGTCGTCTACGCGCTGCTCGGCATCATCACCGACGCGCTGGTGCGGATCCTGGAGCGCCGTGCCTTGCGCTATCGACTCTGAAAGGCACCCTGTGACAGCACTTTACGAAGTATCCGTGGAACCGCCCGCGGCGTCGGAACCACCCGCAGCGGAGTTGCGCTCGGTATCCAAGTGGTACGGCGCCAATCGGGTGCTCGACGACGTCAACCTCCGGGTGAAGCGTGGCGAGATCGTCGCGCTCGTCGGGCGCAGCGGTTCGGGCAAATCGACCATACTGCGCGTGCTTTCGGGCCTCGCCGGTGATTTCCAGGGCGAGCGCGAGGTCCAGGGCGCGCCCGCCGTCGCGTTCCAGGAGCCCCGGCTGTTCCCGTGGCGATCCGTGCGCGACAACGTGCGCTACGGCCTGACCCGCGCCAAACTGTCCCGCGCCGAAGCACTTTCCCGCGCCGATCAGGCCCTGGACGAGGTGGGCCTCGCCGGCAAGGCGCAGTCCTGGCCACTGACCCTGTCGGGCGGACAGGCACAGCGCGTGTCGCTGGCCCGCGCGCTGGTGGCGGAGCCTCAACTGCTGCTGCTCGACGAGCCATTCGGCGCGCTCGACGCCCTGACCCGGCTCTCGATGCACCGACTGCTCCTCAACCTCTGGCGCCAGCACAACTTCGGGGTGCTCCTGGTCACGCATGACGTGGACGAGGCCATCGCGCTGGCCGACACCATCGTGGTGCTCGAGCACGGGCGGGTGGCGCACACCCTGGCGATCGAGAGCCCGCGCCAGCCGCACGACCAGCGCGACCGGCGCACCGACGACTACCGCACCGAGCTGCTCGCGCAACTCGGTGTCTGACGGGAGAAGACTGTGAAACATTCACGGGCAGCACGCCTGGTATCCATCCTCGCCGCCGGCGCATTGCTCAGCGCCTGCGTCTCCAGCCGGGACAGCAAGAACGACGTGGCGGTGCCCCAGACAGTTCCGGCATCGGACCTGGCCGGCCTGACGCTGCAGGTGGGTGATCAGAAGGGCGGTACCGAGTCGCTGCTCCGGGCAGCCGGGGAGCTCGACAACGTGCCCTACAAGGTGCAGTTCTCGACCTTCACCTCCGGGCCGCCTCAGGTCGAGGCGGCCACCGCGGGCAAGATCGACTTCGCGGTCACCGGGAACACGCCGCCGATCTTCGGCGCCGCGGCGGGCGCGAAAATCCGTGTCATCGCGGCCTATTCGAACAGTGCCGCCGGCGACCAGATCCTCACCCCGGCAGGCTCAGCGGTTCATACCGTGGCCGACCTCCGCGGGAAGAAGGTCGTCGTCGGCAAGGGCAGCTCGGCACACGGCCATCTGCTTCTCCAGCTGCAGAAGGCCGGCCTGACGGTCAAGGACATCCAGCTGGTGTTCCTGCAACCGGCCGACGCCTTCACCGCCCTGAGCCAGGGACAGGCCGACGCCTGGGCGATCTGGGATCCGTACACGGCGCTGGCCCAGAACCAGCTCAAGGTGCGCACCGTGGTGACCGCCGAGGGCGTCACCAACGGCTATGGATTCGGCATCGCCTCGGTTGCGGCACTGCAGGACGCCAAACGCAACAGCGCGCTGGCCGATTTCGTCCAGCGGGTGGCCCGGGCCTCACGCTGGGCCAAGGACCACCCTGACGAGTGGTACCAAAAGTACGCGGCCGCAATCGGAATCGATCCGCAGGTGGCCCGCGTAGCGCAGTCCCGAAGCCTGCGACTGGCCATTCCAATCAATGATGCGGTGATCGCATCCGAGCAGCAGCTCGCCGACGCGTTCGCACAATCCGGACAGGTCGACCACAAACCCGACTTCTCACAATTCGTCGACAACCGGTTCGGCGATCAGTTGTCGCAGTTCTGGACCACCGCAAAATAGGAGGATCGTCTTGGCCGCCAAGTTCTTCTGGTTCCTGCCCACAAACGGTGACAGTCGCTCGATCGTCGGCGCGTCGCACGCGTCATCGCACCACACGGTTCCGGCGTCATACCGCAAGCCCAGCCTGCGCTACCTCGGTGAAATAGCCCGCGCTGCCGACCGCCTCGGATTCGAAGGCGTGCTGACGCCGACCGGAACCTGGTGTGAGGACGCCTGGTTGACCTCTGCTGCCCTGCTCGAACAAACCGAACGTCTCAAGTTCCTGGTTGCCTTCCGGCCCGGCCTCGTGCCACCCACCCTGGCCGCGCAACAGGCGGCGACTTTTCAGCGATTCTCCGAAGGACGCCTGCTGCTCAACATCGTCAGCGGCGGTGACGACATCGAACAACGCCGGTTCGGTGACTGGCTCAGCCACGACCAGCGCTACGAACGCACCGGCGAATTCCTCGAGATCGTCCGCGATATCTGGCGCGGCGGCCCCGTGGACTACCGCGGCAGGCACTACTCCGTCACCGACGCGCGCGTCTCCGAACCGCCGAACCCGTTGCCGCAGTTGTATTTCGGTGGATCTTCGCCGGCCGCGCTGCCCATCGCAGCCGAGCACGTCGACGTCTACCTGACGTGGGGCGAGCCGCCGGCTGCCGCCGCGGCCAAGATCGCACAGGTGCGCGAACTGGCCAAGGCCCGCGGGCGCACCCTGCGCTTCGGCATCCGGCTGCACACCATCAGCCGCGACACCTCCGAGGCCGCCTGGGCCGTCGCCAATTCCCTCCTGGCCGAGCTGACGCCCGAACAGATCGCCAAAGCCACTGCGCTGCATGCCAATTCGGAGTCCGAAGGACAGCGGCGCATGACGGCGCTGCACGGTGGCCGGCTCGACCACCTCGAGGTCTACCCGAACCTCTGGGCCGGTGTCGGCCTGGTCCGCGGCGGCGCCGGGACCGCGCTCGTCGGCAGCCATGAGGAAGTGGCGTCGCTGATCTCCGAGTACCACGACCTCGGATTCGACGAGTTCATCCTCTCCGGCTACCCGCACCTCGAAGAGGCCTACTGGTTCGCCGAAGGCGTGCTGCCGCTGCTGCGCAAGCGCGGCGCCCTGGCCGCCTAGCCGAGATTCGCGCCGGGATCGTCGAGATCGCTGTGCTGCAACGCCATCGGGGTGATCGCCGGTAGATCGCCGCCGGCGACCACCATCCGGGCAATCGGGGTGAGCGCCTGGAACAGGGTCTCGACCTCGGCGTCGCTCAGCACGTCGAGCGTCGGCAGCGCGGCGGCATCGGTGCGGTGCTCGATGTCGGCCTTGAGTTCGCGTCCCGCGTCGGTCAGTGAACCGTCGGCTCTCAACAGGCCCCGTGCGGCCAGGCGCGCGGTGACGGCGTCCCACTCGGCGTCGTCATAGTCCCGCGTGGACACGACCTTCTCCTTGGTCGTGCGGCCCGCCGCGACATGCAGCACGTTGCTTTCCCGGCCGGTGATGCCGGCGGCAACCAGGGCCGCCACGTGCGCGTCACCGCGCTGTTCGCGCAGCAGGGTCGCCGCGTGCCACAGCGCGGCCACGGGCTCGTCGGGCCACGGCACCGCGGACAGGGCGGCGAACAACGGCCGGCCGTCGACGGCGGCACCGCGCGCGACGCGGCCGAGCAGATCGGTGGCGGTACGCAGGTTGTCGTCCGCGGTGAGCCCGTAGCGGCGCAATGCGGCGACCGCTCCCGCTTCCCGGGCCGCCAGCGCCTGCTGGGGCGTGGCGATGTCCCACGCGCCGGCCAGCGACTTCGCGACGCGGTGGGCGGCGAAGTTGTAGAAGACCGCCTCGACGACCTGCGGCGGCACCGGGCCCAGTGGCGCCGACCTGGTGACGAAGTAGCCGCTCCAGAAGCTGCGATAGCCGAGGTCGACGGCGGCGGCACGCGCCTCGGGCGCGAAGTACGTGATTGCGTGCACGGGTTCGTAACGCTCGAACAACCGACGGGCCAAAGTGGGTGTGCGGGCCATGCTGCCAGTCAAGCACGGGCGCCCGGGGCACCCGCGAACAGCCACGACAGTCGGCGCGATCGCGTGGTTTTGGGCACATTTGCCTGCGCTCGGCGCAGGTAGACGGCGCATCGACGTGTGTTGGCACCACCTCGCCGCGTAGGGTGCTTTGGTCGGCCTCAGCGAACATGTCGATAGAAAAGTTGGGCACAGTCATGACGACAGCAGCAGAAGCGTCGCCGCTCGAAGCGCGGATCGGCCACCACTACCAGATGGACGGCACCTACCTGGTCGGCCGCGAGAAGCTGCGCGAGTACGCCCGCGCGGTGCAGGACTACCACCCCGCGCACTGGGACGTCGCTGCCGCCAATGAGCTCGGCTATGCCGATGTCATCGCGCCGATCACGTTCACCTCGACACCCGGCATGAAGTGCAACCGGCGGATGTTCGAGTCGATCGTCGTCGGCTACGACACCTACCTGCAGACCGAAGAGGTCTTCGAACAGCACCGGCCGATCGTGGCGGGCGATGAGCTGGTCATCGACGTCGAGCTGACGGCGGTCCGCCGGACCGCGGGCCGCGACTTCATCACCGTGACCAACACCTTCACCGACACCAAGGGCGAGCGGGTCCACACCCTGCACACCACCGTCGTCGGCGTGACGGCCGAGGACATCGACGGCGACGTCAAGACGGCCGTGCAGAAGGCCATGATGCACGACATGAACATCCTGGACATCGGCTCCGAGGAGTACCGCAAGACGGTGCGTCCCGAGGGCGAGATCCGGATCGCCACCGACGCTGCCCGAACGCCGGGGACGCCGTTGTTCGAGGACGTGTCCGTCGGTGACGAACTGCCCGCGAGTCACCTGCGGTTGTCACTCGGCGACCTCGTGAACTACGCCGGCGTGGCCGGCGACGCCAACCCGATTCACTGGGACAAGGAGCTGGCGCAGCTCGCCGGGCTGCCCGACGTCATCGCCCACGGCATGCTGACCATGGGCCTGGGCGCCGGATACGCCTCGTCCTGGTCCGGCGACCCCGGTGCCGTGAGCCGCTACACCGTCCGCCTGTCGGCGCCCGCGGTGGTGCCGGCCACCGAAGGCTGCGATATCGAGTTCAGCGGCAAGATCAAATCCCTGGACCCCGAGACCCGCACGGGTGTCGTGATCGTCGGCGCCAAGTCGGGCGGCAAGAAGATCTTCGGCCTCGCCACCATGGACGTCCGCTTCCGCTGATCCCGCTACTGCGGGAACAGAACCGCGGGATTACCCGACATCGCCGACCATCGGCTGATGCGGTTGACGATCCGCCAGCCTTCGGGCCGGCGGGCCCAGGTGTCGGTGTACTCACCGTTGGTGTCGAACGTTTCGGCCGCGAGCGGGCCGACGCCCTGGTGCCTGGCCTGAACGTAGGCGCGCGTGACAGCCGTGTCGTCGTCACCGACCTCGACCTGGATCGAACCGATGAGATGTTGTGTGCCGCCGCACTTTTCGAGGTATCGGCGGAACGTCGCCACCAGCGCGGGCAGGCCTGACTGCGGCCCTTGGTCGCCATAGTCGAACGTGACGTCATCGGCGAAGACCTGAGAGGCCTCCGCCCATCGCTTGCCGTCGACCACGCGCGCGAACGTGCCCAAGCCCATCCGCAACTCTTCGGCGTCCACCAACTTCTGCACGGCGCTGTGCGTTGCGGCGTCTGACATCCAGCTCTCCGTCCTGCTCGTCCTCCGCATCCTATGGCGGTCGCAAGTCTTGTCGGCCCGTCCCGGTTGGAGTAACGTCACCATTGGAATAACATTGCTATCTCAATTGGTACCGGAGGAGCCCATGAAGTCCGTCCGCCTACAGGACGTCGCGATGCCCAAAGCCGAACGCCAGAGAATCGACCGTCGCTACGACTTCCTGCTCAAGCTGCACGGCAAGAACGGCAAGAAGGCCCTGGCGATAGCGGAGGCCCCACGGATCGACAACGGCTACTTCGGGCCCGAGTCGATCAGCTGGAAGGTCTACGAGAACGTCATGGTTGCCGGAATGGGCGCTCTCTCCGGGCTTTTCATCTCGGTGCTGGACCCCGACGGGGCGTACGGCGTCGGCCACCACACGACGTACTACTACGACACGGTCGGCCGTATCCGCCGCAGCCTGCACTTCTTCGCCGGCGCCGTGGCGGGCGACACCGCCAGCGCCGAAAAAGTGGGAGTTGACCTGTTCCGCAAGCACTCTCACATCACCGGCGAGGTACCCGCGACCGGCGAGCTGTTCCAGGCCAACCACGTCGAGACCCTCAAATTCACCTACGTCGTGGGCTGGCCACACCTGTGGCGCGCGTACAAGGCCTTCGGCGACCCGAATGCGACCGACGAAGAGGAGCGCCAGTTCTACCGCGAGCAGGTCAAGGTGTGTCAGCTCATGGGAATGCCGGCGGGCGAGCTGCCGGACACCCCCGAGGATGTCGAAGCCTGGGTGCAGCGGGCCGAGCAGGAGCTCATGGCATTCACTCGCCCGGCGCAGGAACTCACCGACTTCATGACCCACCCCCCGGTGACACCACTGAACCCGAACCTCGTCATCGGAAGTCTCATGCGCGTGGCGATCTGGGCCGCCATCCCGCTCCTGACGCCGTACGTCCGGCAGATCTGCGGCCTCGATGACTACCGGCTGCGGCCACGGCTGGGCGCACTACTGGTCAAGGCAACCGTCAAGGCGCTGGGGAACCCGGTCTTCGACCGCGTCTTCATCCCGTACTTCGGCCCAGAAATGTGGGGCTATCTGCACAACGTGATCCGTCATGCCGACAGCACCGGCTTCGTCGAGATGATGCACGATCCCGGCCTGACACTGCAGCACGGCAAACGCGGCACGATGTGCCCGTTCGCGCCGACAGACTCGGCCGACCGCACGAATGACGCTGTGGGAGCGATCAGTTGAGCCGGGTCGATGTCATCAGCAATGAGCGTGTGCTGGATGATCGGCACCACCTACACGAGCTCCAGGACTTCTGGCGCGACGGGCCGGCGGCGCTGGTGTTCCTGCCGCAGTTCGGCAGTGTCTTCGGTCTGGCCCAGGCCAGAGAGTTGACCGCGCACTTCGATGAAGTGGAAGCGCTTGGCGCCCAGGTGATCCTGATCGGCATCGGCACCTCGATCCAGGGCTTCACCTTCCGGAAGCGGGCCGGTTCCCGCACTCCCGTCATGGCCACCCAGGACCACACCCTTTACCGCACAATGGGATTGGCCGCCCGGCGGCGATGGTTGAACCCGATCCGGAATGCGAGCGCATTCCTCGACTTCGTCCGGGCCGGGATCTACCCCTATCAGCGCACCGGCGATCCGCGCCGGCTCGGTGGCGTGTTCGTCGTCGAACGGGGCGGCCGAGGGGTCGCGTGGGAACACCGCGCGCGGTACGCCGCGGACCTGGCGGCCGGGACCGACGTCGTCGCAGCGCTCCGCGCTGTGGCGGCACCGCGGGTGACCGCGGGGACGGACTGACTCGGCGCTACTTGCCGACGACCAGCGCGTCGAACCACAACCGCATGTTGGCGACCATCAGCGCCGCGCCCCGCTCGGCGTCGATCGTGCCCAGCGCCTGGGCCATGGCGATGCCCGCGCCGGTCGCCACCGCCACTTCGATGGCGTCGTCCATGAGCGGGTGGTCGGCCGGAACCCCTTCCGGCACGGCGTCTTCGAGCAGCACCCGCGTCGATTCCTTGAACCGTTCCAACGCTTCACGAGCCTTGGCGAGCTGATCAGGATTGTGGAACGTACTGGTCACGTATTCAGCGGTCAGCACGACGAGGTTGGGCTCGGCGCCGATGCGGGCCCACCAGCTCGCCAGAGCCGCCAGCCTGTCGTCGGTGGAGACACCGGCTGCCACGAGCGGCCCGAGCAGTTGATTGAGTTCGGCCATGGAGCGGTTGCGGATCACCTCGAGGCACAGCGCTTCCTTGCCCTCGAAGTTGCTGTAGACCGCACCGATGGTGCGTCCCGCCTCTGCCGCGATGGCGGCCAGGGACGTGGCGTGATACCCGTTGGCGTAGAAAAGCTGCTCCGCGGCGTCCAGCAATTCCTGCCGCGTCTGCGCTTGGCTCTCCGCCCGCGTCAGCACCTTCCGAGCCGCCACCACGTCCTCCACATCCTCCGCACGACGAGCCTCGATACTATCGCTATCCAGATAACAGGCCAGCTTAAGGGCCCTTTTTCAGCCCTCGGTACGCCTTCAGATAGCTATGCCATCCGAATGTGGTAGTTATTTAGGATGGACAAAGCCGCTACCCCGGGTACCGAGAACCCGCTGCTCGACGAGCTCGGACAACCGCGGGAAGTACTCGAGAAGCTCACCCCCGAGGAATCAGCCCAGCTGCTCGGTCTGCTCAGGAAGGCGAAGGTGGCCCACCAGCGCAGCCTGAACGACTCGCTCGACGACGGGCTCAAAGTCCTGCCCCGGCTGATCCGGCCCGCCGCCCGCAAGATCCTGTTCGGACGGTGACGTGATGGCCGACATCCTGACGCGCGCACAACTGTCGCTGCTGGCCGCGCTGCTGCAGACCGATGCCGCAAACCTGGCCGGCCTCGAACGACTCGGTGCCGACGACCTCAAAGCCCTGCGCAGCGCATTGTCCGACGCGCTGTTCGACGAACAGGCCGAGGCCTTCGCACGCGTCGGCAAGCTCGCGCCGCTGATCCCAAATGCCTTGGTGGTCACCGTCGCTCACCGCGCGGTACCTCCGGAAGTCGCGGGGCGCGTCGGGGGCGCGGTGGGACTTGCGCACGGAGACCGCGCCATCGGCGTACTGTCCGGGCTCAAACCGAGCTACCTCGCCGACGCGGCGCCGTACGTCGACCCTCGGGTCATCCCGCACTTCGCCCCGCGGCTGCCCGCCAAGCTGCTGATCCCGGCGGCGAAGGAACTGCTGCGGCGCCGCGACTACCTGACCGCGTCGCGGTTCGTCGAATTCGCCACCGACGAACTCATCGTGGCGTTCGAGCGGGCCATCGACGACGACGAGGGCATCATCCTGACCGGCGTACTGGTGTCGGACACGCACGTCATGAACGACATCATGCGGGCTGCCGGAACAGACCGGTCGTTGCGCATGGCCCGGGCTGCCGCCACCGGCAAGCCGGAGGTGCTGGCAGCGCTGCTGTCGCTGCTGAACCGGATCGACCCCGAGCTCGCGCGCCCCGCGGTCACCGAACTGCTCGGCCATCCCGACGTCGACGTCGTCACGCACGTACTCGAGGTCGCCAGGACCGAAGGCGTTGTCACCGAGCTACTCGAAATCTCCGCCGTCCTGGACAGCGAGGCCCGCGCGCGCCTGGCGAGCCTCGAAGCCTGGCAACGGATCGCCCGCGAAACTGAGTCCTGGACACACGAGACACCTGCGTAATCGGGCCGGTACGTTGATGGCGTCGTTGCACCGATTCCGTGGGAGGCAGCGTGGCACGCCAACTGCCTGAGGGGCGTCTTGCGCGGGGCGGCAAGCTGGGCGCCCTCGCCGCGAAGCAAGCCGTGCGCGGCGGCCGCACCCGCCTGTCGATGGTCGGCCGGTCGGAACGCGCCAAGGAACTGCTGGCCGAGCGTGCCACGATCCAGATGGCCGAGAATCTCGTGACGGTGCTGGGCTCCATGAAGGGCGCCGCGATGAAGCTCGGCCAGATGCTGTCGGTGATCGAATTGGATCTGGTGCCCGAATCGCACCGCGAGCAGTTCCGGGAAAAGCTCGCCGCGCTGCGGGATCAGGCGCCGCAGGCGCCGTTCAGCGCCATGCGCGAGGTCATGGAAGCCGACCTCGGTTCCCTGTCGGGTGTCTTCGCCGATTTCGACGAATCCCCCACGGCCGCAGCATCAATCGGCCAGGTGTACCGAGCCCGGTTGCGTGACGGCCGCGACGTCGCCGTCAAGGTTCAGTATCCGGGCGTGGATCGGGCCATCCAGGCCGACATGCGCAATCTCGCACTGCTGATGAAGCTCTGGCGGCTGTGGCCGTCGGCGAACACCGCCATGCTCGACGAGATCACCCGGAACTTCGAGAGCGAGCTCGACTACCTGCGCGAGGCCGAGACGCAGCACTTGGTGGCCGAACAGTACCGGGGACATCCGTTCATCGTCGTCCCCGACAGCGTCGTCGAGTTCTGCACACCGCGGGTGCTGGTCACCGAATACCTCGATGCCGCAGGCTTCGAGCACATGCGCACGCTGCCGGCGACCGACCGCAATCGCATCGGAGAACTGGTCTACCGCTTCTATATCGGCTCGCTCTTCACCAACCACGAATTCTGCGGTGATCCCCACCCCGGCAACATCATGCTGGCCACCGACGGTCGCGTCGGCTTCGTCGACTTCGGGCTGTACAACCGGATGGACCCCGCGAACGTGGCATTCGAGCTCGATTGCTTCCACGCCGCGATCGAAGGCCGTGCCGACGACCTGTACCGCCTGATGCTGGGCCGCGGCATCGTGGACACGGAATCCGGTGTGACAGCCCAGGATTGCCTGGAGTACATCTGGGCCGCGAGCGAATGGCACATGATCGACGAGGACCTCACCATCACGCCTGAGCTGGCCACTGGCGCCGTCGTCTCGGCCATCGATCCGCGGCAGACCGAGTTCGCGGGGATGAAGCGGCAGATGCTGCCGCCCGAGCATGTCTTCTCCCGGCGCGCCGACTTCCTCACCTTCGGCACACTGGGACATCTGCAGAGCACCAACAACTGGTACCGCATCGGCCAAGAATGGTTCTTCGGCCGACCCGCGGAGACCGAGATCGGCCGCGAGATCGCGCGCTGGCGAGCGAGCCGTTAGCCCACGACGGCCACGCTGTCCGCGGCCAGCACCTCGGCAGCCGCCCGCTCCCCAGAGCGCACCGCACCGTCGATCCAGCCGCACATGATGGCCGAACTTTCCGTTCCGGCCCAATGGATCCGCCCGCACGGCGTCCGCAGCGCGTGGCCGAACTCGGTGAGCACGCCGGGCGGTGCGTGACTGATCATGCCGCCGCCGGAGTAGCGCTCGACCGTCCAGTTCTGCTCGTGGTAGCTCACCGGCGACGCGGCCTTCGCCCCGAACCGGTCGACCAGTTCGTTGACGACGACGGCCTTGCGTCCCGCCGGATCGAGCAGCCCGAGCCTGCGCGCGGCCGGGCCTTCGGTGATGACGCACATGATGCCCGGCGTGCCGGTGTCGGTGCAGGCGTCGATGGTCAGCGTGGCCGGACTGCCCGGTGCGGCCGATTGACCGCACAGGCCGTCCGCACGCCAGAACGCCGTCTCATAGACGACCGAGATCTTGTAGACGGCGCCGCTCGGCATGCGCCGGTGCAGGAACATCCGGTCGACGGGAAGCCCTGGCGCGTAATCGATTTGGGAAGCGACGGCCAACGGTACGGCGACGATCGCGTGCCGGGCCCGGACCGTCCGCCGCTCGGCGTGGACGGTCACCCCGTCGTCGTCCTGCGCGATGAGGTCCACCGGGCACGAAAGATGTAGCGCGGCACCGAGTTCGGCGGCCATCGGGCCGTAGATCGCTCCCATGCCGCCACGCACCCGGGCGTCCTGCGCGCCGCCGGCGTTGGAGATGACGAACACCGGTCCGCCACCGGACCCCATCTGATGCAACGCCCACAACAGTGATGTCTCCGATGCGGCAGAGGTGTACACCCCGGCCATGGCCATGTCGAGCATCTCGCGTGCCTGATGCGAGCGGATATTGCGATGCAGCCACTCTCCCAAGGTGATTCGGTCCCACTCGGCGGCCTTCTTGGCCTGCCACGGGGCGTCGAACGGGATGGTCTTGCACATCTGGCCGATCTCGAGGAGGCCGGCGCCGAGATTGGCGATGGCCCACGGGCTCATCGCCCACGGGATGGTGCCGGAGTACCGGTGCTTCTTGCCGTCGACGATCATCATGGCGTCGCCGTCGACGTACTCCTTGTATTCGGTCACGCCGTATTCGGCCATCAGGGCCTTGATGCGGTCCTGCCCCGGACCGACCCACGCGCCGCCGCGGTCGATCCACGTCCCGTCTGGGAGGACCTCGGTGAAGGTACGACCCCCGACCCGGTCCCGCGCCTCGAGCAGGGCCACCGAACGGCCCGCCTGTTTCAGCCGCAGGGCGGCGGTCAATCCTGCGAAACCCGCTCCCACAACACAAAAGTCGACATCGGCCGGCATGAGTCGCCCTTCGCTTCCGAAGTTCCGTTCTCGTTCCACACGCCTGCGATCAGGTGCGGTGGCCGGGCCAACTCATCGACGGCGAGGGTGGGCTGAGCTCAAGGTACGCCGGCCACCGTGGTGCCGAATCCGGATTCGCACAAAATATGCGCGCGCGTAAATGCGGATTCAGTCCGGCGCCGATAGCCTCGGCCCCCCAGCAGAAATGCGGTGGCACGCGTCGGACCCGTCTGGCATAATCGAACATATGTACGAACACGTAGGGATCGGGGCCGGCGGTGTGCTGGTTCACGATGCCTCTGTGGTCGATGCGGTGGTGCATTTCGCGCGGGTGTCGAATGTCGCTGAGTGCGGGAAGTTTCGGGCGATCGCTGATCTGGTGGCGTTGCGTGTCGATGACGAAGATGGTCGGCAGTGGTGGGCCTGTGATGGGTGGGATGCTGCGGTCGCCGAGGTGGGTGCGGCGCTGGGGATCGGGAAGCGTGAAGCGTCGGGGCAGTTGTCGATTGCGGTCGCGTTGCGGTTCCGGCTACCTCGGGTGGCGGCGGTGTTCGCCGACGGTGGGGTCTCAGCGCGGACGGTCGGGACGATCTGTTGGCGTACCCGTTTGGTGGAGGATCCCAATACGCTGGCGGTGATCGATGTTGCGTTGGCGGGGGCGCTGTCGGAGTGGGCGGGGTTGTCCCGCAAGAAGATTGAACGCAAGATCGACGGTTGGGTGCAGAAGTTCGACCCGGCCGCGGTGATCAAGGTGCGCTCGGCCGCGCGCCGGCGTGGGGTCGGGGTGGGCAAGCCCGATGATGAGACCGGGGTGGCGTCGATCTGGGGTGCGCTGCTGGCCACCGACGCCGAGCTGTTGGATCGGGTGCTGAACGAGATGGCCCGGCAGGTGTGTGAGGACGATCCGCGGACGTTTGGGCAGCGGCGGGCTGACGCGTTGGGGGTGTTGGCGGCTCGTGGGGATCGGCTGGTGTGCCAGTGCGGCAATCCGGATTGCCCGGCCGCTGGGCCTGATGCCCGGGCGGCGGCGGTGATGATTCATGTGCTCACCGATCGGCTGCCGGTGCCGGTGGCGGATCCGCTGCTCAGTGGGGATCCGGGCGCGCCCCCGACCCCGGCGCCAAACCAGCCTGCACCTGAGCCGGTGTTCACACCCGAGCCCGAGCCCGAGCATTTCTTCACAGCTGAACCTGAGCCCGAGCCCGCGCCTGCACCGGCGGCCGATTCGCGGCCCGCCGAAAACCCGACCCCTGCTGGGGACGAACCGGCCGGCGACACCCCGCCCACCCCTGAAGCCCATGCGGCGCACCCGCCGATCCCGACTTCCACCAAACCCCCTGCGCCGGTGCGCACACCCGTCGGTTATGTCCTCGGCGGCGGTGTGGTGCCCCCGGCGATGCTCGCGGACCTGGTGGCTCGCGGTGCGAAGGTCCGCACGGTCGCCTCGGCTGCGGATCTGGCTGAGGTGCCGCGCTACCGGCCGTCGGCGGCGATGGATGAATTCGTCCGGGTGCGGGCCATGACCTGCATGTTCCCGGGCTGCGATCAGCCCGCCACCGCCTCCGATATCGACCACACCATTCCGTGGCCGATCGGGCCGACACATCCGGGCAACCTCAGCCCGAAATGCCGCAAACACCACCTACTCAAAACCTTCTACGGCGGCCCTGACGGGTGGCAGGACCGTCAACAGCCTGACGGGACGATTGTGTGGACCGCACCCACCGGCCACACCTACATCAGCGTGCCCGAAAGTCGAATCCTGTTTCCCCGCACGGTCACCGACACCCCACTGCCGAACCCACCACCACAGGACACCGATCTGGACACCACCGCGGCTCCCGGCCGGGGCGTCATGATGCCCATCCGGCGCCGCACCCGCACCCAGAACCAGGCCCAGCAGATCGCCTACGAACGCGCCCGCAACCAAGCCGATATCGACGAGCGCGAAGCCGCACAAGAAGCCTTCGCCCGCCGACGCAAAGAACGCCAAGAACGCGAAGCCGCAGAAGCTGCAGAAGCCGCGGCGGCCGCAGAATCAGCAGAGCAACAAGACATCCCACCGCCACTGTGAGTGCAGCGTTAGTACGGGCTATACGTCGCCCGGCATGCCCGGCGGGCTGAGTGAACCGTCGACGTTCGGCACGACCGCGGGGGCCGGGATGCCACCTTCTGCGGCATTGTCGCCCGGGATCCCGTCGTCGGCCGGGGTCGAGAAGCCGCCGGGCCCACAGTTCCATTCCCACGGGAAACATGCCGGGAACGGCTGGATCGCCAGTGCGGCATCGGCCGGCGGGTTCGCGCCCAGTAGCGCGACAGCAACCGCACCCGCTCCCGCCGCCAGCACGCCATAGGTTCTCAACGCCATGGCAACCCCCAGTTCGCATCGTCAGATGCAACCGAAGCTACGCCGGCAAAGCCACACAAGGACCGGGAATCGGCTGATCGCCGCTAGGCGCCCGCGAGTTGGCCGACGACACCCATCGCGAGGTCTCTGGCGCGCATCAGCTCGGCGTCGTCGGCGAACAGTTCCCTTCGGTCGTTGCCGGCAGTGAGAAACGCGTCGATCTTGAACGCGTCGTCTGCCGGTGCCGACGAGCCCGCGACAGCCAGCTCGGTTTCCAGCAGCTTCAGCCAGCCACGCTTGAGCTTCCTGACCCCGTCCGCGACCGGACCGTCGCGACGGCCGTATTCGGCGGTGGTCGCCGCCATGAAACAACCACCGCGGAACACGCCGGCGGTCAGGTAGTCGACCCACGCGTCGATCAGCGCACGCAGCCGCGGCGCGCCGGGGGCCGCCTCGAGCGCCTTCGCGATGATCGTCTCGCGATAGATGTTTCGCGCCTCCGCCACCGCGGCGACCTGGATCGCCTCCCGATTCCCGAACACGGTGAGGATTCCGCTCTTGCTGACCCCGGTCGCCGTGGCCAGCGCGCCGACCGTGATCGAGTCGAGCCCGTGGGTCGTCGCGATCATCGCCGCCTCGTAGGCGACCTTCCGCCGGGTCGCGTCGCCGCGGACGCGTCGCCCATCCAACTGATCGTCGGTTGCCACCTCCGCATTTTATACGTGCGACTGGACGTAAATCTCTTTGATCATTACGCTCCGAAAGGCGTCCGATCGGACGTTCAATTTCGCGATGATGGGAGTGACGACATGCCTTCGAATCCGCAGCCGATACTCGAGGAGAGCATCGAGATCGCGGCCGCGCCCGAGACGGTGTGGACGTTGGTCAGCGACGTCCGCCGGATGGCCGAGTGGAGCCCACAGGTCGAATCGACCCGGTTGCGCGGCGGCGCCGAGCAGGTCGCGGACGGTGTCGAGTTCACCAACCTGAACAACAACGGCACCTTCCAATGGAAGACGCACGGCACCATCATCCGGTTGGACAACGGCCGCGAAATCGCTTTCCGGATCAAGGAGAACTGGGCCATCTGGTCCCTGCGCCTGGAGCCCACAGCGGGCGGGACCAAGCTCACCCAGCGGCGTGAGAGCCCCGACGGCAGCCCCGACGAGACGGTCCACGTCATTGACAATTACATGGGCGGGCAGGACGTCTTCACCGCATCCATGCGCGAGGGGATGCGCCAGACCCTGCAGGCGATCAAAGCCGCGGCAGAGTAGGCGACGCGGCCACGGCGGTTTCCCCTGCAGCGCAATCTGTTTGGTTATGGCTGTGTCGGTCAGGGCAGATTCATGCGCCAGTACAGCCCGGCCAGAAAGTCGGCCAGTTCAGCCGGCGTGGCCTCGAGATGTCCATCCGCCCAAGAGATCAGCAGTTCCGCAACGGCGCCCGACATGGCGAATGCCTTCATCCGAATATCGGCGGCACTGCTTTCGAACGATGAGGCTTCTGGCGTGGACCATCTCAAGAAACTGCCGGCGGTGCGGGCGAGTACTTCATTGCGGTGAACACCCGCACGACCGCCCGAGCCCAGACTTTCAACGAACAGAATGCGGATCATCCGCGGATCGTCCGACAACACGTCGACGGTTGCGCGCAGGGCGATCGACACGCGGGCAAAGCTGTCGACCGGCGCATCGACCATGGCGGCGTTCACCCGCGCATCGATCGCATCGGCAGCCGCATCGAACACCACACCGAACAATGCATTCAGATCGGTGAAGCTCTCGTAGAAATAGCGCTCTGTCAGGCCGGCCTCGGCCACCACGTCTTTGACGCGGACCGAACCTGAACCGGGAGAGCCAAACAAGCTCGTCCCGGCCTCGATCAGCTTCCGGCGCCGCTGGGCGATGCGCTCCTCGCCGGTGACGCCCCCGTATACGCGCCGCGTTCCGGAAACCGACACCCTTGGCCCCTTCGGTTCAGTTGATTCATGAGATGTCGCAAACGTACGTCTATCACCCGCGTGGGGCGACGTCATGCGCGTGGTGGACGATGTCGTGCAGGTGGTAGAGCGAAATGGTCGCGATGGTGAATTCGCTTCCATTACTGCGTAATCCGCGACGTTTCCAAGATTCCGCCGGCACATTGGCATAGGTGTCCGCGACGATGTTCGCGGCGTCGAACAGCTCGGTGGCGACCACGGCGGGGTCCTGCGAACCGTAGTCGTCGGCGATGGCCGTCTCGTCCTGGTCCCAGTTGGGGAACCGCGGATCCTCCTCGGTCAGCATCAGTCGGACGCGGTGGTCGAAGATTCGGTGCACGTCACGGATGTGGCATCCGTATTCGAGCGTTGACCAGACGTCGGGCCGCGGTCGCGACTTCACTCCGGAGCCGGCCAGGCGGTGCACCCAGTCAGCGGCATCGTCGCGGATCCGGCCGGCGACATCGGAGGGCTGGACGGACGACGCATCGAAGCCGCATTCAGGGCAGGCGCGCGTCAACACCCACGTCCAGTCCTTGGTGTCGGGCTCGATGGGCTCTGAAGTCGTCACGCGACCAGTGTCGCACCCGATCCGGTGCGGTGATTCGGATCGGTCCTCGACCAGCACGGGATAGCCTCTACGCACTCATCGAGCGAAGGGAATGGTCCGACGACGACGTCAACAGCTGTTGAGCCGTTCATCGACGGGTTCGTGTACGGCGAAGGACCGCGATGGCGCAACGGCCACCTGTGGTTCAGCGACGGACCGGCCGGCCGGGTGTACTCGGTGGGCGAAACGGGTGACCTCTCCGTCGAGGCCGAGGTGCCGCGCGCCTCCGGCCTCGGCTGGCTTCCCGACGGAACGCTCGTGGTGTCCACGCTCTTCGAGGCCACGATCCACCACGTCGACGCCCACGGAAACACCACTTCGACGTTCGATGTCAGCGATCTGGCCTGGTCGACCAACGACCTCGTCGTCGTCCCCGACGGCCGCGCATACGTCGACCTGTACAAACAGACCCGCGATGCACTCGTCGGCGAGATCGGCCTGGTGGACCAGGCCGGTGGCGTCCGCATCGTCGCGACCGGGCTCGCCGTCCCCAACGGCCTCGGCTTTCTGCCCGACGGGACCCTCGTCGTCAGCGAGACGAACGGCTCACGCCTGCTTGCCTTTACAACCGCACCCGACGGCAGTCTCGGCTCCCCCACGGTGTTCGCCGACCTCGGCACCGGCCGCCACCCCGACGGCCTGTGCGTCGACAGCGAGGGCGGCGTGTGGGTCGGCTGTTACGACACCGGCGAGTTCCTGCGCGTCATCGCCGGCGGCACCGTGACGCATCGGATCCCGATCGACCACGGCTGGGCCGTCGCACCCGCCCTCGGTGGCGCCGATGGGCGCACGCTGTACCTGGTTGTCGACGACACCACGCATGACGGTCTGATGCGCGGCGAGTCGGCCGGGCGGGTGTTGCAGACCCGCGTCGACGTACCCGCCGCACCGACGTAGTCCCAGCCCCTCACCCGCACGCGATACACCGAATGGAAGGCAACCCGATGGCTCCGAGCACCCGTCCCGCTGATGGGCCCCGTGCCGAGACCACCGCCCCGGCTGACGCGCCGATGCACCGCGACCTGAAGAACCGCCATCTGCAGATGATCTCCCTCGGCTCCGCGATCGGGACGGGTCTGTTCCTCATCTCGGGCACATCCGTGCAGACCGCCGGGCCGATCGTTCTGCTCGGCTATGCGATCGCCGGCATCGTCCTCTACGGCGTGATGCGGATGCTCGGCGAGATGGCCGTCGCGCATCCGGTCGCGGGGTCGTGGTCGGCCTACGCCCGCGAATATCTCGGCAAACCAGCGGGTTTCATCGCCGGCTGGAACTGGTGGTACGTCTGTGTCGTCGTCTGCATGGTGGAGTTGACGGCAGCTTCGGAGTTCATGGCCTTCTGGTTCCCGGACATGCCCCGCTGGATCACCACCGCGGTGTGCCTGGTGCTCATCACCGCCGCCAACACCTTCAACGTAAAAGCGTTCGGCGAATTCGAGTTCTACTTCACGCTGATCAAGGTGACCGCCGTCATCGCCATGATCGTCATCGGCATCGCGATCATCTTCGGCGCCGGCGACTACAACGTGCACGGCCTGCAGAACCTCTGGGCGCATGGCGGTTTCGCCCCCAAGGGGCTCGGCGCCTTCATGATCTCGCTGGTCGCGATCACCTTTTCTTTCGGCGGCATCGAGTCGCTCGGCACCGCCGCCGGTGAGGTCGAGGAGCCCGCCCGCAACATCCCCCGCGCCATCAATCAGGTGCTGCTGCGAATCCTGGTCTTCTACGTGGGCGCCATCGGCGTCATGCTGATCATCTGGCCGTGGGACAAGGTGGGCACGGAGGGCAGCCCGTTCGTGTTGATGCTCGTCGGCCTCGGGATCGGCGGCGCCGCAACGCTGCTCAACATCGTCGTTCTGACCGCCGCACTGTCGGTGGCGAACGTGATGACCTACAGCAACGCGCGCGTCCTGTACGACCTCGCCGCCAGCGGCCAGGCGCCACGGTTCCTCGCTCACACCAACGCCCGCGGCGTCCCCGTCCGTGCACTGCTGCTCAACTCCGGGTTCGTCGCCGTGGCGGTGCTGCTGAATGTCGTGCTGCCCGGGAAGGCGCTCGTACTCCTGATTCCCGTCGTGGTCGGCGCCGAGCTGATCACGTGGAGCATCATCGCGCTGAGCCATCTGCGATTTCGGGCGCGCGAAGGCGCCGGTGTCTTCAAGACACCGCTGTCACCGCTCACCAATTACCTGTGCCTCGGGTACTTCGCGCTGATCTACATCCTGATGACGCAGGATCCAGCCTCCCGTGCCGGCGCCATCGCTCTGCCACTGTGGTTCTGCGGTCTGCTCATCGTCGGATCCCTGCTGAACAGAGTGAGGCGCTAACGTCGAAGCGGTGAGGGTGTCGGGGTCGCGCGTAGCACGGGTATGCGCGGTGATGCTCGCCCTCGCGGCGTGCGGACACCCGACGCCGCCGCCGGCCGTCACCTCGCCGCCGACTGCTCGGCCTCCGGCCACGACAACTGCGGCCGCCACGCCGGTCCCGAGCGTCGTCCCGGCCGGCCCGTTCGCCGCGGTATCTCGCCTGGTGAACGACGCGCTCGCGGCGCATCGGTTGCCCGGCGCGGTGATCGAGATCGGGCATGCCGGCAAGGTCGTGTTCCGGCAGGCCTACGGCGCCCGCAGACTCGGTGACGAACCCGCGCTGGACGGATCTGCGGCCCCGGCGGAACCGATGACCGACGACACCATATTCGACCTCGCGTCGCTGTCGAAGAGCATCGCAACGACTGTCGCCTTCCTGCAGCTGTACGAAAAGGGCCTGGTCGAGGTCGACGAACCCATCCAGACGTACTTTCCGGAATTCAATCCGACCAACGACCCACGCCGCGCCCAGGTGACGGTGCGGATGATGCTGACGCACACGTCCGGTACGGGCGGCGACCTCAGCCATCAAGGCCCGTGGGGGCTGACAAACGCCGACAAGGCCGAAGGCATTCGTCGTGCGCTCACCGCGCCTCTGGAGTTCGGCCCCGGCGAGGGATTCCACTACTCCGACCTCAACTTCATCATCCTCGGCGCCCTGATCGAGAAGATCACCGGCGAGTCTCTGGACAACTATGTACAGGACAACGTCTTTGCGCCGATGGACCTTGCCGATACTCGGTATCTGCCCGCCACCAAGGCCTGCGGCCCGCACCAGATTCGAGGCACGGCAATCGTTTTCGAAGGCGTACCGGCTGGACCGTGCCCGCCCGGAACCTGGAGTACCGCCCTGCTGGGGCGCGTCGCACCGACCTCCCACGATGACGACACTCCCGGCATCAACCCCGACTTCGACCACTTGATCCGCGGCACGGTGCACGACCCGACGGCAAGGCGCATGGGCGGCACCGGAGGGAGTGCAGGAGTGTTCTCGACGGTTTCGGACATCGGCCGCTACGCGCAGGCGCTGATCGACCGGCTCGCCGGACGTCCGAGCCCGTTCCCGCTGGGGCGGAGCACCGCGGAATTGATGGCGACGCCGCAACAACCGGGGCACAACGCCGGGCAGGTGCCCGCGGCGAATGCCGCCAGCCGAGCGGCCGTCGAAAACCGGCCCAACACAACAGATCCGCTGCTGGCGCCGGACTATCCGGCGATCCCGGGACAAGAACTCCGGAGCTTCGGCTGGGACATCGACACCGAACATTCCCGACCCCGCGGCATGGTCTTTCCCGTCGGCAGCTTCGGGCACACCGGCTTCACCGGCGTCAGCCTCTGGATCGACGCGGAGTCGGACACCTACGTCGCGGTGCTGGCCAACGTGATCCATCAACGCGGCGGCCCACCTATTGCGAGGCTCAGCGGTGAGATCGCCACGGAAGCCGCACGGGCGCTACGCCTCTACGGGAGCTGACGGAGAATGCATGGGGTGACCTCACTCTCCGGCGCGAACAGATTCTGGATCAGCTTGACGGCGGGCCTCGGCGTCGGCCTGGCCACCGGGCTGCTGTTGCAGCGTTGGCCCGTCGGACTGCTGGCGGTCGTCATCGTCACCGCGGCGAGCTACGTCTCATGGGCGCTCGTGGCGCTGTGGCGGATGGGCCCCGAGCAGACGAAGGAGCACGCGGGTGAAGCCGACGTCGACGACGAGATCGGCGATCTGGTCCTGTTCCTCATCCTCACGGCCAGCCTGACCTCCATCGGAATCCTGCTGCTGTCCGCGAACGACGCGGACAAGGCGTCGTACGCAGGCATGTCGCTGGCCGCGATCCTCGCGACGTGGGCGCTGCTCCACACCATGTACACGGCGCGCTATGCGCGCATCTACTACGACGACGAACCCGGCGGAATCGACTTCAACAGTCCCGATGTCGATCCGCAGTACAGCGACTTCTTCTACTTCTCGTTCAACCTCGGGATGACCTACCAGGTCTCCGACACCGACGTCACCAGCTCTCAGATCCGGGCCGAGGTACTCCGGCACTGCCTCTTCAGCTACATCTACGGCACGGTGATCATCGCGTGCACGATCAACCTCGTCATCAACCTCGTCGGCTGATTGCTTCGCTCGCCGATCAGCGCGCGACGGACGGATTGGTTCAGTACTCTGCCGCGTGTGCCCGGTAGGCCCTACCTGACGATCGACCTCGCAACGGTGCGCAGGAACGTTGCGGCGTTGCGCAGCGCCCTGCCCGCGGCCGAGGTTCGGTACGCGGTGAAAGCCAACCCGGCCGAGCCCATCCTGCGGCTCCTGGCAGGCCTCGACTGCGCCTTTGACGTCGCGTCCGTCGGTGAGGTCGACCTGTGCGCGGCGGCCGGCATCGACGGTGCCCTGATGACGTTCGGCAACCCGCTCAAGAAGCCGGCCGAGATTGCGTATGCGTTTGCGCGGGGCGTCCGGCGGTTCACCTTCGACACCGCGGCCGGCCTGGCGGCGATCGCCGAGAACGCGCCGGGCTCGAGCGTCGAATGTCGCATTGCGCCGACGTTTCCGTCGTCGGTGACGCCGTTCGGGCACAAGTTCGGCTGCGCGCCCGCCGATGCGGCCGGGTTGTTGAGACAGGCTGCCCGGTCGGGACTCCGAGCGGACGGGGTGGCTTTCCACGTCGGCTCGCAGCAGCTCGATGCGGACGCGTGGGAGATCGGCATCCGGTGCGCGCGTGACATTTTCGAGGCCGTACCCGGCCTGACGACACTCAACCTGGGCGGCGGCATCCCGATCTCGTACGACGCACCCGTACCCGGCGTCGCGATCGTGGGTGGCGCCATCGCCGACGCCCTCGGACGGCACTTCCCGGCGCTACCCCACGTCGTCATCGAACCCGGGCGCGCGGTGGTCGGTTCGGCCGGCACGCTCTCGTCCGAAGTGGTGTCGGTGCGGACCGGCACCGACGGCCGCCGCTGGGTGTACCTCGACATCGGGCGCTACGGCGGCCTGGCCGAGACCGAGAACGAATACATCCGGTACCGGCTGCGCACGAACCGCGACAGTGATCCCGTCGACAACGCCGTGGTCGCCGGCCCGACGTGCGACGGCGACGACGTGCTGTACCGGCGGTATCCGCTGCCGGTGACGCTACGCCCGGGTGATCTCGTCGAGATCGATGCGGCGGGCGCGTATACGACGAGCTACGCCTCGTCGTTCAATGGATTTGTCCCGCTTGCAACGCAATTCGTGGAGGTCACTGATGCAGTCACAACCGGGTAGCAGCTTTGCGGGCTGTCACGTGCTGGCCGAATTCACCGGCGTCGACCGCGACCTGGCCAACGATCGCGTGCGGCTGCGCCACCTGCTGCGCACCTCCGTCGAGCGGGCCGGAGCCACGGTGTGCGACATGGTGGACAAGCGCTTCGAGCCACACGGCGTGACGGTGTTGGCGTTGCTCGCCGAATCACACGCCTCGATCCACAGCTATCCCGAACGCGGCGCGATGTTCGTCGACGTCTTCACCTGCGGTGAGTCGGCCGACGCCGAGGAGGCCGTCCGATTGCTGCGACAGGCCGTGGGCGCAGCAGATGCCCACATCCACACGGTGTTTCGCGGAGCGGGACGGCAGATCGTCGAGCCGATGGCTCCCGGCATCACCCGCACCTGGCAGCTCACCGATGTGCTGTGCGATGTCCACACTGAGTTTCAACACCTGGTGATCGGCCGGACGGAGCAAGGCATCTCGCTGTTCAGCGACTCGGACCGGCAGAGCACCGAATTCAGCCAGCTCGTCTATCACGAGGCACTGATGGTGCCGGCGCTGCTGCTGGCCGAGACCGTCGACCGGGTGCTGATCATCGGTTCCGGCGAAGGTGTGGCCAGCCAGATGGCTGTCGCCGCCGGGGCCACGCACGTCGACCACGTCGACATCGACCGCGAGGCCGTCCGGCTCTGCGCCGAACACCTGCCCTACGGCTACACGCCCGATGAATTGGCAAGGGCCGAAGCCGGACTCGGCCCCGTCACCGTGCACTACACCGATGGATACGAGTTTGTGGCAGATTACTCCGGACCCAGGTATGACGTCGTCGTCATAGATCTCCCCGACGAACGCGCTGAGGCCGCCCAGCACAACCGCCTCTACGGCGCCGAGTACATGAAGCTGTGTGGTGACATCGGCACCGTCGTCACCGGCCAGGCCGGCTGCCCCACGCTATGGCGCAACGAGACGCTGCTCCGGTCATGGGAGCGTTTCGGCGAAACCTTCGGCACCGTGGTCTATTTCGGCAGTGACGAACACGAGTGGGCGTTCCTGTCCGGTACCACCGGCGTCGTGGAGGATCCGCTCGCCACGATGACGGCTCGGCTGGAGGCGCTGCCATATCGATGTCAGACGATCGACGCCGCGGCGTTGGCGGCAGCGACGACGCCGCCGATGTCCCTGCGGGAGAAGAGTCGGTAGCCGACGCCGAGTAGGGTCGGTGCCCATGCGACTCGTCGGTACCGCCTTGGCCTTGGCAGGTGCGCTCACAATGCTCGGACCGATGGCTACCGCGTCCGCCGATGCGGCGAGCCCGTTCGACGTCTCCAACCCCACCGTCGGGCACCTTGACCCGGCGTTGTTGGCCGCCATCCAGCAGGCGGCGACCGCAGCCGCGGCCGAGGGCATCCCCATGACGGTCACCTCCGGCTGGCGCACTCCCGAGTTCCAGCAACAACTGCTCGACGACGCGATCCAGACCTACGGCAGTTACAACGCGGCGCGGCAATACGTTCAGACGTCACAGCAGTCCAAGCATGTCAGCGGTCAGGCGGTCGACATCGGCGGCCAGAGCGCCGACAGGTGGCTGATCGCCAACGGTGCACGCTTCGGTCTGTGCCAGATCTACGCCAACGAACTCTGGCACTTCGAGCTCGCCACCGATGCCCAGGGGGCATGCCCGCCGTTGCTGCCCAACGCCGCCAGTTGATCAGCTGAGCGAGAGCGCCTGCGCGTCGTCATAGGACATCGCGGCGGGAGTCGGCGCGCCCGTGGCGTATGCCGTCGCCGCCGCGGCAGCTTGCGTGATGGCGACGCGGAACGGCAGTGACCCGGTGCTCACGCGACGGACGCCGAGTTCGCCGAGCCGGCGGAACGGCAACTGGGCGAGCAGGTTGAGTGGAATATCTCCGAGCTCGGCGACGAGCTGCTCGATCACGCGCTCGTCGCGCAGGCCGGGTACGAAGACGCCGTCCGCGCCGGCGTCGACGTACGCCGATGCGCGTCGGGTGGTGTCAGCCGTGGGCAGATGCAGCCAATAGGTGTCGACGCGGGCGTTGACGAACACGTCCGGCGCGGCAGCCTTGAACGCCGCGATCAGCGCGCACTGCTCGTCGAGCGCCGCGAGGTGATCGCCGCGGCCGTCCTCGATGTTGACCCCGGCGATACCGATGGCGTGCAGCTCCGCGGCCAGAGCTGCCGGGTCCATCCCGAAACCCGCCTCGATGTCCACCGTCACCGGAACCGGGAGCCGAGCCAATGTCCGTGCCAGAGCGAGAGTTTCCGCCCCGGTGGCGCCGGCGGCATCAGGCAGTCCGTATGAGGCGGCGACGCCGAGACTGGTCGTCCCGACCGCGCGGAATCCGGCGCGGACAAACGCCGCAGCGGAGGCGAAGTCCCAGGCGTTGGGTAGGAGGAGCGGTTCGTCGCCGTGGTGCAGACGGGTGAACGTGTCCATGCGTACATCGTGGTCGCCGGATGGTTCGGTGGCCACCGAATTGTCACCGTCGCACACTGGGTCTATGACAGCCGAATGCCTCGCCGCCGTTGCGTCCGCGATGGCCGACAGTACGCGCGCCCGCATGCTTATCGCGCTCATGGACGGGCGGGCCTGGACGGCAAAGGAATTGGCTGCACACGCCGGTGTCGCAGCCTCGACCGCCACCGAGCACCTCAACCGATTGGTGACGGTGGGGCTGGTCAGCGAACGCCGGCAAGGGCGCCATCGCTACGTCGAGCTGGTGGACGCCGGCGTCGCCGAGGTGCTCGAGTCACTCGCGGTGCTGGGAGAGCAGCCGTCCACACCGCCACGCGGCATGCGCGAAGCGGTGATCAACAGTGCCCTCGCACGCGGGCGCACCTGCTACGACCATTTCGCCGGGAGGCTGGGGGTGACCATCACCGAGGCGTTGCTCCGACCGGGATTGCTCGACGAGTCGTTGACCCTCACCACCGATGGACGCCAGTGGCTGACGGATGCGCTGGGCTCGCCGTTCGAACCGGGGCGCCGGGCCGCGACGCGCGCGTGCCTCGACTGGACCGAGCGACGCAGACACCTGGCGGGCGCGGCGGGCGCGCACATCGCGACCGCGATGTTCACCCAGGGCTGGGTACGGCGCATCGGCAGCAGCCGGGCAGTCGTCGTGACACCGTCGGGTAGCGCGGGCCTTGAGCGACTGCTCGGAATTGCGGCGGCGACGCAGTTTTCAGCGGCGGGCTAGGCGTTCGTCGATTTCGATGGCCTGGGCGAGCGCGGCAAACGGTGCGCGCTGAACCGACTCCGACGTGCCCGGCGCCTCCGGATGCCATTGCACCGCAAGCACCCAACCGTCGACGGCCTCGAACGCCTCGATCAGGCCGTCGGCCGCGTGGCCGGTGGCCACCAACCCGTCCCCCAGTGACGCGATGCCCTGGTGGTGGGCCGAACCGACGATGATCTGGTCGGACTCGTGGGCAGCACGAACTCGGCTACCTGCTGCCAGGGCAACCGGATGCCAGCCGAACAACTCGCCGGCCGTCGTACTCCGATGCGGGACTTCGCCTGGTACCAGGTCGATGTGGAGGTCCCCGCCGCGAAGCACATTCAGCACCTGCGCGCCCCGGCAGATGCCGAGCACCGGCAACCCAGCTTCCGCTGCTCGTGCCGCCAGCGTGAAGTCGAGTTCGTCCTGTTCGTCATTGACGTCGTACACCGCCGCGGTTGCGACCTGCCCGAAGCGCTGCGGGTTGATGTCTCCGCCGCCGGGCAGCACGAGACCACCGACGTCGGACAGCGCCACGAACGGATCGTCGACGACCAGCGGTGTCAGGCCGGCCGCTTCGACCAGTTGGACGATCCGGTCGAAGAGTTCATTCGCCGCGATGACGCGCGGGTCGTCACCGACCGAGAACCGGCGCGGTACGACGACAACGGGTGCGGCCACTATCGGGTCTGTCCTCTCATCGCGGGTCAGAAGTATCCGGAGTTGGGCGGCAGCGCGCCGTTGACAACGAAATCCCCCGTCGCCCAGGCTTTGTACGCCAGCGGGTTGTGGCTGGCGATGGTTCGCGCGTTACGCCAGTGTCGGTCGAGATTCAGTGTACGAGCTGTGGCCGATGCGCCACCGGTGTCGAACAGTCGCTGCGCGGCATCGAGGGTTAGACGTTCCGCGACGAGTTGGGCCTTCGCCACCTCGATTGCGGCAGCACCGATGGCCTGTTGGTCGTCGATCTGGCCGGAGTCCACCACCCGATCCAGTGCCGCCGCGGCGCCGAGCGTGACCGCGGTGGCGGTCGACGTCCAGGCGGCGATCTCCCCGACCGCCTGCAGGATGAACGGGTCCTGGGTGGCCGAAGGGGTCAGCCCGTGGGCGGCGGGACGTGCCTTGTTCTGGACGAACCAAACGGCGTCGCGCAAGGCGCCCTTGGCAATTCCCACTGCCACCGCCGTGAGGTACAGCTGCAGGAACGTCTGGCTGTGCGCGAGCCGGTGATCCGCAGGCACCAGCGACACCTCATCCTCGTGGACCAACACCGACTCGAAAGTCGTTGCACCGCTGGCGGTCAGCCGCTGCCCGAAGCCGTCCCAGTCGTCGAACAACGTCACGCCTTGGCGATCGGCCGGAATGATCACGTGCACTTCGCGGCCGTCCTCGCGTTCGGCCGACACCGCGATCAGGTCGGCGTAGAGGGTGCCGGTCGAGTAGAACTTCTTGCCGTCCAACCGGTATCGGCCGTCACCCGTGGCACGCAACGTGGTGCCGATGGCCGCGGGAGATGCGCCCACGGCTTCGGTGATCGCGTTGCCGACGATCTTTCCGCTGAGCACATCGGGGAACCAGCGGGCCCGCAGGGCGTCGTCGCCGCGGTTACCCAGGAGCCGCTCGACGAGTCCGAAATGGGCGCGCAGCGCCTGGGCCACGTTGGAGCTGGCCTGCGCGATATCGATGACGGTCTCGATGACATCGACGATGGAACCGCCTGGGCCACCGTACTCCTGGGGGATCCGGAGTGCGAGGACGCCGGTGTCGGCGATCGCGCGGATCGCCTCATGGTGCAAGGTTCGGGTCAGCTCATGCTGGGCGTCGTCCGCGCCCAGCCTCTCGACGACCGGCGCCAGCGACGCCCGCCGGTCCGCGACCGACCCTGCGGCCAATGCCGTGATGGTCATGGGATTTCCTTCTCAACTCAGCGGAACAGGGGCAGGATGTGGGCCGCGAAGCGCTCCATCTCGGCTTCCAGCGGCTGGAACTGCAGCATGAACAGGTCGATCCCGAGGCTCGCGAATGTCGTGATCCGTTCGGCCACTTGCTCGTAACTACCGATGAGCCCGGCCAGCGTGCCGCCGTTGGTGCCCACGCGCGCGACACCCTCGTGCACCTTGAACATGGCGGTGGCCGGGTCGGCTCCCACCGTGCGGTCCCGCTGTCCCGAACCGTCAACCAGGCCCTGCAGGTATTCGAATTCGTGCTGCGCCTCTTCCTCCGACTCACGGGCGATGACGAACGCCGACAGCCCGAACTGCAAGGGCTCCGGCTTATTCCGCTCACGACGCCGCATGTCGTCGATGATCTCGGCGGCATCCTGTGGCGGCCGCCCGTTGAGGAAGAACACGTCGGCCTGCGCTGCCGCCAGGGCGCGCGCCGCTTCGGACTCCCCGCCGAGGTAGACGCGCGGGGTCCGCTCGAGGGCCGGCCGCAACTGCGCGCCGGCCGCGACGGCCCCGTCCAGCCCGGATTCGATGGCATCGCCGCGCCACAGCCGACCGACGATGTCGAGCCACTCCCGGGAGTACTCGTATCGGTCACCGTGCATGACGTCGCCGAGGCCGATTGCCTCCAGCTCAGGGAGGAACCAGCCGCTGACGAGGTTGATCGCCACCCGGTCGGAGGCGATCTGTTCGATATTGGCAACGGTTTTCGCGAAGACCAGCGGATTGAACAGCAGCGGCTTGATCGCGCCGATCAACTCGACGCGGCTGGTGGCCTCGGCCAGCCCGGCCAGCGTCGACCAGGTTTCCAGTACGTCGTGTTCGGCACCACCCGGATGCAGGACGTGCTGGGCGATCAGCGTCGAGTCGAAGCCCAGCTCTTCGGCGCGCACGATGAGATCGCGCGTCCGGTGGTAGCTGGCATCGGGCACCTCGACGGGATGTGTTCTGGCACCCCAGGTTCCGTAGACGGGTGCCCACACCCCGAAGCGCGGCGCGGTCAATGTCGTGGTCATGAATTCTCCAGGTAACGCCGGAATTCCCAGTCGGTGACAGCACTGGAGTACTCGTCCCACTCGCTCTGGGCGATCTCGGCGAAGTCATGCACGGAGTCCGCGCCCAGGATGTCGACGATGGCGTCATCGCTGCGCGCCAGCGCGATCGCGACGCTGAGCGATTCCGGTAGCCGCACCCCGACGTCGTAGAGATTGCCGGTCTGCGGCTCTGACGGATTGCGTCGGGCTTCCAGGCCGGCCACGACGGCGGCCAGGGCAGATGCGATGAGCCAGTAAGGGTTTGCGTCGGATGCCCCGGTGCGCAGTTCGATTCGCGTCGCCTCGGGCGTCGACTCCAGCAGCGACCGGACGGCGGACGTCCGGTTGTCCCGGCTCCACGTCAAGGTCGCCGGGGCGAACGATCCGGGGACGTACCTGCGGTACGCGTTGACCGAGTGCGCGCCGAACAGCGTGATCGACGGCAGGTGTTCGAGCAGGCCGGCGATGGCGTGCAGACCGACCTGGCTCTCGGTCCCGTCGGCGCCGGCCAGAACCGGCTCACCGTCACGCCACAGCGAAATATGCAGGTGCGCAGAACTTCCGGAGTGCTCCGAGAACGGCTTGGGCATGAACGTCGCCAACTTGCCGTTGCGCCGGGCGATCTCCTTGACGGCGTACTTCAACCGGGCGCTGTTGTCCGCGGCGTCGAGCGCGTCGCTGTAGACCAGATTGGCCTCGACCTGTCCCGGACCGTATTCGGTCAGCAGGCCCTCCAGGGAAGTGAACTCGCGCAACACCGAATAGAGCGCGCTGAGCACCGGTTCGAGCGTGTTGGCATTCTGCAGCGAGTAGGCGTGTACGTCGTCCTGGAAGATCGATCCGTCGGCATTGAGCAGGTAGAACTCGAACTCGGCGCCGACCTTCGCGGTGTACCCCAGGTTCTCCAGCCGCTGGATGACGCGCCGCAAGACCGCACGGGGATCGAGCGGTGACGGCGTGCGGTCGTGACCGACGATGTCGGAGATGACGTGCCCCACCCCGGATCGCCACGGCAACTCACGGAAGGTGCTCAGGTCGGGTACGGCGAAAGCGTCGGGGTAGCCCGTGTTCCAGTTGGTCGACCGAAGGCTCTCGATCACCCGCGCGTTGGAGTTCCACGCGAGCGCTCCGTCGCAGAAGCCGAACCCGGAAGTTCCAGCGCGAGAGCGGAATTGCTCGACAGGCACCCGCTTGCCCAAGGCGTGGCCGAACTGGTCACTCCACGCCACCTCGACCTCCGTGATGACGCCGGAGTCCAGCAGGTCGACAACGCTCCGGTGCCGCTCGTCAATTGCTGCGTCCGCGGTCAACGCCATCTCAGCCCTCCTCTCCCGCCGGGGCGACCGACTCGGTTCGCGCGCGGCGGTAGCCCAGCACGGCACCGCCCACGAAACCCACTACGAGCACCAGGATTACGGCCAACGCCAACCCTGACGACCCGCCGACCAGGTCCTTGAGGTTCACCAGAATCAGGACCAGGAACGCCACCAGCCCGGCCAGGCCCAGCGCCGGCGCGACCCGGACGCGCAACACCGAGTAGTGCCGCCGGTCCCGGGCGAAGAACGTGAGCACAGCCGCGCTCGTCAGCACCATCAGGGCGAGCACACCGACCGTGGTGATCCCGGACAGCCAGGTGTAGAACTCTGTGCTCGGGTCCAGCTTCGCCACGATGGCGACACCGATGATCGCGAGGATCAGTGCCGACAGCGCCAACGACGCGACGTGCGGCGAGCCGTGACGGGTGTGGGGCCGGCCGAAAGCCGCGGGCAATACACCCCGGCCGGACAGCGCGAACAGGTAGCGGGACACCACGTTGTGGAAAGACAAGATGCAGGCGAAGAGGCTCGTGACGAAGAGGACCTGAATGACGTCCGCTCCCACCACGCCCAGGTAGCGCTGGGCGGTGTCGACCAGCATGGTGCCGCCCGAATTCGTCGCACGCTCAAGGGCTTCGCGATCGCCCCACGCCGAGATCAGTGCCCAGCTCGAGACCGTGTAGAAGACGCCGATCACCGCGAGCGCGAGGTACGTCGCGTACGGAATGGTGCGGTCCGGATCGCGTGCCTCGTCACGGAAGATGGCCGTCGCCTCGAAGCCGAGGAACGAGATGATCGCGAAGAGCAGCCCGATACCCGGTGCGCCCGAAGTGATCTGCGCGGGGTCGAGC
Source organism: Mycobacterium sp. SMC-21 (assembly GCF_045310825.1). Lineage (NCBI taxonomy): Bacteria > Bacillati > Actinomycetota > Actinomycetes > Mycobacteriales > Mycobacteriaceae > Mycobacterium > Mycobacterium sp. SMC-21. The sequence goes on along the minus strand of NZ_JBJIAO010000004.1, from coordinate 111,021 downwards.
AGTCCCGTCGACAATCCGTGGTCACCACCGCGAGCGACGATGACCGCGTCGAGGACGACGACGATCGCGATCTCGGCGACCAGCAAAACCGCGAGCACTCGACTGGACAGCTCGATGTTGCGGTACCCGAGGTAGGTGATCACCGCGAGCCCGGCCAACGCCCATACCGGCCACGGCAACTGGGGTACGCCGACGAGGGCCAACAGACCGCCGAGCTGCGGACCTAGCAGGCCGTAGACCGCGGCCTCCATCGAGGCGTACGTCAGGACCGCCACGAACGCGGCGCCGATGGCCGGGCTGGACCCGAATCCTTGCTGCACATAGGAAAAGAACGCCCCGGCCTCACGCACGAAGGGCGTCATCGCGGTGAAGCCGACGGCGAACAGCAGCAGCACGAAGGTGGCGATGACGAACGTCGCGGGGAACCCTGACCCATTGCCGGTGGCGATGCCCAAGGGCACCGGCCCGCCGATGACGCCCAGCGGCGCCGCTGCGGCCAACACCATGAAGACGATGGCCGGGATCCCCAAGTTGCCGCGAAGACGCTGCGCGCCGGCCGGAGGCCCACCATCGGTGCGCACCGCCGTATGTTCGACTGTCATGACGCCCCTTGCTGGTCGATGAATGTTGTTGGAGACAAAAGCTATTGGTCGGGGTGGACGCGCTCCAGCGGGCAGGACACCGGCGCTGACAATGCGTCACATGCCGTAACATTCGGCGGACTTCAGGGCCGCAGATTCGGCATCCGGTCGGTAGTCTTCATGGCATGGCGCCGCGGGTGCGTCAGTCAAAGGGGTTGGCAGTGGGGACCATTCGATCGCTTCATGGCACCGGCCACGTCCTGCGCGTAGGGGCGACACCGGTCCCGCACGCCGAGATCCTCGATCACGTCCGCCCGGTGCTCGCGCGCGACGGCATCGACCTCCACGTCGAGGTGTTCGACACCTTCGACGAACCGAACCACCATCTGGTCACCGGGACGATCGACGCCAACTTCTTTCAGTACCTGCCATTCCTCGACGAGTTCAATGCCGCCTCGGCCCAGCGACTGGTCCCCGTCGCACCGGTGCACATCGAGCCGTTCGCGCTGTACTCGGAATCGATATCCACTGTCGGCGACGTGCCGCAGTACGCACAGGTGGCGCTGCCCGGTGATCCGGCGAACGTCGGGCGCGCCCTGCACATCCTTCGCGACCTGGGTCTGCTCACCCTGCGTGAGGGTGAGGTGGCTGCCCCCGGCGTCGACTCGATCATCGCGAACCCAAAGCAGTTGCTGTTCAAGGAAATCGCCAGCGCGCGCCTGGCTGATGTCCTCGCCGACTTCGATCTGGTGTTCCTGTTCGGCAACTACGCCATGGACCGCCAGATCGACCTGCAGTGGGCGCTCTATTGTGACCACGCCAACCGCGACTACGCCGAGTACCTCGTCGCGCGCCCGGACAACCACGACAGCGAACCAATCAGGCTGTTGGCCAACGCTTTACAGTCAGATTCGGCGCGTTCGTTCATCGCCCGCTCGTACGCCGGCCTGGTGGTACCGGCGTTCTGACGGTCACGCCGACCGGATCGGCCGCTGGTCCCGGAACCGTGTCGAGGACTGCGGGTCGAAGCGATAACCCTTGCCACGGACGGTCGTCAGCGTCAGGGCGTGTGCACCCAGCTTCACCCGGAGCCGGCGCACATGGGTGTCGACAGTCCGCATCGAGGCGAAGCCCGCGTCCCAGACGTTCTCGATCAGCTCTTGTCGCGAGATGATCCGTCGCGGGTGCTGCGCCAGATAGGCCAGCAGCTCGAATTCTTTGTAGGCCATGGCGATCTGGTGACCATCGACGCTGACCTGCCGGGTGGTCCGGTCGATCATGAGTCCATTCACCGGCTGCGGAGCGCGGACCGGAGCGGTACCGGCCACCAACTTCTCCACCCTGGCGCCGGGCACGCGATACGCGAGAAATGCGCTGAACTCGTCCATCAGAGTCGTCACCTGAGCCAGTGCATCGCGGGTGGGAAGCTCCACCGTCAGCACCACCTGCGGTGCCCGCACGCTGCGGCCCTGATACATGCACACTCCCTCATCGATCCGAACTCCAGTGTTCGCGAGGACGACGGCGCTGGACATCGTTACCGTCACCTTGAATCGAACGAGCCTCCGCACTGGCCGACAAACGACGGCCGATGAAACAGTCTGGTCACGATCTGGAATCAGCACGTCACGGCCACAACTTTCACATCTGTCGCATTGTTAACATCTCGAAATGCAGGACTTCCCGGAGACCACCGGCCTTCGGCGCCCGTTCTCGCGTCGTGATGCGCTGCGCTATGCCGGCGCCGCGTCGGCACTGGCTGGGCTGAGTGCGGCCGGTCTCGGCCTGCCGACGGCCGCGGCCGCCGCGCCCACGCTGATCGACTTCGCCATGAAGCAGATTCCGGCGCAAGACATTCGGGCCGCCGGGCACGCCGGCGTCGTCAACTATGTCTCGACATCGCGCCCCGGCTCATCGATGGGCGCCAAGCCGATCACGCTGCCGTATGCCCGGTCACTGGCCGCGGCCGGACTCGCGATCGTGAGCAACTACCAGTACGGCAAGCCCGGCGGCACCGCGCCGTCCGATTTCACGCGCGGTTACGCAGGCGGCGTCGCCGATGCGCGCACCGCCTGGCAACTGCACACCGCGGCGGGCGGCGGTCAGAGCGCACCGATCTTCTTCTCCGTCGACGACGACATCAGTCGCGAAACCTGGAACAACGTTGCACTGCCGTGGTTTCGCGGCATCAACTCGGTCCTCGGCCCGCAGCGCACCGGCGTCTACGGCGGCATCAACACCTGCCAGTGGGCCGCAGCCGACGGTGTCATCGGCCGCTCGACCACGCCCGGCAAGGTGTGGGCGTGGCAGACCCGATCCTGGTCGGGCGGCAAGGTCTATCCGGCGGCGGTGATGTACCAACGGATCGTCAGTACCGCGTCGAATCCGGGTCCGGTGGTCGGTGGTCTCGAGGTTGACGTCAGCGACGCCCTGGCCGCCGACGTCGGGCAGTGGAACCTGCATCCGTGAGGACACGGTCGTGACCACAGCCATGGAGATCCATGGCTGGCGCGACCTCGGCTGGATCGTCGGCATCGCGCTGGTGATCATGATCGGCTCGCTGGTGATCACGCCGGTGTTGGTCCGACGTGGGCTCAAGACACCGGCCGGGCTCCGGCTGATCAACCGGATCAGCGTGCGGGCGGTCCAACTGGTGAAGCGGCCGATCACCATCATGGTGCTCGATGAGGTCATCGACGTCATCAAGACCGGTCACTACACCCGCAACATCTCCAACGCCATCGAAGAGAACTACACCGAGCTGAAAGCCCTTGCGGCCGACAAGATCCGCACCGATTCGGGCATACCCGTCATCAGCCGAATCCCCGGGTACGACAAGGTCGTCGGCCAGGCGAGCGAATCGGTGATGCACGTCCTCATCGCGATGCTCGCCGACCCCCGGATGGACGAGTTCGTCTCCGACCTGCTCCGCAACAATCTCGAACAAATCCAGGACGCGGTCCGCCGCCGCGAGCACGAGCGCGCCGCGTCGTTCCGACAGGCCGGCGCGCCCGCGACGGCAGCAGTCGCTGATGCCGCCACGTCGCGACCTCCGTCTGGTGACGTCTGATCGCCGGCTACAACTCGGTGACCCGTCCACCCCCGACCAGCCACGAGCGATCCAACCGGACGTTCTGCAACATGCGGCGGTCGTGCGTCACCAGAAGCAGTGCGCCGTTGTAGGTTTCGAGCGCCTGCTCGAGCTGCTCGATGGCCGGCAGGTCGAGATGGTTGGTGGGCTCATCGAGCACCAGCACATTCGTCCCGCGTGCCTGCAGCAGCGCCAGGCCCGCCCGTGTTCGCTCTCCGGGGGACAGCTCGTCGACGGTGCGTTCCACATGATCGGCACGCAGGCCGAACTTTGCGAGCAGCGTGCGCACGTCCGCGGTCGGCCATGACGGAACGAATTGCTCGAAGCGATCGACGAGGCGGCTGTCGCCGGTGAAATCGGCACGGGCCTGGTCGATCTCGCCGATGGCGACATTGGCGCCCAGACTCGCGCGGCCCTCGTCAGGCTGTTGCCGACCGAGCAGGAGCCGCAGCAGCGTCGACTTTCCCGCGCCGTTGGGGCCGGTGATACCGATCCGCTCGCCGGCATCGACCTGCAGCGACACCGGACCGAGGACGAAGTCCCCCTGTCGCACAACGGCATCGTCGAGCGTCGCGACAACCGAACTCGACCGCGGTGCCGCACCGATGGTGAACTGGAGCGTCCACTCCTTGCGGGGCTCCTCGACTTCCTCGAGGCGGGCGATCCGGCTCTCCATCTGGCGGACCTTCTGCGCCTGCTTCTCGCTGGACTCGGTCTGTGCGGCGCGCCGGTTCTTGTCATTGTCGGGTGCCTTGCGCATCGCATTGCGCACACCTTGACTCGACCACTCCCGCTGCGTGCGTGCACGCGCCACGAGATCGGCCTTCTTCTCGGCGAACTCGTCGTACTGTTCGCGGCGGTGCCGCCGCGCGACCTCACGTTCTTCCAGATAGCTCTCGTAACCGCCGCCGTAGACGGTGGTCCGGTTCTGCGCCAGATCGAGCTCGACAACGCGGGTTACGGTGCGGGCCAGGAACTCTCGATCATGGCTGACCAGCACCACACCGCCGCGGAGATTCCCCACGATCTCTTCCAGGCGCGCCAGTCCGTCGAGGTCGAGATCGTTGGTCGGCTCATCGAGGAGGACGATGTCGAAACGCGACAGCATCAACGCCGCCAACCCCACGCGCGCCGCCTGCCCGCCCGACAACGCCGTCATCAGCGTCGACTCCGGCCGCACCGCGTCGGAATCGAGCCCCAGGTCGGCCAACACCGCCGGCAGTCGTTCCTCCAGATCTGCCGCACCTGTCGCCAGCCAGTGATCCAGAGCAGCGGAGTAGGCATCGGCGTCCGCAGTCGAATCGGCCAGCGCCTCGGCTGCGGCGTCCATCGCCTTGGTCGCGGCCGCACATCCGGTGCGACGCGCGACGTACGCGGCGACCGTCTCCCCCGGCACCCGCTCGTGCTCCTGCGGCAGCCAGCCCACGAAAGCGTCGGCCGGCGCCAGACTCACCACGCCGTCAAGCGGTGCGAGTTCGCCCGCCAGGATCCGCAACAGCGTGCTCTTGCCGGCACCGTTGGAGCCGACGACGCCGATCACATCGCCGGGCGCCACCGTCACGTCGAGCCGCTCGAAGAGCGTGCGGTGGGCGAATCCGCCGGCGAGGTTGGTCGTGACGAGCGTCGCGGTCATGGGCCAATCGTCGCATCACCGCGGCAGCCCGATCCTGCGCGGAGCCGCCTACGCCGTGATGCGCATTTCCTGGCCCGGATGCGAGCTCAGGGTGACGACGACCGTGCCGCTCCCGGTCGCGAAGTTCTTGTTCGCGTAGCCGATGAAGCCGTAGTGCCCGTCGATCGTCGAGACCGCGGAGATGTCGCCTTGCCCGGCGGCGCCGGTGTCCAGATTGCGCCACGCGGCCGTCACCGTCAGGGAGCAGGAGCCGTCGTAGATGCCGGCGTCGTAGCGGATCGACACCCCGATGCCGTGCCCGACGTCATTGCCGATCTGAACCGGCGTCTGCTGCGCGTCGGCGCTCACGGTGCCACCGCATGTCGGGGACGCGACCACGGGAACGGCAGCCAGTTGTCCGAACGCATCGGCATGGGCCGTCACCAGCGACAACCACGGCGCGGCGACCGCGGCGACGAGCGCTCCGGCCGCGCGCAATGGGGTCATGTCAGTGCTATCGGCGCGGGCGGCGGCAGTGTTAGCGCCCGGCGGTGGGCATATTTCCCGTACCCCAGGCGTTATCAACGTTTGTCTCAATTGTCACATGGGTACCGTTGATAACAGCACCCCAGTGTGGGTGCTCCGCTCGACAGAGAGTCCATACGTAGAAAGAGCCGAATGGGTTATCGCTATGAACACAGTTCTGTACTTCAGCACCAACGGCGCCGTTTATGAGACCCGCGCCTACACACCAGCGGACATTACCGATCTGATTCAAGGCCAACGGCTGCAATGCCTGACCAGCACAGACCGACAGTTCGACTTCTGGTTCAGCCCGACGGCACGCCGGTGCCAGCGCCGCATCAATCGCAAGGCAACCGAACTGTTGCTGGCGACAACGACTTTCACGGCGAAGACCGTCCCTCTGCTGCGTGGGTCCATTGTCCTGGCCAGCCATGACGCCGACGGCGATCTCGACGGGCTGAGCTGGCTGCAGCTGGATCAGCTGTCTGGACTGAATCGCACGCTCACCGCCCGCGATGAGCGAATCCTGAATCGCCGCATCATGCGCGAAGAGCGCCGCCTGCGTGGCGAGACGGCCACCAAACCACGCGTCGCCGCCGCCTCCACTCCGTCGACCGCGAAAGCTCAAACCGGCTTGCGCTGGACGGGTTTCGCGGCCCCGGCACAGTAACGGCCGGGTCCTCTCACACTGCTTGACGCGTACCGGCCGACCAGGCCGGATCCCGGCCGATGAACCCCATCAGCCGGGCCACCGGGCCCGCGTCGTCCGCAACCACGACGGGTGGCCCGTACTGCCCCGATGAGCGCAGCAGGTCCTCGATCCCCGTCATCCCGGCGAGCATCTGCTCAGCGAACTCGGGGTCCAGGCCGGAGTCGCGCCCGATCGCGGCGGCCAGATCCCAGGTGTGCATGTACACGTCGGCGGTGTAGAACCGGTCGATGGCGTCGGCAAGCCGGTGTGAGCCCGCCATCGGATGGCTGAAGTCGCCGTCGGCCGCGTCGCCGTCGAGCAGACCCTGCACCGCCGCGGTGTGTGCGACCCACGCCGTGAGCGGGTCGTCGGCGACGGGCGGACCGACGGGCAACACCACACCGCCCGCACCGAGGAATTCGGTGAACCAGCCGACGAGGTGCCCGACGATGTCGCCTGCGGTCCAGTCCGCCACCGGCGTCGGAGCCGACCAATCCCGCACGGCTGCAGCATGTTCGGTGAATCCGGCGGCGATGCGGCGGTGCCGTTCGGCGGCCGTGAGTGCGTGCAGCGCAGCCATGGCGCTCAGAGCTCACCGAGCAGTGCGTCGAGTTTCGCGTAGCCCTGATCGACGCCCGTCTCCATCCCGGAGGCCAGCCAGGCGTCGCGTCCCTCGAAGCTGTCCACCAACGACTGGCCGTGGAGCCGGGTGCGGCCGTCGCCGAGATCCTCGAACCACAAGGTCTCGAGCGAGACGGCGTCGGGCATGCCCTCGAAGGTGAACGTCTGGACGATCTTGTCAGCGGCGACGGTGTGGAAGCAACCGCGGAAGCCGAACTCCTGACCGTCCCGGACCGCGACGTAGCGCCAGCTGCCGCCGTCTCGGGCGTCCCACTCCACGATGCGAGTGTCCATACCGTCGGGCCCCACCCAGCGGGCGAACACCTCCGGATCGGTGTGCGCCTTCAGCAATTGCGCTGGGGTGGCCTGGAAATCACGGGTGATGCGGATGAGTGGCACGTCCTTGTCGGCTTCGATGACGGCCTGCGCGGTGTTCATGATGCTCTGCCCTTTCGTCGCGGTTTCGATTCGTTGTCATTCATCTCTGCCAGCACCGCATCCAGGCGCTGGTAACGCTGTTCGGCCTGCTGTTGGTAGCGCTCGATCCACTTGGTCATCAGGTCGAACACCTGCGCTTCCAAGTGCACCGGCCGGGTCTGTGCGGCCCGGCCCCGGCTGACCAACCCGGCATCCTCGAGCACTTTGAGGTGCTTGGACACCGCCTGCATGCTGACGTCGTACGGTTCGGCGAGTTCGCTCACCGTTGCGTCAGCCGTCGTCAGCCGGGCCACGATGTCCCGTCGGATCGGATCGCTCAGCGCCGCAAATACTTTCGACAGCTGGTCGGTCATCTTCTTCCTCAACTATTTGGTTGAGTACGAGTGTGCGCGCCGGCGCGTGCGTTGTCAACCCATTGGTTTAATACAACGTCACCAGGTCGTCCGGCGAGTGCCGCTACTGCGACCGATATCGGGCTGAGGCGAAAGCGTGGCCTCAGTCGAGCACCTTGGCGTGGCAGCAACCGCTAATGTGCACACGCACAGGTGGCAAACCACACGTGGTGCGGATCAGCGTGCGCAGCGAAAGGCGGTGAGGTCGACGTTCAACGAACTGTGGGGTTGGTTGCTCGATCGCGACTGGACGTTGAGCCAGATCCACACCCCGATGGAGTGGTTCGCGTTCCTCAGCATTCCGTTGTTCACCGCGGTGATCGGCTGGCTCATCAACTGGACCGGCCTGATCATGCTGTTCTATCCCGTCAACTTCCACGGGTTCAGAATCCCGGGAATGGCCGAGCTGGCACGGCTGTTGCCGCACAAACTTCAGGAGATCCCCGGCATCCTGCAGGGCGGGGTCGGCTGGCAGGGCATCGTGCCCGCCCGTGCGGCCAAGATGGGCTCGATCGCATCCGACAAGGCCATCGCCAAGCTCGGTACGCCCGCGGAGTTCTACCAGCAGCTCGAGCCGGACATGATCGCCGAGCACATCGTCAAGCTCTTCGAAGCCGAGATCCCGCAGCTCGTCGACGAGGTGATGATCGCCAACGACCCCCAGTTCTGGCGCGACCTGCCGACCGTCGGCAAACGCGCGATCGTCGCGCGGGTCCAGTCGCAACTACCGGACGTGGTGCGGTCGATCACCACCGAGATCGGCATCCACATCGACCAGCTGCTCGACCCCAAGATCATGGTCATCGAGCACTTCCGGAAAAACCCTGACCTCGTCATCCGCGTCTTCAAGGACATCGGCCAGCGCGAGCTGAACCTGATGGTCAACTTCGGCTTCATCTTCGGGTTCCTGCTGGGCATCCCCGTCGCGTTCATCGACCACTGGTTCCACACCTGGTGGATGCTGCCGATGCTCGGCGTCATCGTCGGCTGGATCACCAACGCGCTCGGCATGTGGCTCATCTTCGAACCGACCGAGCCGACCCGCTATTTCGGCATCAAGTTCCAGGGCCTGTTCCTGCGGCGGCAAGAGCAGGCCGCCGAGGTGTACGCCGGGATCATCGCCGACGACGTCATCACGCTGGAACGCATCGGCGACTTCCTGATCGACGGTCCGAGCGGCGACCGCACCCGCCAGATGATGGCGGCCGCGCTCGGCCCGGCCATCGACCGCGCAGCCGGACCCATCCGGGGTGCGGCGCGGGTGGCACTCGGCGCCCAGGCCTACGACTCGATCAAGGCCGGCTTCGCCGCCGAGGCCGTCGGCCGGACGCTGACGCCCTTCAAGGACGAAGAGTTCTCGAAAGCGCAATCAGGGAAAATCCGCACACTGATCGCCCAGCGCACCAAAGAACTTCCGCCGACCGACTTCGTGGAGATGCTGCGTTCGGCAATCAGGGAAGATGAGTGGATGCTCTACGCTCACGGCGCGATCATGGGCGCCGCCGGTGGCTTCCTCCACTACGGCATCTTCTTGGGACTTGGTGTGGCATGAGTGACAACCGACGCCAGCCGCCCAGACGACGCCACGCCCAGTGGGGACCAGTCAGCGCCACATTCTCTCCCTCATCGGAACCGTCCGCGGCGCTCCTACCCGCGAGCGAGATCGGCGAAGCACTGCCCGGCCTCGTCCGCCTGGCCGCGACGGCCTGGGTACGCACGGCGGAATGGACCCTCGTTGCCGGGCTCAAAACGGGCCGGCGCGCACTCGAGATAGTCGCCGACCCGGCATCGGCGGCCGACACCGCACGCGAGCTGATCTCCGGCGTCGCGCAGGCCGGCACCGTTTTCGGCGAGGTGGCCAAGGCCGTGTCGAACGGTGTCTCGGTGTCGCAGGCCGTCGTCCAGGTCAGCGCCTCGCTCACCGACACCGCGACGACGACGCACACGGTGTCACACCAGCAGGAAGACGAAGAGCGCCAACGCCAAATGGAGCAGTCGTTGCGTGCTCAGGGGCAGGCGCTGCTGACCCGCTCGCGCGACGTGTGGAACACCGAACGCGGCCACCCCGCCTACGCCCGCATCCTCGAGGAGATGGCGCCCGACGAGGCCCGCATCCTGCTGCTTCTCCTGCGCGGCGGCCCACAGCCGGCGGTCGACGTCCGCACCGGCGGCCCCATCGGCATGGTGTCCTCGCGGCTGGTGGCTCCGGGCCTCAACATGATCGGCCCGCGGGCGGGCCTGCGCTATCTGGACAACGTGCCCGCCTACCTCAACAACCTGTTCCGGCTGGGCCTGATCTGGTTCTCGCAGGAGCAACTACGCGACCCGCTCGAATACCAGGTGGTCGAGGCCCAACCGGACGTGCTGGCCGCGATGCACTCGGTGCGCGCGCACAAGGTCGTCCGCCGTTCAATCCACCTCACCCCGTTCGGCGTCGACTTCTGCCGCGCCTGCCTGGTATCCGAGGACGAAGACGTCGCCGCCCTGCCCGAGCATCAGGCGCCACACGACATCGAGTGAAGGGTCGGGGCGCTCCTAACCGTGCGCGTCCGCGAGCTGCGCGGCGATGGACTCGATGGCCTGCGTCAGATCCAAGTACGGGATGTCCGGATCGCGTTCGTGGTAGATCGCGGTGACGATGATCGGAAGCGTCGCAGCGGCTTCCGGGTAGTTCTGGATGTCCATGCGAGCGACCGCCTCGGCCACCGGCACACCGTGGTCGTACAGGCGGGTGGCGTCGGTGTGCAGGGTGGACCAGAACCGGATGCCGCGGTCGATGGCCGCGTTGATCTCGGGTCCGATCAGGACGGGACCGTGCCCGGCGACGACTGTCCGGGCTCCGAAGGCGCGGATGCGCTCGAGCGCCCTGATCCAATTCGGGATCGAGCCCGACCAGGTGACCGCAACCGGGTTGTGCGTCAACAGATCTCCGGCGTACAGCACACCCAGCTCGGGGAGGTAGGCGATGGCGTCGCCCACGGTGTGCGCCGGCCCCAGTTCGTGGAGTTCGACGTCGAGTTTGCCGACTCTCAAGGCCTTTTCACCGTTGAAGGTGGTGTCGGCGGCACGAACCCGTACTTCGGAGAAGTCGAACGGCCGTCCGAGTGGTGCGAGCGCCTGCAGTGGACCGCCCGGCTGGGTATCGGTGTTGAGCAGTTTCGTGGTGAGGTCGGCATGTTCCTGAGTCATCAGCGCACTGGCGGCTTCGGTGGTGATGATTTCGGTATCAGCGGCGAATACCTGATTGCCGAAGAAGTGGTCACCATCGGTGTGGGTATTGAAGACGTACCGCACCGGCGCTGACTCGGTCAGTACGTCCATCTGTGCGCACATCGCTCGTGCGTGTTGCACGTCGTAGAGGGTGTCGATGACGAGCGCTTCGCCGGCACTCACCACCAGGCCGGCATTGGCCAAGCCGAGGGCTTCATTGCCGGACAGGAAAACATGGGCTCCCCCACCGAGGTCGAATAGGCCTTCCTCGAAAGGGATTTCGTCGGTCATCGTTCGTCCTTTGCTCGTTCGTCGTGCAGCTTGGCGGTGGCGTCCACCAAAATGTTCGCCGCGTCAATGCCGCCCTTTTCGGGGACGATGCCGAGGGTCTTGATGAACATCGCAGTCATCACGTAGTGGCCGGCCAGCAGGGTGATCTCGGCAATTTCGTTGTCGGAGAAGAACTCCTGCATCGCTTCCGTGCTCGCCCCGCCGTCCTTGATCTGCGCCAGCAGGTCATCGACGAACGCGATGAGCACATCGACGCGCCGGTCTCCGAACTCTGTGGCTCCTGACGCGACACCGTCGATCATCGACTCTGATACTCCGGCGGCCCGCGCCTCGGGCACGTGGTGATGGAGCTCGTACGGGGCGTTCGTCACCGCGCCGACACGCACGATCACCAACTCCCGCGTGTCGGCCGCAAGCGCGCCCGTCCGGAACGAAAGCCCTAGTGACAGATACGGCTTCGCACTGGACCTGGTCATGACCAAACCTCGCGACAGGTTGGCCGGAAACAGGTCATAGACCTCGCGTTGCGCGGGATCGAGGTCCTCCAGGCTTGGCAGTCGAACAGCCATGAATCCTCGCCTTCGCTTCAAAAGGGTGTTTGCCGGCGGTGCCCATAAGATACGGAGCGTTTCCTACTTTCACGGTAGCGCGGGCCGTTAAGATACGCAACGTGCCTAATCGAGAAGCGGCCGTACCGCCCGGGCCGGTGTCACGACGCCGGGACGACGCGCTGATGTCCGCCATCCGAGACGCCACGTGGGCTGAGCTGACCGAACACGGATACGCCGGCGTCACCTTCGAAGGCGTCGCGCGCCGCGCAAAGACGGGCAAGCCAGTTCTTTACCGCCGCTATCGTTCTCGCGCACAGATGGTCACCGACGCGCTTCCGACGCTGCGCACCCCGTCGCTCGAGGTGGCGTCGTCGAAGAACCTTCGTGACGACATCCTCGCCATGGTCGAATCCCTGGTCGATCAGTGGCAACAGATCGGGCTCGACACCTACCGCAACCTCATCGCCGAAGCCGACGAAGCCACCCTGGAGACTTTCCAAGCGAAGGTGGCCGCACACACCGACCACACGATTCGCCGCGCACTGGACGCCGCGCGCGATCGAGGCGAGATCGGACCGGCCAGGATTCCCGACCGCGTAGCCACCAGCATTCTGGCACTCATGCGCAACGAATTGTTGCTCGCACACAACACCATTGAGCGCAGCGCCCTTGCCGAGCTGGTGGACCTCATCTACCTGCCTGCGGTCGAGGCCGCCTCACGTAGACCCAGGTAAGCATGGGTCTGCAGACCGCTGACTATCGTGGGTTTGTGACCACGTGGCATGGCGACGAACTCGATCTTGACGCTTATTTCGCGCGCATCGGCTTCGAGGGCGAGCGACTCCCGTCCGCCGCGACCCTGGCCGCTCTGCACCGCGCCCACACCACCTCGATTCCGTTCGAGAATCTCGAGATCATGCTCGGCCGGCCGATCCTCCTCGATCTGAACACCCTGCAGCACAAGATGATTCAGTACCGCCGCGGCGGCTACTGCTACGAGCACGTGACGGTGTTCGCAGCGGCCCTGGAGCGGCTCGGTTTCCGGTTCACCGCGCTCGGCGGGCGCGTCACCCTGGGCGCGGAGGGGACCGCGCGCCCGCGCACCCACGCGCTGATCGTTGTCGAGTTCGACGACGGTCGGCGCCGGCTGTGTGATGTCGGATTCGGCCGCGGGCCACTCGAACCCATCGAGCTGATCGCGGGTAACGAGGTCGATCAAGACGGCTGGCAGTTACGCCTGTCCTCGGCTCCCCTCGGCGCCGACACCGAGGTGTTCCATCCCGACGAGTGGACGCTGTGGCAGCGGTCGAGCGTCGATGGCACGGTCGGATGGCTCGACCGGCACGTCTTCACGCTCGACCCGCAGTATCCGATCGACTACGCCGTCGGCAACCACTTCGTGTCGACCTCACCGCGCTCACCGTTCACCACCCGGCCGTTCGTTCAGCGATTCGCTGCCGACGTCCAGCACGTGCTCGACGGAACTACGTGGACCACAACGAATCCCGACGGAACCTGCTCCACACGCGACGTCGAGATCTCTGACGTACCAACCTTGTTGGCCGACACCTTCGGCGTCGAGTTGTCCGGTGAGGACGCTGCGGCTCTGGTCGACTGGATGCGGGTGCGCCTCTAGCTGGCCGGATGGAACCCGCGCAGGACGGTGTCGAGGTGTCGCCGCCAAATGTCGTCGCCACCGCCGGCCGCGGCGATGCCGCGGAGCGCCCAGATGGTTGCGGTCACGTCTGCGGTCGTCACGTCCCGCCGGATCGCGCCGGATCGCTGCCCGCGCGACAGCAAGGCTGCTGACTGCTGCCGGAGTTCCTCCACGAGGTGCTGTGGCGCGAGGTCGCCCCACAGAAAGGCGGACAACCCGCTCTTGCGGACGAGCTCGGCACCCACGGTGTGGAGGAAGACGCTCAGGCATTGCTCGTCGGGTGCCGCGTGCGCTTCCTCAGCAGCTGTCAGTAGGCGCCCGAAGAACTCGCTCAACACTTCGCGGACCAGCGCCTCCTTGTTGGGGAACCGTCGATAGAGCGTTGCCGGACCGATCCCGGCGGCCTGGGCGACGTCCTCCAAAGTCGCCTGCGGGCCGTGCTGCGCAAACACGTCCTCGGCAGCGACGACCAATCGGCTGCGGTTGGCTGCCGCATCTCGTCTCATCGTCGGCTCCATTTCCAGGCGTACTATCTGATAGTGAAACTATCACTTATTGCGAAGGGGTTCGACAGTGACGGCTGTTGATGGCATGGCACGGGTGCAGATCGGCCATTCGGACCTCCGTGTTCGGCCGGTCGGTCTCGGCTGCATGGGGATGTCGCAGAGCTATGGAGACGCCGACGATTCGACGTCGATGCGAACCATCCGTGCAGCGCTCGACTTGGGCGTGGACCACCTCGACACTTCGGACGTTTACGGCGCTTCCGATATCACCTGGGGCGTCCCGATCCGCGGGTTCGGCCACAACGAGGAGCTGATTGGCAAGGCCATTTCCGGACGTCGCGACGAGGTGGTGCTGGCCACCAAGTTCGCCGCCCGGATCAACGACACCAACGACGGGATCGCCATCGACGGGCGGCCCGAGTATGCGACCGCCGCTTGTGAAGCGAGTCTCCGGCGTCTCGGTACCGACGTGATCGACCTGTATTACTGTCACCGCCTCGATCCGCGCGTCCCTATCGAGGAAACGGTCGGGGCCATGGCCGAGTTGGTCGGTGCGGGCAAGGTCCGCGCGATCGGTCTCAGCGAGGTGGGGCCCGAGACCTTGCGCCGAGCACGGACGGTGCATCCGATAGCGGCGTTGCAGAGCGAGTATTCCCTGTGGGAACGCGGCGTCGAGGGCGGTATCGCGGAGACGTGTGCTGCGTTGGGGATAACGCTGGTCGCCTACAGCCCGCTGGGCCGCTCCGCACTCACCGGAGCGTTGGCTGCCGACGCAACCTTTGCGAAGGGCGATCTGCGCGCCACCAACCCGCGCTTCACCGCGGAGAACCTGGAGACGAACCTGGCTCCCGTGGCTGCACTGAACGAGCTGGCCGATCAAAAAGGTTGCCGCCCGGGCCAATTGGCGTTGGCCTGGCTGCTTTCGCGCCCCTTCCCGGTGGTGACGATTCCCGGGACCAAGCGCGCCGAGTATGTGGCCGAGAATCTTGCCGCCACCAACGTCGCCCTCAGCGCCGACGAATCTGCCTATCTCTCAGCGGCTTTCGCACCGGGAACCATCGTCGGCGACCGCTACGCGCCGGCGCACGCCCGCACTGTGGCGCCACGCTGAGCGCGCAGATGACGCCCACCCCTGCCGCCCGCCCCCTTGTGCTCGGTCAGATCGCATCACTGACCGGCTCCAATTACATGGGGTTGGAGAACTTGGCCGGCGCCGAGCTGGCGGTGCAACAACTGAACGACTCTGGCGGCGTGCTCGGACGCCGTATCGAGTTGCGCGTCGAAGACGACGGCAGCCTCCCGCAGGGCGCAGTCGATGCTTACGGTCGGCTCGCCGGTCTGCGAACAGTCGCGGTTATCGGCACTTCGTTCTCGAATGCCAGTCTCGCCGTCCTGCCACACACCGACGGACACCAATTGCTTTATGTCTCAACTGGTGCCGCGCACACGCAGGTCGATCCCGTGCGGCCGTACGCCTTCATGACGCCGCCGCCCGGGCATCTGGTGGCCGAGCAACTGCTGCGGTTCCTTCACGGCGCCGGCATCACCGAGATCGCGGTCGTCATCGATGCCGACAGCGCGTTCAACCGGGATGCCTGGGCGGCCCAGAAAGCCATGCTCAGTCGTCACGGCATCGCGGCCGTCGCCGTCGTGTCCGTCAACGTGGACACCGACGATTTCGGTCCGGTAGTCCGCCGGCTCGCCGAGAGCTCGGCACAGGCGTTGATGGCTTGGGTGACCGGCCCACCGGCAACGGGTTTGGCACTGGCTTTTCGAGCCGCCGGGCTCAGCATGCCGATGGTGATGGGGATCGGGGCAGCAAGCCCGGGATTTGTGGACTCGGTCGGACCCGCCGCCGAGGGCATCATCGTCGGAACGTCCTTGGCGAGCATCGGTTCAGACGTACCAGAGCCGACGATGCGACTCACGATCGAAGCCCTGACCGCACCCTTCGAACAGCGCCATGGCGCGCTCCCATCGCAGTTCGCCGTCGACGGTTACGTCGCCGCCAAACTCATCGCGGCGTCGATCGAAGCCGCGGGCACCGACGACCGTGGCGCCGTCCGGGACGCGATGGAAACGCTGACGTACGTAACGGCTGCCGGCCGATACGCCTTCTCGCCCACCGACCATTCGGGCTTGGACGTCGATGACGTCGCCGTCGCCGTCATTCGGGACGGCCGGTTCCGTCTCACGCCGTGGTCCGCAGGCAGGCTACGAGAGCACTTGTGCCGCACGGACACGAACCGCTGACGATCGACGGTGTCGGTCTGGTCGCGGGCTGCTGTCAGTCCGGCGGCGGCGTGGTGCTGAAGACCGGCCAGCAGATCTCCGTAGCGGTGAATGTTGTTGGAGCTGCGGGTGTTCCGCCGAGGTAGTGTTCACGGATCGGACCCTGGCCGCTGATCAGGTGCTCGTTCGCGTATTTGCCCAGTGCCCCGTAGCTGCGGTCGATGCTTTCGTCGTGACCACCGGAGTGGGTGAGCACCGCGTATTCGGCCTTGGGTAACACCTCCGCGCGGACACCGTCCGGAGGCTCCGCCGATTGCGGCGCGGGAACGAACAGGGTTGCGTGGCCGCGTGATTCGAGAAAGAGCGCCCGGTCGTAGAGGCCGCCAGGCACGACGAGGGACGGTGCGCCTACTGCGGCAACTGCGTCTCGCAGTGTCCTCAGCGTCGCCGCGAACCAGCTGTCGATCTCGGATACCTCGATGGTGGCGCCGATGGACCACACGGCCAGTGCCGGCTCATGGCGCACTGCCACGAAGGCGGGAGTCTGCACGGGCGAAAGCAACTCGCGCAGCGCGCCAACGGTGTCACGCGTCTGTTGCAGCTGGACCTCCATCTGTTCGAGATGAGCCGTGATGATCTGGGTGCGCGTCGCGGCGTCGTCTGTGGTCAGCAGCGCTTTGATGTCGGGAATGGACATGCCGAGGGATCGAAACCGGCGAATGATGTGTGCATGGTCGACCTGGCTGGTGTCATAGAAGCGGTAGCCGGTGTACGCGTCGACGTGTGCCGGTTCGAGGATCCCGATGTCGTGGTAGTGCCGTAGCGCTTTCCTACTCAGGCTGGTCATCACGGCGAAGTCACCGATCGAAACCTGTGCGCCCACGCCGTCCTCCTCATGCGATCCGCCGCCCGCGTTATCGGCTGAGGCCATCCTGCAGTCTCCCCCTAGGGCAAGGTCAACATCGCGGCCCCGACTTGACCCTCCCCCTACAGGAAGCTCCACCGTGAGGTCATGACCACAGATTGGGATGGCCTCCCGGACAACATAAAGACGTTCATGACCGCGCTCAGCACCCCGCAGGACGGCCGCGCGGTTGCCACCTTCACCGCCGATGCGGTCGTGACCGATGAGGGGCGCGACTACACAGGCCGTCACGAGATTGGAGCCTGGCTGACCGCCTCAGCCGGCGAGTACACCTATACCTCCGAGTTCACCGGGGCGACCACCACCGACACGACCATCGACGTCGGTCAGCATCTGGAGGGCGACTTCCCCGGCGGGGTCGTCGACCTCCGTTTCCGCTTCACCCTCGACGGCGAGTCGATCAGCCGGTTGGTGATCGAGCCATGAGCCGGAGATGGTTCATCACCGGCGGTACGCCCGGCGGCTTCGGGGTGGCCTTCGCCGAAGCGGCGCTCGAGACGGGAGACCGTGTGGTGCTGACGTCCCGGCGCCCGCAGGAGCTGGCGACCTGGGCCGAACAGTACGGTGACGCCGTTCTCGTCGTGCCGCTGGAACTCACCGATGCAGCGCAGGTACAGCGCGCGGTGCGCGCGGCCGAGGAGCACTTCGGCGGTATCGATGTGCTGGTCAACAATGCGGGTCGCGGTTGGTACGGATCGATCGAGGGAATGGACGAGACCTCGTTGCGGGCGATGTTCGAACTGAACTTCTTTGCGGTGCTGGCCGTGACGCGCGCCGTGCTGCCAGGCATGCGCGCCCGCGGAAGCGGGTGGATCGTCAACGTGTCCTCGGTGGCCGGGCTCGTGTCGGCCGTCGGATTCGGCTACTACAGCGCGACGAAGTTCGCCATCGAAGCCATCACCGATGCGCTACGCGACGAGGTCGCCGCACAGGGCATCTCCGTCTTGACGGTCGAACCCGGAGCGTTCCGCACGAATGCCTACGCCGGCTTCGCCAATGAGCCTGTCGCTGAGGCAATTCCGGAATATCACGACATGCTGGAGCAGGTCCGTGCCACCTTCGTCGGGATGGACGGTGCGCAGCCCGGCGACCCTCGCCGCGGAGCTCGTGCGGTACTCGCGGCGATGGCCCAGGACCCGCCGCCCCGCCGGCTGGTCCTGGGCAACAGCGGATACGACGCCGTGATCGATGCGCTGGAGCAGAACCTGGCCGACATCCGGGCGAACGAAAGACTCTCTCGCAGCGCGGATTTCCCTTCCTAGCCGGGCGGCCCGGCTTCCTTCCGCCGGCCCTCACCGCGGGGTGGTGATCACCACTACCGCTTCAGCAGCACCATCGGGAGCGGCGAACCGGTGGCGGCGATCGCTCAGCCAACTCAGCGTCGCCCCCTCCTCGACCAGACTCTCCTCACCGACCGGCCCGGCCAGCACCTTGCCATCGACAACCGTGAGGTGCTCGCGAACGCCGACCCCGTGCGACGGCGAGATGTGCTCGGCGCCATCGGGGAACTCCAGGCGGAACACCTCAACGGTCACCCGGGGCAGGTGCCGCACCGAAAGCAGCACCGTGCGCATCCCGCCGTCGGCGGCTGGGTGCACGCCCGGGGTCTCGCCGACCAGCGCGGTCAGCGGCACATCCAGGGGTTCACACAGGGCATAGAGGGTCTCGACCGTGGGATTGCGGCCGCCCGACTCGATCTCGGACAACGACCCCTTGCCCACCCCGGCTCGGCGGGCGAGCTCGGACAGGCTCAGACCCCGCTCCACCCGCAGCTCTCGCAACCGGCGACCGACCTCTCCCGCATACATCTCTTCATGGTACGTTCTGTTTACAGAACGTTCCGTATTCAGAACGGAGGGTGCGGATGGAACAGGACGTCTCGAAGGCAGTCCCGATCAGTGCCGGCGTGGTGTGCGCCCTGGTCGGCTTCACGTCGTCGTTCGCGGTGGTACTCGCGGGGCTGCGGGCAGCGGGCGCAAATCCGCAACAGGCGGCCTCGGGTCTGGTGGCGGTGAGTTTGGCGATGGGCGCGTCATCGATGCTGCTGTCGTGGCGGTTCCGGATGCCGATCACCAGTGCGTGGTCGACGCCCGGCGCGGCGCTGCTGGTCACGACCGGTGCGGTGGCCGGCGGGTGGCCCGCGGCCGTCGGCGCGTTCGCGCTCACGGCGGTGCTGCTGCTGGCGACGGGCCTCTGGCCGGCGCTCGCGCGCCTGGTCACCCGCATCCCCAATCCCGTCGCTCAGGCGATGCTCGCGGGGGTCCTCCTCCCGCTGTGCGTCGCTCCAGTTACCGCCTTGGCCCACGATCCGGGTGCGATCGCACCGGTGCTGGTGGTGTGGCTGATCATGATCGCGCTCCGGCCCCGCTGGGCCGTACCGGCCGCGTTCGGCGCCGCCCTGGTGGTGATCACGGTGACACTGGTCCGCAACCACGCCCTGCCCGCAGCCACTGCATGGATCCCCCACCTGCAGGTCACGGCTCCCACCTTCACCATGCAAGCGCTCACCGGCATCGCTGTGCCGCTGTACATCGTGACCATGGCAGCGCAGAACATCCCCGGCGTCGCTGTCATGTCGGGCTTCGGTTACCGCGTTCCCTGGCGTCCGGCGCTGACGGTGACCGGGATCGGTTCCTTGCTGGCGACTCCGTTCGGCGGACACGCCGTCAACTTGGCCGCGATCAGCGCCGCGTTGGCGGCCGCACCGGACGCCGATCCGAACCCCCGGCGCCGCTGGATCGCCGGGTTCACGACGGGGGCGGTGTACTGCGGGCTCGGCCTGGTCTCCACCGGACTGACAGCGGCTGTTCTCGCGGCCCCGGCGGGTGTCGTGCAGGCCGTTGCCGGTGTGGCACTACTCAGTGCTTTTGCCGGCGCCTGCGCGGGAGCAATGGCCGACGAATCGGCGCGACTCCCCGCAGCGGTGACGCTGATCGTTGCCGCCTCGGGAACGACGGTGGCCGGTGTCGGTGCGGCGTTCTGGGCGCTGGTGATCGGCGTGATCGCACACCGACTGCTCAGGCCTGCGGCCGCCGCCGCTCCAGAACCGTCGCGCCGAAGTGCGCCTGCTGCTACGACAACGCAGCCTCTCGGCTGAACGGCGGCGTCAGCACAGGCGCCATGGCAGGTTCCTCGCCCGCCTGCGGACGGCGGTGACTCCACAGGACCACGGCCGCGATGAGGGCCACCACTCCACCGGCGCCAACCGGCAGCGTCGTCGACTGACGGTCAGCCAGTATCGACTGGCACTGCTCGACATAGTTGCTCGGCGCGAACATGGGCCCGCGGTTGGTGTGCAGATCCAAATTGATCTGGTCTTGTACTCGGGCGACTTCGAAGTCCGGGCGAAAGCCGGTCCCGCAGGGAATCGGCGTTCCAAACCGGTCCACAGCTCCCAGCTGCACAGGGATTGCTGTAGATAGCAGCGCGCCGAGAACCGCAGCGGCACCGGCAAGGGCTAGTACACGGCTAAACATGTTGCTCCAGTTCCCCCTTCGAGATTGGTGAACGACTGCGCTGGCGGCAATCGTCGACTTGGCGTTCATCTCGTGAGCGGTTGCGGCCAGCAACCGCCGTATATGGGTTAGTCGTGACCGGTGGCTCAAGCCGAACGTGCGAATTACGTGATCCCGAGCACATAGCGGCAGCGCTACTCAAGCCGGCAGTTGAAGGCCTCCGGCCAGGCGGCCCGGCCCGATGTCACGGCCGACCAGTCCGAGGGGACCTTGCGAAATAACGGATCTTCAGGAGACGGTCACGTGGACGTGGTCGAAGTGGGCAGCCACCCGCCACATTGTGTAGGAGATGCCGAAGCGTCCCGCCTGACTCTCGAGATCGGCCTTTATCTCGTCCCCGAGACCCATGTCCGAGCCGATCATGATGTCCACCGCATGCCCGCTCGGGTGGTCGGGAAGCCGATCTGCGCGCACGCCACCAATCGACTTCACGCCGGGGTAGGTGGCCATGATGTAGTCCACGATCGCCCTCGCGTTGGGGACCAAACCGCTCATCCCGACCGTGGGGATCGGCGCGATCGGGCCCAACGCTGCCGTGACGGCTGCCGTCGGGAGGACCACTCCCGCCTGCTGGGCCGGGGGCAACGCGGCATAGCTCGCGCTGACAGCGGCCATCTGCTTACGCAGCCGAGCCCGCATGTTCTGCAAGTCCGCTCGGACCGCAGCAGCCGCGTCGACGGCCGCCTTCGCGTCAGCCGCGGACTTTGCCGAGGCCTCCTCGCTGGCCTGCGCGTCCTGGTAGGCCTGACGGAAGCCCCGCATCTGCGCGGAGATCTCGGTAGCCACCACCCGCTGGACGGCCAGGGCGGCGATCAGGTTCGCGGGCGACGACGCGGTCAGAATGGCGCTGACGCCGTCGGTTCGCCCACCCATGTAGGCCGCAGCGGCATATTGGTCCACGTCCTGCTGGTAGGCGTTCAGTTGGGCTTTGGTCGCCTCGAGGCCGGCGAGATCGTCGGAGTGCTTCTTGTCCGCCTGACTCAGCGACTGCAGCTTCGCGTCGAGATCCGGCTGCGCATTGCGGATGGTGTCGGACAGCTGTTCGACCTGGCGGGACAGCTCGTTGAGCTGTGCCAACCCATCCTGGGGCGGGTCGGCCTGCGCCACGCCAGCCCACACCACGCTCAGTGCGACCAGTCCCGCGATGGCACCGACCACCGGCTTGCGGGCGGCGTCATTCGCCACAAGCGGTGAGTGAACCTTCAAGACTGCGCATCCTTCGACGCTGTCGACGTCTGCTCCGTCGAGCCGACTGCCCATGTGCCTTAGTTGTCCAGGAGGCTACAAAAGTGGCGCCTGCGCTGTCCAACCATGGCCGTCAACCACGCGCGTGGTCATCAGCTAGCGGAAGAGCCGCGCCTACGGGAGCCGTCGGGCGACGCTTGGGTCAGGGGTTGATGGTGCTCGACCCGTCTTGACGTCCCCAGATGTACTCGGACGCGAACGGCGAGCCCAAGCCGAAGTGGTTGTACGGCGCGATCGACGCGCCGGTGTCCATCACCATGTAGGGCATCGGCCAGATGTCCTTGGTGACCGTCCAACAACCCGGGCGACCCATCGGACCGCCGGAGGCGTTGATCCGAGGCAGGTTGTCTGGGTAGACATAGGCGTTGGCGGTGCCGACCAGTTCCATGTGCATGGCCAGCGAGTAACCGTTACCGCCGAGGCCCTTGGCCGCGGCCGGCGCACCGGAGGCGAAGCCGCGGAACAGACAGTCCAACTCGGGGCTGTACTTGTCCAGCAACCGGGTCGTCGGCAGCAAGTCCTCGGCGCCCCGGGTCAGGTACGGACCACCTCGCTCCAAGATGTCGCCACCGGTGTTGCCGAACCCGACCGCAGCGACCAACGTCTGGTCCAGATTGCCGCGCTGATCATTGAGGGTGCGGGCCGTCGTGACCGCGTTCGCCAGGCCGTCCCACAGATCCGGGGATGCGTCGGCGTACAACTGCGATAGGTCGGCCAAGGCCTTGATGTCATGCCGCAATACGGGCATCCGCGCGTTGATGTCACCCAAGATGTCGTTGCCGTTGACCAAGGACTGTCCGAACTTGTCCCCCAGCCCGTCGAGAGCCTGAGCCGCGGCGGTCAGAATTTGGTTGAGCTTGACTGGGTCCACCTGCCCGGAGATCGCGGTGATGGTCTCGAACAGCGTATTGAACTCCGTGGTGACGCCACTGGCGTTGATCACGTCACCACTTTTGAGGCGCTGTGGCGACGGGTTGGCCGGCGAGGTGAACGCGATGTACTTGTTGCCGAACGCGGTGGTGGCCAACAGCTTGACGTCCACGTTGCTCGGCAACAGGTCCAAGTACTGCGGATCGACGCTGAGAACAAGTTTGGCTTGAGCCCGGCCATCATTCCCAGACTGGGCCTCAGCGGCCTGCAACCGGCCGATCGGCACCCCGTTGAAGGTGACCTTGGAACCAGGATCCATCGACAACCCGGACCGGTTGTACACCACGAACAGCTGGGCCTTGGTGTCGAAATAGCCTCGGAACTGGGACCAAGTCAGCGCCAGCACCAGCACGAAGAACAGCACCAGCCCAACCGCTGCCGCCTGGTACGGCGGGCTACGGTCGGGGTTCAACGGGGCATGGACCTGCCCCTCGGCGATTGGCGGCGGCGGCAATCCATCGAGGTCGCTCCCCGAGTCGGGACCCGCCACTGCACCACCCCCCTTTGCCGGCCCGCTAGGCCAAACGCCCTGTCATTAAACGCGGTATCGACGGCTTGTCGAAACCTGTTGGCCTGCATGGTGTTCGGGCTCACATGGGCGATCCGACGTGTCCGCCGTCACGCAGGCCATGGTCGGCAGGAACCGCAAGAACTGCACGAGAGCTGCCTGAGCCCCCCAACGATCGCCGCCGCCATGCGGAATCAATTTCCCGCACGACCATTTCCGTATCGGGACTCGGTTCAATCTCCGTCGAGACTTCGCGGGCGGGTTCACGCCACCCGTGGTAGTGGTCTGCCACGATTTGCCGAACGGTGTCCGATGCGCGGTTTCCCCGAAATGACCAGTCGGGCAAGACCTTTCCCTCACCGAAATCACCGGCTAGCGCCGGTGGGCGACCTGTTGGCTATCAATCCGCAACGGCCACCGCGCTTCCACCCCGAATTTGGGCGGGGTCATGATGGACTTGTCGAGAAGCGCCGAGGAAATGAGCCGACCTCGGCGATATCCCGCGAGGAAGCTGACGTTCCTCGACACTCCGGCATCACTGGTGAGAGCTGCCGAGAACTACCTCGCCATATTCGTGAACCGCGAGAAGTGAAGCTGGTGTGCCACAGTGATATTCGCGGTCGGGCCGTTACGGTGCTTGCCCAGGATGATGTCGGCTTCACCACCGCGCGGGTCGTCGCGGTCGATGGAGTCCGGGCGGTGCAGCAGCATGACCATGTCGGCGTCCTGCTCCAGCGATCCCGACTCACGAAGGTCCGACACCTGCGGGCGCTTGTCGGTGCGCTGTTCGGGACCACGGTTCAGCTGGCTGATGGCGACCACGGGAACCTCGAGT
This sequence comes from Mycobacterium sp. SMC-21, assembly GCF_045310825.1. Lineage (NCBI taxonomy): Bacteria > Bacillati > Actinomycetota > Actinomycetes > Mycobacteriales > Mycobacteriaceae > Mycobacterium > Mycobacterium sp. SMC-21. The sequence continues at coordinate 86,665 of NZ_JBJIAO010000004.1, read as the reverse complement.
TCCTTGGCCATCAGCTTCAGCGACCGCGAGAACTCCGAGACTTCCTGCTGCCGGGACTCGAACTTCTTACCCGAGGTCATCAGCTGCATGTAGTCCACGACGATGAGCCGCAGGTTGGCTTTCTGGTGCAGACGGCGGGCCTTGGCCCGGATCTCCATCATGGTCAGGTTCGGCGAGTCGTCGATGTAGAGCGGCGCCTCGGAGATCTCGCTCATGCGGCGGGCCAGCTTGGTCCAGTCGTCGTCACTCATGCGACCCGAGCGCATGTCACCGAGCTTGATCTTGGCTTCGGCCGAGAGCAGTCGCATGACGATCTCGGTCTTGCTCATTTCCAGCGAGAAGATGACGCTGGCCTGCTGGTGCTTGATCGAGCAGGACCGCATGAAGTCCAGCCCGATCGTCGAATTGTGCGTCGGCACCATCGACCGCCCGGCCAGGTACAGGTGGGCCGGGTTGTCGACCTCGACACAGCGCACCGGCACCGATTCCACCCGGCGCACATCGGTGATCGTCACGGGCCGCGTGAGCACCGCCAGCCCGCCGGCGGTCAGTGCCGGCTCGAGGCGGTCAGCGCCGGGCCGCAGGGTCGCGGTGGTGACGATGCCGCGGCCGGTCGGCCACTGGTGCGACGCGTCGGCCACGATGGTGGTGCCGTCGGACAGGTCGATCTCGTAGCACGGGCGCTCCTCCATGACGGGAGTCGCGGCGACCACGCGGGTGGGTTGACCGTTGGCGTCGATCAGCTCGTCGCCCACCGAGACATCACCCATGGTGGTCCAGCCACCGGGCGTGGGCAGCGGGGTGTCGAGCGCCAGCGCCTTACCGACACCGGGGCGCGCGGCCACGATGATCATCTGGCCCGGGTGGAGACCGTTGGTGATCTCGTCGAGCTCGGTGAAACCGGTCGGGATACCGCGCGAGATACCGCCCTGGGACGCGATGGCGTCGATCTCGTCCATGGTGGGCTGCAGCAGCTCCTCCAGGACGGTGAAGTCCTCACTGCTGCGGGTCTGGGTGACGTCGTAGATCTCGGCCTGCGCGCGGTCCACGAGGTCGGCCACATCGGCACCCTCAGTGCCCGCGTAGCCGTACTGCACGACGCGCGTGCCGGCCTCGACGAGGCGGCGCAGCGTGGCCTTCTCCGCCACGATGCCGGCGTAGAAGCCGGCGTTGGCCGCGGTGGGCACCGTGGAGATCAGGGTGTGCAGATACGGCGCGCCGCCGATGCGCTTGAGCAGTCCGCGACGGTCGAGTTCGGCGGCGACCGTGACGGCGTCAGCGGGCTCACCCCGGCCGTACAGATCGAGGATGGCGTCGTAGATGTTCTGGTGCGCGGGGCGGTAGAAGTCGCCGGGACGCAGGCGCTCCAGGACGTCGGCGACCGCGTCCTTGGACAGCAACATGCCACCGAGGACCGACTGCTCGGCAGCCATGTCCTGCGGCGGTTGACGGCCGAAATCCTCGCTGGGCGGCTCCTCCATGTCGGAACGACCCAGGTCGTCAGCGACAGCCACGAAGCGCTCCTCCTCCCCGAAAATCGATGTCAAACAAACGTTCGAACGAGCTACCTGTGACCGTACTTCACCGCCCCGACAAGTCGGACCCGCAAGCCACTCACCTGTCGCGCGACGCATCACGCTAGACGTTGCTGGAGCCTCCCGAAACCACCCCTGTTGATAACCCTGGGGATGAAATGTGGAAAGACGTGGACAACGATGTTGACGGGTTGGGGAGAACTTGTGGAATACCAGCGGGTAAATTCCCAACCCTGCAGGTCAACAGCCTATATATCGCCTGTGAGCCTGTGTATGAGAATTGGTGCGGCGTGTCGTGCCGGGTAGCCATCTCGGGCGTGTTGTGTTGCGTACGCGTGGCAGAAAAGGGCCGCGTAGGTTAACAGCCGGCGTAGATCACTGTTTGCAGATTGGCGTAAAAAATTCGCCCACTGTCAACAGAAAACGCCCGGGCGAAGCCAAAGATTGACTCCACCCGGGCGTTCTGCTGTTTGAGCTACCGGGTGCCTATCCGGCGACGACAGCCAGCGACACCGGCACGTTGACCGACGGGTGCAGACGCACCGCGATCTTGTGGGTGCCGACCGACTTGATGTGCGCCTTGGGCAGCTCTACGGTGCGCTTGTCGAGGTTCGGGCCACCGGCCTTCTTGATCGCGGCGACGACGTCGCCCGCGGTCACCGAACCGAACAGCTTGCCGCTGTCGGCACCGGCCTTGACGGCCAGCGACACGGGGCCGAGGGCCTCGATCGCCTGCTTCAGCTCGTTGGCGTGGTCCAGGTCGCGAACCGTCTTGGCGTCACGCGCGCGACGGATCTCGTTGGCCTGACGCTCGGCACCGCGGGTGGCCACGATGGCCAGGCCGCGGGGCAGCAGGTAGTTACGGCCGTAGCCGTCGCGAACCTCAACGGTGTCGCCGGCCGAACCCAGGTGGTCGACCTCAGTGGTCAGAATGAGCTTCATTTTTCTCAGTCCTCCCTATCGAGTCGACGAGCTGAACGGGAGCAACGCAACCTCGCGGGCGTTCTTCACGGCAATGGCGATGTCGCGCTGGTGCTGCACGCAGTTACCGGTGACGCGACGCGCACGGATCTTGCCGCGCTCGCTGATGTAGGTCCGGAGCAGTCCGGTGTCCTTGTAATCGATGGTCTGCGCCTTCTTGGAGCAGAACACGCACTTGCGGGTCTTGACCGGCTTTTCCGGCGCCGGACGCCGCTTGGTGGCCTTGGCCATGTCTTTCTCTTTCTGGGTCTAGCTGGTTGCCCAGCCAATTACGTGGATCAGAAGGGCGGCTCGTCGTCGGCGCCGCCGAACGAACCCGAAGCCGGGGCGCTGCCCCACGGGTCGTCGGCCGGAGCGCCGCCACCAGCGGACTGACGGGAACCCCCGCCGCCGCCGAAGCCGCCACCGCCACCGCCACTGCGGTTGGCCTTGTTCACCTTCGCCGTCGCGTACCGCAGGGACGGGCCGATCTCGTCGACCTCGACCTCCATCACGGTGCGCTTCTCACCCTCGCGGGTCTCGAACGAGCGCTGCTTCAGCCGGCCGGTCACGATGACACGCGACCCCCGGGTCAGGCTCTCGGCGACGTTCTCGGCCGCCTCGCGCCAGATGTTGCAGCGGAGGAACAGCGCCTCCCCGTCCTTCCACTCGTTGCTCTGCCGGTCGAACATCCGCGGCGTCGAGGCCACGGTGAAGTTCGCAACAGCAGCTCCGGACGGCGTGAAACGCAGCTCCGGGTCAGCGGTCAGGTTTCCGATAACGGTGATGGTGGTGTCACCAGCCACGAGATCCTCCTGGGACGGATTGGGTGAATTAGGCGCGAGCCTACGCAAGGCCCGCGACAAATCCGCAGAGCTTCGGTGCTTCTAGTGCTTGTCGGTCCGCAGGACCTTGGTACGCAACACCGACTCGTTCAGGTTCAGCTGACGGTCGAGCTCGTTGACCGTGGCCGGTTCGGCCTTCAGGTCGACAACCGCGTAGATGCCTTCACCGTGCTTGGCGATCTCGTAAGCCAGCCGGCGACGGCCCCAGATGTCCACCTTTTCGACGCTGCCGCCGTCTTTGCGGACGACGTTCAGGAACGTCTCCAGCGACGGAGCTACGGTGCGCTCGTCAAGTGTGGGGTCGAGAATGACCATGATTTCGTATGGACGCATGTGGAACCCATCACCTCCTATGGTCGTATCGGCCACGGCGTGTTCCGTGGCAGGAGGGTCGCCTGCGTCGGCAACCGGGTTAGGTTACCCGAAGAGCCCCTGAGCTGCGAAATCGGCGCTCGGAAGAGCTGTCCTGACGGAGGCGTCAAGCTCGCTAGGCTGGGTGGACGATCATTGTCGGCGAGGGGGACGCATGACGTATCCGCAGGGGCCGTATGGCCAGGGGTATCCGGGGCAACCCGGCCACCCGCCGCAGCCGGGTTATCCGCAGGGTTATCCGCCCCAGCCCGTCTACCAGCAGGGATACCCGCAGGCGGGCGGGTATCCGGGGGCGTATCCGGGCGGTTTTCCGCCTGCTCCCGTGCCGCCCGCGTCGACTGGCGGGATCGGTGGAGTCATCGCGGGCGTGCTGGCGATCATGGGCGGACTGCTGCATGGGGGCCTCGGTGCCATGGCTTTGGTGGAGTCCCTCACGAAGGAACCGGGCCCGTTCGCCACCCGCTCTCCGGCACACGTCGGCCACCTGTTCCTTGGGATCTCGGTCGTCGGCGGTCTGCTCGTCCTGGCTGGGGGCTTCATGCTGCTGTCGCGCAAGCCGGCCGGTCGCTGGCTCATCGGCGTCGGATGCGTGCCGATCTTCGCGTTCGGACTGGGAGCCTTCCTGGGCGCAAATGCGGACGGGGATAGCACCGTCGGGGCGGTGATCACCCTCCCGATCATGATCTTCTCGGTGGCGACCGTCGTATTCACTTTCCTGCCCTCGACCGGCCGATGGATACGGGCGAAGCGGAATCCCATTGCGCCGCAGCCGTATCCGTACTATCCGCCGCCTCAGGGCTGAGCGAGGGGGAAGCATGACGTATCCACAGGGGCCGTACGGCCAGGGATTTCCGGGGCAGCCCGGCCACCCGCAGCAGCCGGGGTATCCACAGGGCTATCCGCCGCAGCCCGTCTACCAGCAGGGATACCCGCAGCCAGTTGGTTATCCGGGCGGGTATCCGCCCATGCCACCGGCTCCGCCAAGTGGCGGCACAGCGATCGGTGCGGCAGTCCTGTCGATCCTGGGTGCGCTGGCGAATGGCGGCATGGCTCTAGCTGGTTTCTCCTCGATCGCCCGGATCAGAAGTGAGTCCGCCGCTTCCTTCCCTGGCGGGACGTACGCACTCGCAATCGTCTTCGTCGCGTCGGGCTTGGTCGCCGCCTTGTTGCTCATCGTGGGCGCGACGATGTTGTTCATGCGGAAGATGCCCAGCCGCTGGCTCATCACCGCCGGATGCGCACTGGTCATCGGCGGGACAGTGATCAGCTACGGGTTGCATAACGCCATCTCGGAATACGAAGGCGGTCCCCGACTTGGCTTCCTAGGCCTACTCTTTCCGATCCTGACGATGGTGTTGGCACTGCGACCCTCGACGGTGGCCTGGATTCAGGCCAAGCGCACTCCCGTTGCGCCGCAATACTTTCCGCAGTACCCGCCGTACCAGGGCTGAGTGGACCAACCCGGCGCCAGAGGGAAAACATGACGTACCCGCAGTACCCGCAGCCGGGCGCCTACCCCGCCCTGCCGGCGGTGCCGGCCCAACCGAGCGGTGGCACCGCGATCACCGCCGGCGTGCTGGCGGCACTCGGCGGATTGCTCAGCCTCGGCATCACCGCCGTCTCGCTGTTCTTCCTGATCGTCATCGCGTCGATCGGCAGTAATTTCGACCGCTCTGATCTCGAGTTCCTCGACAGCATCTTCGGCATCCTCGCCATCGGAATGGTCGCCATGGTGATCATCGGGCTCGTACTCGGCACGGTGCTGAGCGTGTTGCTCATCGCCGGCGCAGTGCTGCTCTTTCGCCGCAAGATGCTCGGCCGGTGGCTCGTGGTGAGTGGATGTGCGGTGGCCATCGTGAGCAACCTGATGACCGCCGTGTTCACCACCGCGGTGACGGCGGATGACTGGTACTCGCCCGAAGGTGTCGTCAGCGCCGTTGTCGGCCTGGCATTTCCGATCACCACGATGGTCCTGGCGTTGCTGCCGTCAACCACCGCGTGGATACAGGCGCCCCGCAATCCGGTTGCGCCACAGTGCTTTCCGCAGTATCTGCCGCCGTATCAGGGCTGAGTCCGAGGGAGAGCGCGCGGACGCCGCGAGCGTGCAGCCAGCGCGCCGCGCCGGCGACTTGCGTGATCTGTGTGCACGCTCGCGGCGGCAGCCCCGGTGTGCACGCTCGCGGCGGCAGCCCCGGCGGCCGCGAAACCTAGGCCTCGGCCGTCTTCTTGATCGCCGCGAGTGTCACCGGGATGCCTTCCTTCGCATACTTCGAGCGGAGTGCGATCTGGGCTTCGGCATCGTCGCCCCAGCGCCCGTGGAAGCCCTCGATACCGGCCGGCAGGAACTCCCACGACTGCGTCAGTCGGGTGCCACCGTCGACGGGATCGAGGGTGAAGCCCCAGCGCACCCAGCCGCCGTTGACCTCCCAGAAGAACTCGCGGCCGGGCTCGGCGACGACCACCTGGCTACGGGTCTCCCAGGTCCGATCGGCGGTTTCGTTGCGGCCATTGAACCAGGCGCCGGCCACCGGGCCGCCGTCTTCGTCCTCCCACCAGCACTCTTTGCACTGCGGGCTCCACTTACCCATGTTGGTCACATCGGAGACCAGGGCGTAGAGCGTCTCGGGATCGGTGTCGACGACGACGGAGTCAGAAAAGGTCAGATCGGTCACGTCTCGACCCTGCCACCGCGCGCGACGGAACGCAGCCCATTTATGCCGTCGGCGCCAGCTCCGGTTCGGGGTCCGGATCGGGCTCGTCGACGGCGATCGGACGGGGCCGCAACCGGGCGGGCAACCAGCGCGGCGAATTGTCGCCGGCCTCGTCGAACACGCCGCCCGACGGATCGTCCACGCGTCCGCCCCAGCGGACCAGATCCATCTCGGGTCGGTAGATGGCGCGAACAACCAATGCGCACAGGCCGATCACCGCGATGTCGCGCAGCAACACCGTCGTGGTGAAGAACTGTTCGGGCAGTCCGAGTTTGGGATCGCCATAGAGGTACAGCATCCGCGGAATCCAGATCAGCGCGTCGATGGTCATCCACGCCAACAGGATTCGACGATGCGGCAGCGCCAGCGCGGCCAACGGCACCAGCCACAGCGAGTACTGCGGGCTCCACACCTTGTTGGTCAGCAGGAACGCCGCGACGACGAGGAACGCCAGCTGCGCCAGTCGCGGCCGCTGCGGCGCCGTCCACGCGACGTAAGCGATTGCCGCACAACACAAGACGAACAGCACCGCCGTGACGGTGTTGAGTACCGTCGGCGGTTCCCAGAATCCGAGGTTGGTGTCGAAACCGCCCCAGCCGGTGAAGGACTTCACGACGTTGTAGAGCGAATCCATGTCGTCACCGCGGCGGGTGTTGAGCCGGAAGAACTCCGACCAGCCGCGCGGGAACATCACCATGATCGGCAGGTTCACCGCGATCCACGTGACCAACGCGGTGATCGCGGTCTTGGCCACCGGCCGCCACTTGCCGGTCCGCACCGCCAGCATCGCCAGCGGGATCAGCAGCAGCAACGGATACAGCTTCAGCGCCACCCCGACGCCGATGAGCAGGCCGGTCACCACCGGTTTTCGGCGGGACCAGGCCAGCATGGCGCCGGCCGCGCATGCGGTCGCGAGGGCGTCGAAGTTGGTGAACGCCTGGAAGATCAGGATCGGCGACCCGGCGACCACCGCGGCGTCCCACGGGCGCCGGCCGGACATGAGCATGGTCGCCCAGACGGTGGCCATCCACGCCAGCGCGAGCCCGAACGCCGAGACGTTGAAGAACATGATCACCTCGGCGACCACCGGCATCCGGACCAGCTTGGACAGCGCCGTGTAGGTCTTGGCCACCGACATCGCCGCGTACTGGTACATGCCGGTCAGCACCGGATACTCCATGTAGCGGATCGCGCGGGTGCCGTCGTACTGAACGCGCGGCTTCTGGGTGCTGTCGGTCTCGATCCAGCTGGACTTGTACGGGAACTTGCCCAGGTTCAGCAGCTCCGCGGTGTACAGCGGCACGGTGTCCGAGTAGCAGAACTCGTAATAAGCGCGTTGGTTCTGCCAGTTGGCAACCCGCTGATCGGCGGTGCCGGTGCCGGTTGTCACCAGGCACGGCGCCTTGGTGGTGTAGCCCAGCCCGAGGAAGACCAGCGCGATGATCAGCATCACCCGGAACGGCGTGAGGAACAGCGCTCGGCCGATCATGGCGTGCCGGCCCACCGGCCCGCCGACGACCCCGGACAGCGCCGCACCCATGACGTCGGTCCGGCTGGGCAGGTCGCGATCGTCGGCGCTGCGCAGGTCCCGGGCCAAGCGGGCCGGCGAGACCGTCGGGACGCCGGACTCGTCTGGTTCGTCGACCGTCACGGCGGCGGCGGGGGGCCAGGCTGGTTCGGGTCACCACCGGCCGGAGGCGGGGGCGCATCCTGGTGCGGGGCAACCTGCATCGTGGTCGGCGGCCCGAACGGGATCGTGATGCCCGGCGCGATGACGAGCGTCGGCTGGACCACGGTCTCCGACGGCGCGCCCGGCATGGGCGCCTGCGGGTCATCGGGCGCCGGGGGCTTGATCACCGGTGCCTGCGGCACACCCGCGTAGCCGCCGATGGCCGTCGGCTTCGGGAACGACTCGTTGTCGGTGCCCTTCAGCGCGCCGTCCATCGTGGATTTCCAGATGTCCGACGGCAGCCCCGAGCCGTACACCGGCCCGCCGCCCTTGTTCACCAGCGGCTGCGTCCCGGCCGTCGTACCGACCCACACCGCGGTGGACAGCGACGGCGTGTAGCCGACCATCCACGCGTCGCGGTTGGCGCCCGTGTCACCGAGCTGCACGGTGCCCGTCTTCGACGCGGACGGACGACCGCCGGCCAGGTTGTGGCCGCGCGAGTAGCCGGCGATGGGCTGCATCGCCGAGGTCACGTTGTCGGCGACGGCCTTCGGGATCCGCTGCTCACCCGAGTTGTCCTGGGATGTCGCGTCGAACAGCACCTGCCCGTCGCCGTTGACGACCTTCTGCACGAAGTGCGGCTTGTGGTACTCGCCGGACGCCGCCAGCGTCGCGTACGCGGACGCCATGTCCAGCGCACGGCTCTGGTACTGACCCAGCACGACGCCGTTGTTGGGCGGGCCGCCCTTGCCGTCCTCGGACAGCGTGTGCTCGACGCCCGGGAAGCTGTCGGCGACACCGGCCTTGTGCGCGGCGTCGGCGACATCCTGCGCGCCGTGCTTGAGCTTGAGCATCAACCGGTAATAGCTGGTGTTGAGCGACCGCTTGAGCGCCTCGGCGATGCTGCAGGTGCCGCAGCCCTCGCCCTCGACGTTGGTGATGTTGATGCCGTTGACCGTCACCGGCGAACTGTCGATCTGGTAACCCAGCCCGATGCCCTGCTCGAGGGCCGCCACCAACGCGAAGACCTTGAACGACGAACCTGTCGGCAGACCGGCCTGCGCGAAGTCGAAGCCGTTGGCGTCGGAGCCGCCGTAGTAGGCCTTGATGCCACCGGTGTGCGGGTCGACCGACACCACCGCCGCGCGCATGTCATCGGCCTGGCCGTCCAGGTACTTCGATACCGCGTCCTCGGCCGCCGATTGCGCCTTCGGGTCGATGGTCGTGGTGACCTGCAGCCCCTCGGTGTTCAGCGCCTGCTCGTTGATGTTGAAGATGCTCTGCAGCTCCTTCATCACCTGCCGCTGGATCAGTCCGTTGGGGCCTTCGGTCTGGTTCGCCTGCCGCGCCTGCTCCGGCGGCACCGTGGCCGGGAACTTCTGCTGGGCGCGGTCCTCCTTCGACAACGCGCCCATGGTCACCATGCCGTCGAGCACCCAGTTCCAGCGCTCGGCGGCGCCCTCCGGGTCGACGGCCGGGTCCAGGGTCGACGGCCGCTGGATCAGTGCCGCGAGCAGTGCGCCCTCGGCCACGTCGAGCTGCTCGACCGGTTTGCCGAAGTACGCCTTCGACGCCGCGCCGATGCCATAGGTGCCACGGCCGAAATAGATGATGTTGAGGTACGCCTGCAGCACTTCGTCTTTCGACCACTGCCGCGACATCTTGGTGGCGATCACCAGTTCCTTGGCCTTGCGGACCAGGCCGCCCATACCGGAGCGGGCGTCACCGACCAACGCGTTCTTCACGTACTGCTGCGTGATGGTCGACCCGCCCTGCAGGTCACCACCGAAGATGTTGTTCTTGAACGCCCGCGCGAAGCCGGAGAACGAGAAGCCCGGGTTGGTGTAGAAGTCCCGGTCCTCGGCAGCCATCACCGCGTTGCGGACGTGCACCGGGATCTGGTCGATGTTGACGTCGACCCGATTGCCTTCCGGCGGCACGAACTTCGCGAGCTCGCTGCCGTCACTAGCCAGGATGGTCGACACCTGGTTGGTCCGGATGTCGCCCGGCTTGGGGATGTCGACGATGAGGTACGCCATCGCGAACGTGACGATCGGCAGCACCAGCAGCACCACGGCGCCCGCGTAGCAGAGCCGGCGGAACACCTTCCAGTTCCACTTGAACTGCGGCAGCTGCGGCCCGCCGGACTTGCCACCACTGCCACCGCCGGTCCGCGGGGGTGGCGGCGGGGGCGACTTCGGCGGCGGGTTCATCCCCGCGCCGGCGCCGACCGGGGGCTGGCCCGGGCGCTTGGTGCCGTCGAGCGCGGCCTTCACGACGTCGATCGGATCCCGCAGCCGCGCATCGTCGGCCTTGCCGACGGGCGGCAGGATCATGGTGCGCCGGTCGTCCGGCGGCACGGGTCCGGGGCGTCCTTGCGGTGCGCCGGCGCCCGCTCCTCTGGTCGCGTCGTTGTCCGATCGGCTGTGGCGCCCAGCCCCGCTCATTCCGTCACTCACTGGCGGTGCGCGCTTTCGAGCGCGCCGCCCGGGTGCCGCGAGGCTTCGCCGCCTTCGGGGGACTCGGCGTTCCCAATACATATGACTTGACCAAATGATTCCAACTGCAAGTGCGGCATACCTCCACCACGTGAACCGCGAATTCGTCGAATTTGGCCGCCAGCAGGGCGAGCTCTTCGGTGCTGCGGGCCGAACCCGACACCGCTCCGAGATGATCACCGAAGACCCACGACACCAATGTCAGCGGTTCTTTCCGGCAGATCGGGCACATCACCGAACTGGTACGACCATGAAATTTTGCTGCGCGCAGCAGGTAGGGGTTGGCGTCACACACCTCGGTGACACCGGTCCGGCCCGAGTAGACCTCGGCCAGCAGCGACCTGCGCCGGAGCGCATAGTCGACCACCTGCCGCTGCAATCGCACGTTGACCAGAGTACGTCGGGCACCTGAAGGCCGATGCGTGATGGCGCGCATGTAGCCGGGTTGTAGCCACACTGGTGACCGCCTTGTGGCCACGGTCACCACGGCATGCCTCTGACCTTTACTCTTTCCCCGTGGCCACCGCAGCGACCCGGGCGAAAGACAGCGACCGCAACGACACCTGCCAGATTCTCGACACGGCACTGGCCGACGGCCAGCTGTCCGCCGAGGAGCACCGGCAGCGCGTCGCGGCAGCGACCCGGGCCGTCACTCTCGGCGAACTGCGGTCGCTGGTAAGCGATCTGCAGACCGCGAACTCGTCGGTGAAGCTGCCGCCGTTGAAGACCGGCGCGGGCCGCGCGGTGCGGTCGACCGGCTGGGGCATCCTGGCCGCCGGCGCCGCGGTGATGCTCGTGGTCGGTATCGCCATCGGCTGGGGCTTCTACGCCGCGCCCGGCCAGTCCCCACTGACCGCCGCCGAAGACCCGGGCGCCAAGCCCGACGGCGTCACTCCCGTGGTGCTCACCCCGCCGCGCCAGCTGCAGTCGCTCGGCGGGCTGACCGGGCTGTTCACCCAGATGAAGAAGAAGTTCGGCGACACCACCGGCTATGAGCTGACCATCTACCCGGACTACGCCATCCTCGAGCGCCCCGACCCGGGCGAACCCCGCAGCGTGCTGCGGTACGACTACCGCGGCGGCTGGGACGACCCCGACACCACGTCGGTGAGCAGTGACGAACGCGTCGTCGACCTCGGCAAGTTCAACTTCGAGAAGATCACCGGAATCCTGCACGGCGCGCCGGAGACGCTCGGTATCAAGCGCAACGAGATCAACACCGTCTACCTGATCTTCAAGGCCAGCAAGGACACCACCGCCCCGCCGGACACCGTCGCGATCTCGATCTATGTGTCCGGGAAGTTCAACAACAGCGGCTACATCGAACTGGATCCCGAAGGCAATACGAAGCGCATCAACTACCCCGGCTGATTCGCCCCGTGTTCGGCCGATGTTGACGGCCGCATCGAGCACCGTTCATCTCCGTATGCGACGTCGATTGGCCGCGTATATATCGGCGCGATACTATGGCGCGAGGTGTTGAAGCGTCCTAGCGCTCAATATGCGATGCCGTCAATTCAGGTCGGGAGGTGACACTGTGCTGGAGCTGGCCATCCTGGGGCTTCTGCTGGAGTCCCCCATGCACGGCTATGAGCTGCGCAAACGGCTTACCGGACTGCTCGGTGCGTTCCGGGCCTTCTCGTACGGCTCGTTGTACCCGGCGCTGCGTCGCATGCAGGCCGACGGCCTGATCGTCGAAGACGCGGCACCGCTCGGTTCGACGAAGGTGCGTCGCGCGCGTCGCGTCTACCAACTCACCGACACCGGTAAGCAACGGTTCACCGAACTCGTCGCCGACACCGGCCCCCAGAACTACACCGATGACGGATTCGGTGTGCACTTGGCGTTCTTCAACCGGACTCCCGCCGAGGCCAGGATGCGAATCCTGGAAGGTCGGCGCCGTCAGGTCGAGGAACGTCGCGAAGGTCTGCGCGAGGCGATCGCACGGGCCAGCAGTTCACTCGACCGCTACACCCGGCAGCTGCATCAGCTCGGGCTCGAGTCCAGTGAGCGCGAAGTGAAATGGCTCAACGAGCTGATTGCTGCCGAGCGCGTGGCAACTGCCGGACCGACGGTGCCGCCGTCACAAGGCCACGCCGACCAAACCTGAGCGCACGCGCCCCCGGGTGAATGCACTGAAAGAGTAGGAAAAGGAGACCGTCACATGTCTGAGTCGAACGAGGTTCGCGTCGCAATCGTCGGCGTAGGCAACTGCGCGGCGTCGCTCGTCCAGGGCGTGCAGTACTACCAGGACGCCGACGAGAGTTCGACCGTCCCGGGCCTGATGCACGTCAAGTTCGGGCAGTACCACGTGCGCGACGTGAAGTTCGTCGCCGCGTTCGACGTGGACGCCAAGAAGGTCGGCTTCGACCTGTCCGAGGCCATCGGCGCCTCCGAGAACAACACCATCAAGATCGCCGACGTGCCGCCGACCGACGTCATCGTGCAGCGCGGCCCGACCCTGGACGGCATCGGCAAGTACTACGCCGACACCATCGAGGTTTCCGACGCCGAGCCCGTCGACGTGGTCAAGGCCCTCAAGGACGCGAAGGTCGACGTCCTGGTCTCCTACCTGCCCGTCGGTTCCGAAGAGGCCGACAAGTTCTACGCCCAGTGCGCCATCGACGCCAAGGTCGCGTTCGTCAACGCCCTGCCGGTGTTCATCGCGTCGGACCCGGTGTGGGCCAAGAAGTTCGAGGACGCCGGTGTGCCGATCGTCGGTGACGACATCAAGAGCCAGGTCGGCGCCACCATCACCCACCGCGTGATGGCCAAGCTGTTCGAGGACCGCGGCGTCACGCTGGACCGCACCTACCAGCTGAACGTCGGCGGCAACATGGACTTCAAGAACATGCTCGAGCGCGAGCGCCTGGAGTCCAAGAAGGTCTCGAAGACGCAGGCCGTCACCTCGAACCTGACCGGCTCGCTGGCCGACAAGGTCTACGACAAGAACGTGCACATCGGCCCGTCGGACTACGTCGCGTGGCTCGACGACCGCAAGTGGGCGTACGTGCGCCTCGAGGGCCGCGCCTTCGGTGACGTGCCGCTGAACCTGGAGTACAAGCTCGAGGTGTGGGACTCCCCCAACTCGGCCGGCATCATCATCGACGCCGTGCGCGCCGCCAAGATCGCCAAGGACCGTGGCCTCGGTGGCCCGATCCTGCCGGCCTCGGCCTACCTGATGAAGAGCCCGCCGGTGCAGGTCGCCGACGACCTCGCCCGCCAGCAGCTGGAAACCTTCATCGAGGGGTAAATATCGACGTCAGAGTGGGCGGCCAGGTGAAACCTGGTCGCCCACTTGGCGTTTGGGGCATCGGAACCGCCGGCCCGGGTTTGTGAGACTGACCACAACTCGCCTTCAAACTGGATCGAGTCCAGAAAAAGCGACTAGTGTGGGGACTCGTAACAGACATCCGATAAACCCGAAGAGAGGTTCTCGTGGCCCTGATCAACAAGCAGATCAAGCCCTTCACCGCGACCGCATACAAGAACGGCACCTTCATCCCCGTGTCGGACGCCGACATCAAGGGCAAGTGGGCCATCTTCTTCTTCTACCCGGCCGACTTCACCTTCGTGTGCCCGACCGAGCTCGGCGACCTCGCCGACCACTACGAGGAGCTGCAGCGCCTCGGTGTCGAGGTGTTCTCGGTGTCCACCGACACCCACTTCACCCACAAGGCGTGGCACGACTCGTCCGACACCATCGGCAAGATCCAGTACGCCATGATCGGCGACCCGACCCTGCAGATCAGCACCAACTTCGAGGTGCTGCGTGAGGACCAGGGCCTGGCCGACCGCGGCACGTTCCTGGTCGACCCCGACGGCGTCGTCCAGTTCACCGAGGTCACCGCCGAGGGCATCGGCCGCAACGCCGCCGAACTGGTCCGCAAGGTCAAGGCCGCCCAGTACGTGCGCAACCACCCGGGCGAGGTCTGCCCGGCCAAGTGGGAAGAGGGCGAAGAGACCCTGGCCCCGTCGCTGGAACTCGTCGGCAAGATCTAGTTCCGCACTGCTGATGACGGTACGGGCCTGGTCCACCCGGGCCCGTACCGCTCACCAGAACTGCTTCACCCCAACATCTTTCGGGCCGCAACGGCCCAGCCATTCCTATCCTCGATGGAGTTGATCCGCATGCTCGACACCTCACTCGCCGGCCAATTGAAGTCCCTGCTGGAGCGGCTGACCGTGCCGATCGAGCTGGTGTCCTCCCTCGATGACGGTCCCAAGTCCGCCGAGCTCGCCGAACTGCTCACCGAGATCGCGGCGATGTCGGACAAGATCACCTACACGCGCACCGACGACGACGCCCGCCGGCCGTCGTTCGCCATCCGCCGCACCGGCACCGACGTCGAGGTGCGGTTCGCCGGCATCCCCCTCGGCCACGAGTTCTCCTCGCTGGCCCTGGCGCTGCTGCAGGTCGGTGGCTACCCCTCGAAGGAAGCCCCCGAGCTGCTCGAGCAGGTGCAGGGCCTCGATGCCGACCTGCACTTCGAGACCTACTTCTCGCTGTCCTGCCAGAACTGCCCCGACGTGGTGCAGGCCCTGAACCTGATGGCGATCCTCAACCCGCGCATCAGCCACGTCGCCATCGACGGTGCGCTGTTCAAGGACGAGGTCGAACAGCGCAAGGTGCTCGCCGTTCCCACCGTCTTCCTGGGCGGTGAGGTGTTCGACTCGGGCCGCATGACGCTCGAGCAGATCATCGGCAAGGTCGACACCGGCGCAGCGCAGCGCACCGCCGAGGCCATCGCCGAGAAGGACCCCTTCGACGTGCTGGTGGTCGGCGGCGGTCCTGCCGGCGCCGCGGCCGCGATCTACGCCGCCCGCAAGGGAATTCGCACCGGTGTGGTCGCCGAGCGCTTCGGCGGTCAGGTGCTCGACACCATGGCCATCGAGAACTACATCTCCGTCCCGCACACCGAGGGACCGAAGTACGCCGCGGCGCTGGAAGCCCATGTCGGTGAGTACGACGTCGACGTCATGAAGACGCAGCGCGGCGCCAAGCTGCTGCCCGCGCTCGACGAGGGCGGCCTCGTCGAGATCGCGCTGGAGAGCGGCGCCTCGCTGACCGCGCGCACCGTCATCCTCGCGACCGGCGCCCGCTGGCGCGCGATGGACGTGCCGGGTGAGGCCGAGTACCGCAACAAGGGCGTCACCTACTGCCCGCACTGCGACGGACCGCTGTTCAAGGGCAAGCGTGTCGCAGTCGTCGGCGGCGGCAACTCCGGCGTGGAGGCCGCGATCGACCTCGCCGGCGTCGTCTCCCACGTGACGCTCATCGAGTTCGACTCGGTGCTGCGCGCCGACGAGGTGCTGCAGCGCAAGCTGCGCAGCCTGCCGAACGTCGACATCCTGCTGAGCACGCTGACCACCGAGGTCCTCGGCGACGGGGACCAGGTCACCGGCCTGACCTACCAGGACCGGACCACCGGCGAGTCGCACAACCTCGACCTGCAGGGCGTCTTCGTCCAGATCGGGCTGCTGCCCAACACCGAGTGGCTCGAGGGCAGCGTCGAGCTGTCCAAGCGCGGCGAGATCGTGATCGACGAGCGCGGCCAGACGTCCGTCCCCGGCGTGTTCGCCGCCGGCGACTGCACGACGGTGCCGTTCAAGCAGATCGTCATCGCCGCCGGAGCCGGTGCCACCGCGGCACTCTCGGCGTTCGATCACCTGATCCGGACCACCGCCCCGGTCGGCAGCTGAGCGCTCCACGGCTCGGGCGTAGTGTCCGAAGACGTGGCCCAGGAGATTTCTGACGACGACCTGCTGACGTTCGACGAGTTCGGGCTGCTGCACGAGAACGCCGAGCAGATCGGCGCCGACGGTCCGCTGCCGACGGTGGCGCGGATCGACGACGGCCCGATCAGCATGCTGAAGTGGGGCGTCGCGGCACCCGAGGTGGTGTTCCTGCACGGCGGTGGGCAGAACGCCCACACCTGGGACACCGTGATCCTCGGCCTCGGCGTGCCGGCGCTGGCCATCGACCTGCCCGGGCACGGGCGGTCGGCGTGGCGCGAGGACGGGGACTACGGCCCGAAGCTCAACGCCGCGACAGTGGCGCCGGTGATTCGGGCGCACGCCCCCGAAGCCCGGCTGGTCGTCGGCATGTCCCTGGGCGGGCTGACGGCGCTGCGGATCGCGGCGACAGAACCCGCCCTGGTGCCCGAGCTGGTGCTGGTCGACGTCACGCCGTCGGCACCGGAGCGGCATGAGCAGATGACGCAGGCGCAGCTGGGCGCGGTGGCCCTGGTCAAGGGTGAGCGGAGCTTCCCGAGTTTCCAGGCGATGCTCGACGTCACCGTGGCGGCGTCACCGCACCGCAGCCGGAACTCGTTGCGACGCGGCGTGTTTCACAACGCCACGCAACTCGACGACGGCACCTGGACCTGGCGGTACGACGCGCTCCGCGTCGGCGACGGCTTTGTCGGGCTGTGGGACGACGTCCCGTCGATCACCATGCCGACGACGCTGGTGCGCGGTGCCAAGTCGTACTTCGTCCACGACGACGATGCCGCCGCCTTCGCCGCCGGTGCGCCAGGTTTCCAGCGGACCCACGTGGTCCCGGATTCCGGGCATTCCGTGCAGGGCGACCAGCCCGCCGCGCTCGTCGATATCCTGCGGGGCGTGCTCGGCGGTTAGCGTGGGGGCATGACCCTTCCCATTCGCATCGGGGTTCAGCTGCAGCCCCAACACTCCCCCACCTACGGCCTGATGCGCGACGCCGTCCGCCGCGCCGAGGACCTCGGCGTCGACGTCGCCTTCAACTGGGACCACTTCTTCCCGCTGTACGGCGACCCCGACGGCGCGCACTACGAATGCTGGACCATGCTGGGCGCCTGGGCCGAGCAGACGTCGCGCATCGAGATCGGCGCGCTGGTCACCTGTAACTCGTACCGCAATCCGGAACTGCTGGCGGACATGGCCCGGACGGTCGACAACATCTCCGACGGGCGGCTGATCCTGGGCATCGGTTCGGGCTGGAAAGAGAAGGACTACGACGAGTACGGCTACGAATTCGGCACGGCCGGAAGCCGACTCGACGACCTGGCGGCGGCCATGCCGCGCATCATCGCGCGGCTGGGCAAGCTGAACCCTCAGCCCGTGCGCGACATCCCGATCCTGATCGGCGGGCAGGGCGAGCGCAAGACGCTCAAGCTCGTCGCGCAGTACGCGCAGATGTGGCACAGCTTCACCACGGCGTCGACCTACCCGGAGAAGGCCGCCGTCCTGGACCGGCATTGCGCCGACGTCGGCCGCGACCCGAGCACCATCGTCCGGTCGGCCGGCGTCGACAACAGCGGCGACGGCCTCATCGCCAACGCCGAAGCGCTTACCGCGCTGGGTGTTTCGTTGCTGACGGTGGGCGTCAACGGGCCCGACTACGACCTGGGCGACGCCGAGAAGCTGTGCCGGTGGCGCGACAGCCAGTAGCGGTGACTGTCCGGCCGGATGAATTCCCGGCGAGCTGAAGCCGGGGCATTCGGCCGGGTACCGGCTAGGTTGACCTGCGTGACCTCTTTCCTGCGTGCGACGGTAGCGATACTGGTGGCACTCCTGGTCGGCTCGCTGAGCGTGGGCGTACCGGCCCGCGCCACCACGGATCAGTGCGCGCCACCCGGCGAGCAGAGCGCCAGCGCCCTGCCCACCAACCTGTCCACCGCCGCCAAAGGCGACGGCACCGACAAGTACACGACACCTGGTACCCAACCACTTTCGACGGTGCGCCCGGAGTCCTTGGGGCTGGGCACGCCGGGTGTGCTGACTGTCGGCACGCTGTCGGACGCCCCGCCGAGCATCTGTATCAACTCCAGCGGCCAGTTCACCGGGTTCGACAACGAGCTGCTGCGGGCGATCGCCGCGAAGATCGGCCTACGCGTCAACTTCGTCGGCACCGATTTCGCGGGCCTGCTGGCCCAGGTCGCCTCCCGGCGCTTCGACGTCGGGTCGTCATCGATCACCACCACCGACGCCCGGCGGCGCACCGTCGGGTTCACCAACGGCTATGACTTCGGCTACTTTTCGCTCGTCGTGCCGACCGGATCGGCCATCAACGGATTCGGTGCACTGAAGGCCGGGCAGCGCATCGGCGTCGTGCAGGGCACCGTGCAGGAGGCCTACGTCGTCGACACCCTGCACCTGGAACCGGTGAAGTTCCCGGACTACGCCACGGTGTACGCCAACATCAAGACCCGGCAGATCGACGCCTGGGTGGCGCCGTCGCAGCAGGCCTCCGGCACCGTGCAACCGGGCGATCCGGCACGCATCGTCGAAAACACCTTCAGTCTGGACAACTTCGTGGCCTACGCGGTCGCCAAGGAGAACAAGCCGCTGATCGACGCGCTCAACGCCGGGCTGGACGCGGTGATCGCCGACGGCACCTGGGCGCGGCTCTATGCCGACTGGGTCCCCCGGGCGCTGCCGCCGGGCTGGAAGCCCGGATCCAAGGCCGCACCGGCGCCGCAGCTGCCCGACTTCAACGCCATCGCCGCATCGCACGCGTCGGCGGCCCCGTCAGCCGGTCCCGCACCCAAATCGACGCTGTCCCAACTGAAAGACGCGTTCCTGGACTGGCATCTGTACCGGCAGGCCATCCCCGACCTGTTCAAGACCGGCCTGCCGAACACGCTGATCCTGACCGTCAGCGCCAGCGTCATCGGTCTGATCATCGGCATGGCGCTGGCCATCGCCGGTATCTCCCGGTCCCGCTGGCTGCGCTGGCCGGCCCGGGTGTACACCGACATCTTCCGCGGCCTGCCCGAAGTGGTGATCATCCTGGTCATCGGGTTGGGTATCGGGCCGGTCGTCGGCTCGCTGACGGGAAACAACCCGTACCCCTTGGGAATTGCCGCGCTGGGCCTGATGGCGGGCGCCTACATCGGTGAGATTCTGCGCTCCGGTATCCAGAGTGTCGACGCCGGCCAACTCGAGGCCTCACGCGCGCTGGGCTTCGGCTATCCGGCGTCGATGCGCCTGGTGGTGGTGCCGCAGGGCGTACGACGGGTGCTGCCGGCGCTGATGAACCAGTTCATCTCGCTGCTGAAGGCGTCGTCGCTGGTGTACTTCCTCGGGTTGATCGCCAGCCAACGCGAGCTGTTCCAGGTCGGCCGCGACCTCAACGCGCAGACGGGGAACCTGTCTCCCCTGGTCGCCGCCGGGCTGTTCTATCTGGCCCTGACCGTTCCGCTGACCCATCTGGTCAACTACATCGACCGGCGACTCAGCAAGGGCAAGCCCGTCGCAGCCGAGATCGCGACCCAGGAGATCATATGACCACGCCGCAGGCAGTTTCCTTGGCCGCCAACGATATTCACCTGTCGTTCGATGCCAACACGGTGTTGCGCGGCGTCGACCTGGACGTCCCGGCCGGCACCACGACAGCGGTCATCGGGCCGTCGGGCTCGGGCAAGTCGACGCTGCTGCGCACCCTGAACCGGTTGTACGAGCCGGATCGTGGCGACATCCTGCTCGACGGGCGGTCGGTGCTGAAGGACAACCCAGATCAGCTGCGTCAGCGGATCGGGATGGTCTTCCAGCATTTCAACCTCTTCCCGCACCGCACGGTACTGGAGAACGTCACGCTGGGACCGCGGAAACTGAAGGGACTGGACGGCGCCGCGGCCCGCGAACTCGGGCTGCAACTGCTGGACCGCGTCGGGCTCAAACACAAGGCCGACGTGCGCCCGGCAACCCTGTCCGGCGGGCAACAGCAACGTGTCGCGATCGCCCGCGCGCTGGCCATGAGCCCGCAGGTGATGTTCTTCGACGAGGCCACGTCGGCGCTGGATCCCGAATTGGTCAAGGGCATCCTGGCCCTCATCAGCGAACTCGGGGCAGACGGCATGACCATGGTGGTCGTCACCCATGAGATGGGTTTTGCCCGGTCAGCGGCAGATTCGGTGGTCTTCATGGATGACGGCCGGGTGATCGAGACCGGAACCCCCGAGCAGATCTTCGAATCCGCCGAAACTCAACGTTTACGTCAATTTCTGGCGCAGGTTGTCTAATGCCGACCAGCATCCGGCATACACGTTAGACTATCGAACTATGTCGTCGACGGAGCCGCAGGTCGCGGACCTTGCAGGAGACCTGCAACAGGTCCTCTCCAAGCTGTTCAACGTGATGCGCCGACGCGTCGAGATCCCGAAGGACGCCGAAGCCGGCGCCGATCTGACCCTGGCGCAGCTGTCCATCCTGCTGACGCTGCTGGATCGCGGCCCCATCCGGATGACGGAGTTGGCCGCGCACGAACGGGTCCGCACGCCCACCACCACGGTGGCGATCCGCCGGTTGGAGAAGCTGGGACTGGTCAAGCGGTCGCGCGACCCTTCCGATCTGCGCGCCGTCCTGGTGAACGTCACGCCGCGCGGACTGGTGCAGCACCGCGAAGCCCTCGAGGCCCGTCGTCAGGTGCTCATCGCGATGATGGCCAACCTGACCCCCGAGGACATCGACAACATCTCCAAGGCCCTTGCGCCGCTGGAGAAGCTGGCCACCAGCAACGACGACTAGGTCTGTCGGGTCAGCCCAGCCAGTCGAGTACGGCAGCGGCGGTCCACGACTGCTGCATGCTGCCGAGCGGTTCCCCGGTGAAGGGTTCGTAGTATTCGGCGAATGTGCCGTCGCTGGCCTGCCGCAAGCCTTCCCGGCGCAGAATCGACGCGCGCTCGGACCAGCCGCGGCGGGCGAAACACCACGAGAACAGCCACGTCATCACCGGCCACACCGGGCCGCGCCAGTATTCGCGCGGCCGGAAGTCACGGGACACCGGTGACGTCGACGGGATCAGCGGGTACTTGAGGTCCGGGTGGGCGCAGAACCGCGGTCCCTCCAGCAGGCGCAGCAGCGCCCGTTCGCGGTCGTGCGGCAGACCGCCGCAGAGCAGCGGCGCGAACTGCGCCACGGTCTCACTCGGAATCCACTTGCCGGCCCGCAGATCGAAGTCCCGCGCCGCGCCGGTGCGCTCGTCGGTGGTCGCCACCACGCCTTGCCGGAACCGCTCGGCCCACGAATAGAGTTCGCGCACATCGGAATTCGGCCGCTTGTAGTCCTCGCCGATCTCGGCCAGCACCGTGCACGCCACCGACAGGATGGCCGAGACGAACACGTCCTCGACCTGGAAGCTCAGCACCTTCGGCAGCAGCGCGTCGTCGTACCGGACGGACTTCATCTCCTCCAGCAGCCACAGGTAGCGGTCGTACTCGACATCGGACGGCCGCTGGCTGGTGTCGGTGATGATCGCGTTGTCCTCGCGCTGGTACTCGGGCACCGCACCCGGAACCACGTTGGCGTACGCGCTGTCCCAGCGCGGTGAGTTGTCCATGCCGGACTCCCAGCCGTGGTACAGCGTCACCCGGCCGTGCTCCTGCGGGTCGCGGGCCTCGGCCAGCCAGCGGTGCCAGCGCACCAGGTCGTCCCACCGGCGATCCAGGAAGGCCTCGGCGACCACCCGGGTCGAGCGCCCGCGGGTACGGGCGTGGTCCAGAATCCGTTGCACCGCAATGGCATGCACTGGCGGCTGGGTGATACCGGAGGTGTCCCGGTTGCGCGGCGCGTTGACGGCCAGGCTCGACGTCTCCCACCGGGCCGGCCCCGGGAAATAGCCGTCGACGCCGTTGGCGAACACGATGTGCGGGATCATGCCGTTGGCCCACTGCGCCGACAGGAGCGTATCCAGCTCGACCACGGCACGCTCGACCGTCAGCGACGCCAGGCCGATCGATACGAACGCGGCATCCCAGCTCCACATGTGCGGATACAGCAACGGCGCGGCCGTCGTCATGACGCCCAGGTCATTACCGCGCAGCAGGTAGGCGGCGCGGGCCGAGAGCTGGGTGGGCGCGAAGCTGTGGTCGGGTGGCATCGCTGTCTATTGTGCGTCGCCGCCCGGGGATTCGCTGATCGGTAGGCTCACGCCATGCCGACCGCAATGATCACCGGCGCTTCCCGGGGCCTCGGAATGGCCATCGCCGAGGCCCTCGCGCCGACCCACACGCTGTTCCTGGCGGGCCGGCCGACGGCCGAACTCGACGCCGTGGCCGAGCGACTGGGCGCGACGACGTGGCCCATGGACCTCACCGACTACGACGGCGTCGCGGCGACGATCGAGCCGATCGTGGAACTCGACGTACTGATCCACAATGCCGGCGTGGCATACCCGGGCCGGGTCGGCGAATCCTCCATCGAGGAGTGGCGGGCCACCATGGAAGTCAATGTGCTTGGCGCCGTGGGGCTTACCCTGCCGCTGCTGCCGGCCCTGCGGGCGGCCCGGGGTCAGGTGATCTTCGTCAACTCCGGTGCCGGCCGCAGCCCGTCCCCCGGGCTGGCGTCGTACACGGCCAGCAAGTTCGCGCTGCGGGGCTTCGCCGATGCCCTTCGCGCCGACGAACCGGCACTGCGGGTGACGACGGTCTACCCCGGCCGGATCGACACCGACATGCAGTGGAACCTGGTGGCCTATGAAGGCGGCGAATACAAGCCGGAGCGCTTCCTCAAGCCCTCGACCGTCGCCCAGGTGATCGCCCAGGTCGTGGCGACCCCCGACGACGCCCACCAGCACGAGGTGATCATCCGCCCCCGCTGATTCCCGAGGGATTTGTGCACGATTTTCCGCGGTCGGCGCGGAAAATCGTGCACAAATCCCAGGTCAGGCGACGATGTTGACCAGTCGGCCGGGGACGACGATGACCTTCTTGGGTGTGGCCCCGGCCAGGAAGGCCTGCACCTTCTCGTCGGCGAGGGCCGCGGCTTCCAGCGTGGCCTTGTCGGCATCGGCAGCGACGACGATCTTGCCGCGCACCTTGCCGTTGACCTGGACCGGGTACTCGACGGTGTCGTCGACCAGGTAGCGCTCGTCGGCGACCGGGAACGGGCCGTGCGCCAGCGACTTCGCGCTGCCGAGACGGCGCCACAGTTCCTCGGCCAGGTGCGGCGCCAGCGGCGCGACCATCAGCACCAGCGGCTCGACCGCGGCGCGCGCGGTCACGCCCTCCTTGGTGAGGTGGTTGGTGTACTCGATGAGCTTGGCGGCCGCGGTGTTGTTGCGCAGCGCGGCGTAGTCCTCGTTCACGCCGGCGATGGTCTTGTGCAGCTGCTTGAGCGTCTCCTCGGACACCGCATCGTCGGAAACCCTTGGCTCACCCGTGGTTTCGTCGACGACGACGCGCCACACGCGCTGCAGGAACCGGTGCGCGCCGACGACGTCCTTGGTCGCCCACGGCCGCGACGCCTCCAGCGGGCCCATCGACATCTCGTAGACGCGCAGGGTGTCGGCGCCGTATTCCTCGCAGATCTCGTCGGGCGAGACGGAGTTCTTCAGGCTCTTGCCGATCTTGCCGAACTCCTGGTTGACCTCGATCTCGCCGTCCGGGCCGGTCCAGAAGAACTTGCCTTCGCGTTCAACGACTTCCGCCGCCGGCACGTAGCTACCGCGGGCGTCGGTGTAGGCGAACGCCTGGATGTAGCCCTGGTTCACCAGGCGGCGGTACGGCTCGCGCGACGACACGTGGCCGAGGTCGAACAGCACCTTGTGCCAGAACCGCGAGTACAGCAGGTGCAGCACCGCATGCTCGACGCCGCCGACGTAGAGGTCGACGCCACCCGGATCGCCGGCGCCGTGGATCTCGGGCCGCGGGCCCATCCAGTAGGCCTCGTTCTCCTTGGCGCAGAACGCTTCCGGGTTGTGCGGGTCGGCGTAGCGCAGCTCGTACCAGGAGCTGCCGGCCCACTGCGGCATGACGTTGGTGTCGCGGGTGTAGGACTTGAGCCCGTCACCGAGATCGAGGTCGACGTGCACCCACTCGGTGGCCTTGTTCAGCGGCGGCGACGGCTCGCTGTCGGCGTTGTCCGGGTCGAACAGCACCGGCGAGTAGTCGGGCACGTCCGGAAGTTCCACGGGCAGCGCTGAATCCGGCAGCGGGTGGGCCTGGCCGTCGGCGTCGTAGACGATCGGGAACGGCTCGCCCCAGTACCGCTGGCGTGCGAAAAGCCAATCGCGCAGCTTGAATTCGACGCGGGCCTGGCCGCGGCCGTCCGCGATCAGCTTCTCGGTGACGGCGGCCTTGGCGTCGGCGACGTTGAGGCCGTCGAGGTAGTCGGAATTGACCACTGCGCCGTCGCCCGTGTACGCGGACTCCGAAAGATCGCCACCGGCAATGACTTCCACGATGGGCAGACCGAACGCAGTCGCGAACTCCCAGTCGCGCTGGTCGTGGCCGGGCACCGCCATGATGGCGCCGGTGCCGTAGCCGGCCAGCACGTAGTCGGCAATGAAGATCGGAACCTGCTGTCCGTTCACCGGATTGGTGGCGTAGGCGCCGGTGAAGACACCGGTCTTGGTCTTGTTCTCCTGGCGCTCCAGGTCGGACTTCGCGGCGATGGCGGCGCGGTAGGCGGCGACCGCCTCGGCCGGCGTGGCCGCACCGTAGGTCCACCGCTCGTCGACGCCGGCGGGCCACGAACCGGTCAGCAGCGAATCCACCAGGTCATGCTCGGGGGCCAGCACCAGATAGGTGGCTCCGAACAGAGTGTCGGGGCGGGTGGTGAAGACCTCGATGTCGGCGTCCCCGGCGGAGAACAGCACCTCGGCACCGACGGACCGGCCGATCCAGTTGCGCTGCATGGCCTTGACCTTGTCGGGCCAGTCCAGCACGTCCAGGTCCTCGAGCAGCCGGTCGGAGTACGCGGTGATGCGCATCATCCACTGCCGCAACCGCTTCCGGAACACCGGGAAGTTGCCGCGTTCGCTGCGGCCGTCGGAGGTGACCTCCTCGTTGGCCAGCACGGTGCCCAGACCCGGGCACCAGTTGACCATCGAGTCTGAGCGGTAGACCAGGCGATGCGCGTCGACGACCTCGGCCCGTTCGGCGGCCGTCAGCGCGGACCAGTCCCGTCCGTCGTCGAGAGTCCGTGCCCCGGAATCGAATTCGGCGATCAGTTCGGCGATGGGCCGGGCCTTCTGCTGCGCTACGTCGAACCAGGCGTTGTAGATCTGCAGGAAGATCCACTGCGTCCACTTGTAGAAGTCGGTGTCGGTGGTGGCGAAACTGCGGCGCGAGTCGTGGCCCAGTCCCAGCCGGCCCAGCTGCCGCCGGAAGTTGACGATGTTGGCCTCGGTCCGGGTGCGCGGGTGCGTGCCCGTCTGGACCGCGTACTGCTCGGCGGGCAGACCGAAGGCGTCGAAGCCCAGGGCGTGCAGGACGTTGCGGCCTGTCATGCGGAAGTAGCGGGCGTATACATCGGTCGCGATGTAGCCGAGCGGGTGCCCGACGTGCAGGCCGTCGCCCGAGGGGTACGGGAACATGTCCTGCACGAACATCTTGTCGGCCGGCACCGGCGAGCCGTCGGTGGGCGCGAGCGAGCCGACGGGGTTCGGCACGTTGAAGGTGCCGCGGTCCGTCCACACCTGCTGCCAGTCGGCCTCGATGCGGCCGGCCAGTTCGGCCGTGTAACGGTGCTGCGGGCTGTCGGCGTCAACGGCCACGGCCGCCTCGGGACGCACGCCTGCCTGCGCATTCGGGGAATCGCTCACGTGCACAGGGTAGTCAACACCCCCGGCGCGACCTGCATCACGCCAGCCGATAGGCGTTGGTCTCGGTTCCGTTGCAGTGCGGTCAGAGCACGGTTGCAGGTGCGCGCCGGATCTGGTGGGCACTGCGCCCACCTACCTACAGTCGGCTCCAGTGCAACGCGTGAGACAGAAGTGAAGCGGAAGGACCGGCGCCACATGTTCGAGAACGCCCGCCACTGGCGGCTTCTGGCAGGAGGTGTCGCCGCGGGCCTGGCGGGCGTCGTCGGCTTCGCAGGCAACACCGCATCCGCCGATCCCCTGCCGCCCCAACCCGTCGTCCCGGCACCGGCGACGGTGACCCAGACGGTCACGGTGCAGGCCGCCCCGGCGCCGGTGGCTGCCGCCCAGCCGGCCGGACCCGCGTTCATCCCCGCAGGTCAGCCCGCGGGCGTACCCCAGCCGGCGACGCTTCCCCAGCCGGCCACGCTTCCCCAGCCCGCAGTGGCGCAGCCGGTCGTCGCCCCGGCGCCGGCGCCCGCACCCGCCATCGCCCCGGCTGCCTCGGGCACCATCGCCGAGTTCTTCCGCGCCCACAACGTCGCCATGCAGCGGCAGACCGCCGCCGGCTTCACCGCACTGAACATCGTCCTGCCGGTGCCGCCGGGCTGGGCCGCGGTGCCCGACCCGAACGTGCCCGACGCGTTCGCCGTGATCGCCGACCGCGTCGGCGGCGACGGCCTCTACACCTCGAACGCCGCGCTGCAGGTCTACAAGCTGGTCGGCGACTTCGACCCGCGCGAAGCCATCAGCCACGGCTTCATCGACAGCCAGCAGCAGGTCGCGTGGCGGTCCACCGACGGTTCGATGGCCGATTTCTATGGCATGCCGTCGTCGATCATCGAGGGCACCTACCGCGAGAACAACCTGACGCTGAACACCTCGCGGCGGCACGTCATCGCGACGTCGGGCACAGACCGCTACCTGGTGACGCTGTCGGTGACCACGAGTGCGCAGGTGACCGTCGCGTCCGGCAATGCCACCGACGCCATCGTCAACGGGTTCAAGGTCAGCGCGCCGGGTGCGCCCGCCGCGGCACCCGCACCCGCTGCCGTGCCCGTCGCACCGGCACCCGTCCCGGCTCCGGCCGCGCCGATGGTTCCCGCACCGGCCGCCGTCCCGGCGCACACCGCCGGAGCCGTACCGCTCACCGCGTCGATCCCCGGGCTGGGCCGCTGACCGGTCGCCGGTTTGGAGCGGCCGCCCGGCCGCCCCTATCCTGAGACGCATGCTGATCGCCGCCGTGCTGTGCCTGTGCGCGGCCGTGGTGACCGCGGGCGTCGGCGCCTGGTCGCTGAGCCGGCCCCCCTCGACCGACACTGTGCCGCGCGTGCTGCGCTCGGTGGCACCGATCCAACTCGCGACGGCCGCGATGCTCGCCGCCGGTGGTGTCGTCGCGCTCGTCGCGCCGCGCAGCACCGGGGTGATGGTCCTGATGGTGTGCGTCATCGGCGCCGTCGGCACCTTCGCGGCCGGTTGCTACCAGGGCGCCAAGGCCGGGGCCGCCATGATGGCCCGGGACAACGCGCCCGCCGGTGACGGCTGCGCCGGCAGCTGCGCCAGCTGCACGCTGTCCTGCAGCTGAATTCGCCGCTAGTTCCGGCTCACGTCGATCGGGTGCGTCGCCAACATCGCCATGGGCATCGGCTGACGTCGTAGCACCCGCGACCACAGATCCACCCGCGGTCCCACGAGGACGTCCGACGGCAACGCCGACAGTACGATCCAGTCGTCGCGCTCGATCTCACCGTCGAGCTGACCGACCGACCACCCCGAGTAGCCGGCGTAGATCCGGACGCCCTCGACGGCACTTTCGATCTCGTCGGGATCGGCGTCCAGGTCGACCATCGCGATACGGCCCTGCACATGCCGCAGGCCGGGCACCGACGACACATCGACGCCGACCTTCAGGGTCGCCAGGCACAGCGCGGAATCGCGCTTCACCGGACCGCCGATGAACATCGACTTGGGCTTCTTCGCGAGCTTCGCCCACTGCGGCAGCACGTTGTAGACGGCCGTCTCGCTGGGCCGGTTCAGGACGACGCCGAGCGTGCCACCGGAGTTGTGCTCGACGATGTAGATGACGCTGCGCCGGAACGTCGGCTCCAACAGGTCGGTGTTGGCGAGCAGCAGTGTCCCCGCCCGAATCCCATGCGAGGCGGGAGCGAAATCGCGGTAATCCTCCGGTTCCTCTGACTGCGCCACGCCCTCCATCATGGCACTTGAGAGCCGTCGCCGTGACCAACGCACACGGCCCGCCGGGATATTTGTACTGTGGAGCGGGTCGCTTCAACCACGCCCGGCACTCCCAAATTCAGGACACGAACATCCCAGTGACCGCCAGCCGTCCCCACCACGTCGTCCTGCATGCGGTGCAGGCCCTACCGGACTTCCGCCGGCTGCTGGAACTGCGCGCGGTCAGCCAATTCGGTGACGGACTCTTCCAGGCCGGCCTGGTGGGCGGCCTGCTGTTCAGTCCGGAACGCCAGGCCACCCCGTTGGCCATCGCCGGCGCCTTCGCCGCGCTGTACCTGCCGTACTCGCTGCTGGGTCCGTTTGCCGGCGCGCTGCTCGACCGCTGGGACCGCCGGCAGGTGCTCATCGCCGCCAACCTCGGCCGGCTGCTGGTGATGATCTGCGTCGGCGCGCTGCTGGCCAACGCCGCGACCGACCAGTGGATCCTGTTCGGCGCGTTGATCGTCAACGGCTTCACCCGCTTCGTCTCGTCCGGGCTGTCGGCCGCACTGCCGCACGTGGTGCCCACCGAACACGTCGTGTCGATGAACTCGGTGGCGACCGCGTGCGGCGCCGTCTCGGCGTTCGTCGGCGCCAACGTGATGCTGCTGCCCCGATGGCTGCTGGGTGCGGGCGACACCAGCTCGGCCGTGGTGATCTGGTTGGCGGCGCTGGCCGTCGCGGTGGCGCTGTGGCTGTCGGTGCGCTTCCACCGGCATCTCCTCGGACCTGACGACAGCGCCCGCGCGGTCCACGGCTCGGTCGCCTACGCCGTCATCACCGGCTGGGTCTACGGCCTGCGGTCGGTGGCGAACGTGCCGACCGTGACCGCGACCCTGACCGGTCTGGCGGCGCACCGGATGGTGTTCGGCATCAACACCCTGATGGTGCTGGTGATCGTCCGGCACGGCGGCGGCGAACACGTCGCCGGGTTCGCGGTGACCGTTGTGTTCGTCGCCGCCGCGGGCCTCGGGTCGTTCCTCGGCAATGTCGTCATGCCGACCGCGGTGCGCCGCTGGGGTCGCTACGCGACCGCCAACGGCGCCCTCGCCATTGCGGCCGTGGTTCAACTCGCCGGCGTCGGCCTCCAGATACCGGTCCTGATCGCCTGCAGTCTGGTGCTGGGCACGGCCGGGCAGGTGGTCAAGTTGTGCGCCGACTCGGCGATGCAGCTCGACGTCGACGACGCCCTGCGCGGCCACGTGTTCGCGGTCCAGGACGCGCTGTTCTGGATGGCGTTCATCGTCGCGATCACGGCATCGGCGGCGGTGATCCCGGACGACGGCAAGTCCTCGGCCCTGATGGCCGCCGGCGCCGTCGTCTACCTTGTGGGCCTGGCCCTGCACGCGACGCTGGGCAAGCGCTCCTAGCAGCTGCCCTGTGCGCTGATCGACGTCGCGCCAACGGCTTTGCCGCACTTGCTCGATGTCACGGTCGCCGCCGCGGTGTGCCCCGACACCGACACCGCGTGCGTGTGGTGCTCCGACGCCGGAGCGCCACTCAGGCGGCGCAGGGCCGAAGCGTCCAGGTCCGCCTCATCGGGCAGGTCCGCCCCGTGTGCCTGCGCGAAGTCGTACATCTTGCCGGGCGCGCCGCCGAGCACCTTGTTGCTGTTCAGGAGGGTTTGGTAGTCGCCATTGCTGCCATGGGTCGGCGTCTCGTAGTTCGGTGTCCCGACCCGGTCGTGGTAGTACGCGCCGACGGCCGAGTTGTCCAGCGCCCGGTTCGCCGGGGTGCTCTGGTTGAAGACGCGGTCACCGACGGCCTGCACCACCCGTAACTCCGGCGCCGGGTTCTTCAAACCCGGACGGCCCACCGCGTCACCGGATTCGGTGCTGTAGCCGTGGGCACTTGCCACGCCGGCACCGGGTGAGCCGATCACCACCAACGCGCCGACCACGGCGGCGCCGGCAAGATTCGGTATGCAGCGGTTGATTGCGGACATTTTTGCCTCTCTCTAGTCCATCCGGGCATGACGAAGCCCGGTGAAATCACTTGAAGACGCGCAGGTTTGCCGTCTCGAAGATGGCGCCGATCGCGGCGGCGCCGGAACGCCGCTCAGCGACCCGAGGCCGCACCCGCCGATCCGCAGACGTTGGCTGCCTGCCGGAGCTCGCCGCCCGGGCACGACGACTTGGCACGCTTGTTCTTGCCGGCGCCACCTGCCGCGGACCCGCCGCGGCTGGCACCACCGCTGTCCGACGAACCTCCGCCGTCGCTGGAACCGCCGTGGTCGTGCCCGGGATGTGCCCCGACGAGGGCGGTCGGCGTGACAGCAAACAGACACGCAGCCACCAGCCAGCCGCCGATCGCTGCTCTCGCCAGTCGGGTCGATTGCATGATTCCTATCTCCTCCAAGTCGATTCGTGCGCACGGTGACGCGGTTCGCAACCGGTTCCGCGCTGGCACCTTCCGGCTCGGATAGTCGCGGCAAACGTCCGCGGAGTTCCCGAAACTGACAAGTTCCTGTTGATTGCCTGGTTGAGACCTGTTTGAACGCTGCGAGAAGCGGCCCGGCGAAGTCGGACCAGCGGTACCGTCTAGGGTGCTGCCATGGCCCCCAATGCTGCTGCCGGTGTCATCGCCGATCTGCGTGCCGAAAGTGACGACCTGGACCGCCTGGTCGCCGACCTGCCACCCGCCGAGTGGGCCACTGCGACCCCGGCCGAGGGCTGGACCATCGCCCACCAGATCGCGCATCTGTGGTGGACCGACAAGGTGTCGGTGCTGGCGGTGACCGACGAGGAGGCCTTCGCCGCGACGCTCACCGAGGCGTGGAAGAACCCGCTCGGCTTCGTCGACGTGGCGGCCGAAGAACTCGCGCAGACCCCGCCGGCGGAGATGCTGGCGCAGTGGCGCGCCACCCGGAACACGTTGCACGACGAGCTCGAAGGTGTCGCCGACGGCCGCAAGCTGCCGTGGTTCGGCCCGCCGATGAGCGCCGCGTCCATGGCAAGCGCACGGCTGATGGAGACCTGGGCGCACGGCGCCGACGTCGCCGACACGCTCGGCGTCCGGCGTGAGCCGACGGTCCGGCTCAAGTCGATCGCGCACATCGGCGTTCGGACAAGGGATTTCGCGTTCACGCTCCACGAGCTGACCCCGCCGGCCGAGGTGTTTCACGTGGAACTTTCCGCGCCCGACGGCTCGGTGTGGACCTGGGGTCCGGACGACGCCGCGCAGCGGGTCACGGGCTCGGCCGAGGACTTCTGCCTGCTGGTCACTCAGCGGCGGCCGCTACGCGAACTCGACGTCAAGGCCGTCGGCGACGACGCCCAGAAGTGGCTGACCATCGCCCAGGCCTTCGCCGGCCCGCCGGGAGCGGGCCGGGGCTGAGTTCGCGCCGTTGACCCGGCGCCGCTGACAGGGTCAACGCTGGATCGCGCCGGCCGAGTCGGCCGCGCCATCGCCGTCGGAATCGGACAGCTGGACATCCCACCGCCCGTCGCCGTCGGTGTCCGCGTACGCCACCGGCCCGGCCAGCACGCGGTCCGCGAGTCCGTTGCCGTCGGCGTCGATCAGCCGGTCGTCGACCGCACCGTCACCGTCGAAGTCGACGACCGCTCCCCCGCTCTGCTCGGTGCCGTCCAGGCCGAACCACCGCAGCCCCGACCCCACCGCCCAGGTACCCGATCCGTCGTCGGTGAACGACCTGCGCGCGCCGTCGACATCGATCACGGCATGGTCGGCCCGGCCGTCCCCGTCGAAGTCGGCCAGCGCGTCGTCGAACAATCCGTCGCCGTCCACGTCCAGCCGCACACCGTCCAGCGTGCCGTCGCCGTCGGCGTCCACCGCCGGCTCCCCCGGCCACCACGACGCCGACCCGTCCCCGTCACTCAGGCAATAGTCCATACCTGAATAGACGGCTGATCAGCCTCTGGCGTTCCACCATTTCTGCAATTCGGCGACGGCCTCGTCGTGCGACAGCGGGCCGCGGTCCAGCCGGAGCTCCTTGAGGAACCGCCACGCCTCGCCGACCTGCGGCCCGGCCGGGATGCCGAGCAGCGTCATGATCTCGTTGCCGTCGAGGTCCGGCCGCACCCGAGCCAGATCCTCCTTCGCGGCCAGCTCCTCGATGCGCCGCTCGAGACCGTCGTAGTTGGCCTGCAACCGCGCCGCCCGGCGACGGTTGCGGGTGGTGCAGTCCGCGCGCACCAGCTTGTGCAGCCGGCTCAGCAGCGGCCCGGCGTCGGTGACGTACCGCCGCACCGCCGAGTCCGTCCACTTGCCGGTGCCCTTGTCGTCGGCGTAGCCGTGGAACCTCAGGTGCAGATACACCAGCTGCGAGACGTCGTCGACCATCTGCTTGGAGTACTTCAGCGCGCGCATGCGCTTGCGCGTCATCTTCGCGCCGACCACCTCGTGGTGGTGGAAGCTGACGCCACCGTCGGGCTCGTGCCGGCGGGTGTCGGGCTTGC
Organism: Mycobacterium sp. SMC-21; assembly: GCF_045310825.1. NCBI lineage: Bacteria > Bacillati > Actinomycetota > Actinomycetes > Mycobacteriales > Mycobacteriaceae > Mycobacterium > Mycobacterium sp. SMC-21. The sequence continues at coordinate 53,860 of NZ_JBJIAO010000004.1, read as the reverse complement.
CGATGTCGTGCAGCAGCGCAGCCCAGCGCAGCACCAGGTCGGGTCCCTCGTCCTCGAGGTCGATCGCCTGCCGCAGCACCGTCAGCGAGTGGTGGTAGACGTCCTTGTGCTGATGGTGCTCGTCGATCGCCATTCGCATGGCACCGACCTCGGGCAGCACGACGTCGCCCAGTCCGGTCTGCACCATCAGATCCACACCGGCCATCGGATCGGCGCCGAGCATCAGCTTGTCGAGCTCCGCGGCCACCCGCTCGGCGGTGATCCGGCCCAGCTGCGGCGCCATCTCGATCAGGGCCTCCAGAACGCGTGGCGCCACCGAGAACCCCAGCTGTGAGACGAAGCGGGCGGCCCGCAACATCCGCAGCGGATCGTCACCGAAGGACACCTGCGGCGCCGACGGGGTGTCGAGCACCTTGTCCGCCAACGCGGCGAGCCCGCCCAGCGGATCGTGGAATTCACCGATGCCGCCGGGCAGGTCGGGGTTGATCCGGACGGCCATCGCGTTCACGGTGAAGTCCCGGCGCACCAGGTCGTCCTCGAGCCGGTCGCCGAACACCACCTCGGGATTGCGGGACACCTGGTCGTAGCTGTCGGCGCGGAAGGTGGTGATCTCGATGCGCTGCCCGTACTTGGCCGCCCCGATGGTCCCGAACTCGATCCCGGTGTCCCACAACGCTTCTGCCCAGCCGCGCAGCATCTTCTGCAACTCGGCCGGACGGGCGTCGGTGGTGAAGTCCAGGTCGTTCAGGTCACGGCCGAGCAGCGCGTCGCGCACACTGCCGCCCACCAGGTACAGGTCGTGACCGGCCGCGGCGAACACGCGCCCGAGGTCTACGAGCAAACCCGCATGCTTGTTCAGTGCGACCGCGGCAGCGGTCAGCAACGCGGCATCGGTACTTGCTTCGTTCGGCACGTCCGATGAGCCTAATGCGCCCACCCCACGGTTTGGTACCGACCATCGCGGCACGGTCACAACTGGGCCACTGACCGGCGAGTGGGGACAGAGCGCCCAACCTGAGCAGCTACTATCGCTTGGGTGTCGGAAGGCGAGCGTGCCAAACCACGACGACGCCGCGGGCGACGTCGCGGTCGACGCTCGGCAGGTCCGCCCAGCGACAACACCCAGGGCACCGACACCGATTCGGCCGCTGCGCCCCGCAACGGCACCGCACAAGCGGCCCCGGCGGCGGCTCCCGCCACTCCCGCCGCCCGCAAGTCGAACAACGACCGGCTGCGCACCGTCCACGAGACATCGGCCGGCGGGCTGGTGATCGACGGCCTCGACGGCCCCAAAGACACCCAGAAGGCGGCACTCATCGGCCGCATCGACCGCCGCGGCCGCATGCTGTGGTCACTGCCCAAGGGGCACATCGAACTCGGCGAGACGGCCGAACAGACCGCCATCCGTGAGGTCGCCGAGGAGACCGGACTGCAGGGCAGCGTGCTGGCCGCGCTCGGCAGCATCGACTACTGGTTCGTGACCGAGGGCCGGCGCGTGCACAAGACAGTGCACCATTACCTGATGCGATTCCTGGGCGGTGAACTCTCCGACGACGACGTCGAGGTCACCGAAGTGGCGTGGGTGCCGCTTCGGGAACTGCCGTCCCGCCTGGCCTACGCCGACGAGCGCAAGCTCGCCGAGGTGGCCGGCGAACTGATCGACAAACTGCACACCGATGGACCGGGCGCCCTGCCGCCGCTGCCGCGCACCGCGCCGCGCCGCCGCCCACAGACCCATTCCCGCACGCGGAACCATCGCACCGACGACTCCGCCCATACCCAACCCGGCCGCCGCGCGAACGGCTGCGGACCCGGGTCGTGAAGGTCAGGTTGGCGGCCTCGACAGTTCTCCTGCGCGTCCTGGCAGTCACCGCCCTGTTGCTGTTGCTCACCGCCCCGATCACGCCGCATTCGTCGGCAGGCGAACCGGGCGGGACGACGTTCCTGCAACTGCGCATCGACCACGTCACCCCCGACGTGGTCACCACCACGAGCGAGCCGGTGGTGACGGTCAGCGGCACCGTCACCAATGTCGGTGACCGCCCGGTGCACGACGTCATGGTGCGCCTCGAGCACGCGGCAGCGGTGACGTCGTCATCCGGGCTGCGGACGACGCTGTCCGGGGAGCCGACAGACTTCTCCGCCGTCGGCGACTTCACCACGGTGTCGCAGGATCTCGCGCGCGGGCAGAGCGTGCCGTTCCGGCTCGCGTACCCGGTGCGCTCGGCCGACCATCCCGCCCTCGGCATCGACCGTCCGGGTGTGTATCCGCTGCTCGTCAACGTCAACGGGACACCCGACTACGGGTCGGCCGCCCGGCTCGACGACGCCCGCTTCCTGCTGCCGGTGCTCGGCGTACCCGCCACTCCGCCCGCTGCGGGCAGCGGTAGTGGCACCGGCCAGCAGCCGATCGACGCCGTCGTGCCACCCGACACCGCACATCCCGTCGCACTGACTCTGCTCTGGCCGCTCGCCGACCGTCCGCACCTGGCGGCCGGCGTCCCCGGACGCACCGAACCGGCCCGCCTCGCCGACGACGACCTCGCCGCCTCCCTGGCCAACGGCGGCCGCCTCGACACCCTGCTCGCCGCGGCGGACTTCGCCACCAACGACCAGGTGGATCCCGGCGGCCTCATGCGCGGCGCGATGTGCCTGGCCGTCGACCCCGACCTGCTGATCACCGTCAACGCGATGAGCGGCGGCTACGTCGTGACCGACGACCCGGAGGCCGGCCTCAACTCACCCACCCACCCGGGCACCGGCCAGCAGGCCGCGACCGAATGGCTCAACCGGCTGCGGCAGCTCGCCCAACGGGTGTGCGTCACCCCAACGGTGTACGCCCAGGCCGACCTACGCGCGCTGCAGCGCGTCGGCGACGCCGCCCTGAACACCACCGCCACCACCGATGCCGGGCCCATCGTCAACCAGCTGCTCGGCATCCAGTCCCTGCGCGGCGCGACGGTCGTCGGCGACGGCCCGCTCACCGGCCCGGCGGTGCGGCTGCTGTCGGCGCAGCCCGATCCGACCGTCGCGATCGCCGCGGCGCCCATCACCGCCGACGACGCCGCGAATCCCGCCGACACCGCGCCCCGCCGCTACAGCGACAAAGTGACCGTGGCGCCGTTCGACCCGTGCGTCGCCGCGGCCCTGGCCGGCGCGGGCCGGACCCCGATCTCGCCGGGATACCTGGACACCTCACTGCGGGTACCGCTCAACCACGACTCGCAGGTGGCACGGCGCCAGGACGCCATCGCCTCGGTGCTGTGGCGTGGGCTGCAACCCGACGCCCAACCGCGAAACCAGATCCTGATGCCGCCGCTGGCGTGGGACGTGACGCCCGACGACGCCCAGGCGATCCTGACGTCGGTCGCCACGGCGATCCACTCCGGCCTCGCCGTCGCCCGCCCGATGCCCGCGGTGATCGCCGAAGCACAAGAGCTGCCGCCGACGCAGACGGCCACCCCGCCGGACAACGGCACCGGCAACCCCAAGGCCCGCTACGGCGACGGCATCACCAGCCAGATCTCGACCACCATGGAACGAATCTGGGGCCTGACCGCCGCGCTGACCGTCAACACCCAGACGGGTCTGACGGGCGACCAGTACACGGCGCCGCTGCGGGAGGACATGCTGCGGGCGCTGACGCAGTCGGTGCCGCCGACCGTCCGCGAAGCCATGGCCCAGGAGCGCGTCAGCACCACGCAGCGCACGATGGACGACCTGTTCCACGGCGTCACCGTCGTCAACCCCGGCGGCTCGTACACGCTGGCGACCGAACGCAGTCCCCTCCCCCTGGCCCTGCGCAACGACCTGCCCGTGCCGATCCGCGTGCGGCTGGTCATCGACGCGCCACCGGGCATGACCGTCACCGACATGGGTGAGATCGAACTGCCGCCGGGCTACCTGCCGCTGCGGGTACCGATCGAGGTGCATTTCACCCAGCGCGTCGCGGTCGACGTCTCCTTGCGCACGGTCAACGGGCTGACGCTCGGCGAACCGGTCCGGCTGTCGGTGCATTCCAACGCCTACGGCAAGGTGCTGTTCTTCATCACCCTGTCCGCCGGCGCCGTGCTGTTCCTGCTGGCCGGCCGGCGGCTGTGGCACCGGTTCCGCGGGCAGCCCGACCGCGCCGACCTGGACCGGCCGCACCACAGCCGGCCCATCCGGCCCGATCCGCTCGACACCGCCATCGCCCACGCCCCGGAGGACTCATGAGCGAGGCTCGCCGAGCGAATCAACGGCCGCTGGGCGCGCCACCCCGCCCGAACGCCGCGGCCAACACTGCCGCCGCCCCACCGCCCCGGCGGGCCGAGCTGTCCGACGCCGCCGTCGTCTCCCGGTCCTGGGGCATGGCCTTCGCCACGCTGGTCAGCCGCATCACCGGGTTCCTGCGCATCGTGCTGCTCGCCGCGATCCTCGGTGCGGCCCTGTCCAGTTCGTTCACCGTCGCCAACCAGCTGCCGAACATGGTGGCCGCCCTGGTGCTGGAGGCGACCTTCACCGCGATCTTCGTGCCGGTGCTGGCCCGCGCCGAACGCGACGACGCCGACGGGGGCGCCGCGTTCGTGCGGCGGCTGGTCACGCTCGCCACCGCGCTGCTGCTGCTGACGACGGTGCTGTCGGTCGCGGCGGCACCGCTGCTGGTGCGGCTGATGCTGGGCAGCGACCCACAGGTCAACGAGCCGCTCACCACCGCCTTCGCGTATCTGCTGCTGCCGCAGATCATCTTCTACGGGTTGACCTCGGTCTACATGGCAATCCTGAACAACCGCAACGTGTTCGGGCCGCCGGCGTGGGCGCCGGTGCTCAACAACGTGGTCGCGATCATCACGCTGTGCGTGTATGTGCTTGTCCCGGGCGAACTCTCGATCGACCCCGTCGAGATGGGCAACGCCAAGCTGCTCGTGCTCGGCATCGGCACCACGCTCGGCGTCGTGGCCCAGGCCGGGATCCTGCTGTACTCCCTGCGCCAGCATCGCGTCGACCTGCGGCCGCTGTGGGGTATCGACGACCGGCTCAAGAAGTTCGGCACCATGGCCATCGCGATGATGCTGTACGTCCTGATCAGCCAGATCGGGCTGATCGTCGGCAACGAGATCGCCAGCCACGCAGCCGCATCCGGCCCGGCGATCTACAACTACGCCTGGCTGCTGCTGCAGTTGCCGTTCGGCATGATCGGCGTGACGGTACTGACCGTGGTGATGCCCCGGCTGTCGCGCAACGCCGCCGCGAACGACAACCCTGCGGTACTCGCCGACTTCTCGCTCGCCACCCGGCTGACCATGGTGACGCTGATCCCGATCGTCGCCTTCATGACCGTCGGCGGCCCCGCCATCGGCAGCGCCCTGTTCGCGTACGGCAACTTCGGTGCCACCGACGCGGGTTATCTCGGCATGGCCATCACGCTGTCGGCGTTCACCCTGATCCCGTATTCCATGCTGTTGCTGGAACTTCGGGTGTTCTATGCCCGCGAGCAACCCTGGATCCCGATCGTCCTGATCGTCGTGATCACCGTGGTGAAGATCGTCGGCTCGCTGATCGCGCCGCACCTGACCGACGATCGGGAGCTCGTGGCCGGCTACCTGGGCCTGGCCAACGGCCTGGGCTTCCTGGCCGGTGCGACCGTGGGCTACGTGTTGCTGCGGTCGGCACTGCGGCCGCCGCGCGGCCGGATGATCGAGCTGCCGGTGATCCGGACCATCCTGGTGACCGTCTGCGCCTCCCTGGGATCGGGCCTGCTCGCTTATCTCGCCGACAAACTGCTGGGATTCGACCGGCTCACCGAGCACGGCGGCGCCGCCGGATCGTTGCTGCGCCTGGTTCTGCTCGGCGTGATCATGCTCCCGGTGATCGTGACGGTGCTGGTAGCAGCCAAGGTGCCCGACGCCCTGGCCGCAGTGGCTTTCGTGAAACGCCGGCTGGGCCGCGGCGCCCCGACACCGACCCCCGCAGTCCAGGTCAGCTCGGCTGTACCGGACTCCCGGCGGACCTCGGTCCCGTACCCTGGACACGGCATTTCATCACCGGTACCACCGCGGCCCGGCGCGTCCGCCACTGGCGGGGCAAACCGGGGCACTGGTACCACGGGCGGGCTTCGGAAAGGATTTGCGGTGACCGACGCACCCGCGGACCAGGGATCCGCCCCCATCTCGGATACGTCAGGCGGCGGCAGCGACGATGTCGCCCTGCGGGCCGGCGCCGTCGTCGCCGACGGTCGCTACCGCCTGCTCGTCTTCCACGGCGGTCCCCCGGATCTGCAATTCTGGCACGCGCTCGACATCGCGCTCGACCGCCAGGTCGCGCTGACGTTCGTCGACCACGACGGCGCGCTCCCGCAATCGATGGTCCAGGAAATCCTCACCCGGACAAGCAAACTGAGCCACATCGAGGGGCCGGGGCTGGCCCGGATCCTGGACGTCACCCGACTCGGCCACGGTGGCCTGGTGGTCAGCGAATGGATCCGCGGCGGTTCGCTCGCCGAGGTGGCCGCGACGGATCCGTCGCCGATGGGCGGGGCCCGCGCCATCCAGTCCCTGGCGTCGACGGCCGAATCCGCACACCGGGCCGGCGTCGCGTTGTCGATCGATCATCCCGGCCGGATCCGGGTCAGCATCGAGGGCGACGTGGTGCTCGCCTTCCCCGGCACGCTGCCGTCGGCCACACCCGAGGACGACATCCGCGGCATCGGCGCCACGCTGTACGCGCTGCTGATCAACCGGTGGCCGCTGCCCGAGGCCGGCGCGCTCAGCGGCATGCTGCCCGCGACACAGAACAGCGCGGGCCAGCCCATCGAGCCCCGCGCGGTCGACGGGACCATCCCCTTCCAGATCTCCGCCGCGGCCGCCCGGGCCGTGCAGGAGGGTGGCGGAATCCGTTCGGCCCCAACGCTGTTGAATCTGCTCCAGCAGGCCACCACCGTCGCCGACACCACCGAGCTGCTCGAGCCCGTCGACAGCTCGCAGGGCCCCGAGTCCGAGGACGCGGCGGAACTCGAAGCGGCCGCCAAGCGGCGCAAGGCACTGCTCATCGGGGTGGGTGTCGGTGGAGCCATCCTGCTCGTGGCACTGCTGGTGCTGGCGTCGGTGCTCAAGGGCATCTTCGGCGACGTCGGCGGCGGCCTGGACAAGCAGCAGCTCGGCCTCAACAGCCAGCGCCCCACCACGAGCGGTGCCCCGACCCCCGGCAATGTGGTGAAACCCGTTGGTGTGACGGTCTTTTCGCCCGGCGGCGGCGCGGACTCCCCCGAAACCGCCGGCAAGGCCATCACCGGCGCGCCCGGTGACGCATGGTCGACGGACGTCTACACCGATCCCACGCCGTTCCCCGGGTTCAAGAGCGGCGTCGGCCTCATGCTGAACCTGCCCCAGGCGACCACGGTCGCGTCGGTCAGCCTGAACCTGACCAGCACCGGCACCGCGATCCAGATCCGGTCGGCGCAAACCGCCAACCCGTCCTCACTGGACGCCACGACCGTGCTGACGCAACCGGCGACCATGAAGACCGGCTCCAACACGATCACGATCAGCAACGCGCAGCCGACGCAGCATCTGCTGATCTGGATCTCCACGCTGGGGACCGTCGACGGCAAGAGCAAGACCGACATCTCCAACGTGGTCGTGAAGGCTGCCGCGTAAGTTATCCACAGGGTCCACGGGCCATCTGTGCAGGTCGGGACGGTTCCGGTCAATTCGCGTCGGGTGCGTTCCCGGACCCGATTTATGGTTCGGAAGTGGGGAGTTTCGGGGCGCCACAGTCGGACGCATCAGACGCAGAGTTGCTCGCGGCGCACATCGCCGGTGAGCGGTACGCGTTCGAGGAACTGTTCTACCGACACCGGCACCAGCTGTACCGGCTCGCCCGCCTGACGAGCCACGACCCGCAGGATGCGCTGGACGCCCTGCAGGACGCGCTGTTCAAGGCCCACCGGCACGCGCCGCGGTTCCGGCACGACAGTTCGGTGCGCAGCTGGCTGTGCCGCATTGTCGTGAACTCGTGCCTGGACCGGTTGCGGCACAACAAGTTTCACCGTGCCGAAGAGCTCAGCGACGCCACCTGCCGAACCGCGGACCCCGCGCACCGGATCGAGACCACCATCGTCATCGAACGGGCGCTGCTGCGGCTGCCGGTCGAACAGCGGGCGGCCGTGGTCGCCGTCGACATGCAGGGCTACTCGGTCGCCGAGACCGCGGCGATGCTGGGTATCGCGGAGGGCACCGTGAAGAGCCGCTGCTCGCGGGCGCGCGCGAAACTCGCGCAGTCGCTCGCCCACCTCGCCGACTGACGGGTGCCGGTCACGTGACGTTTTCGCCCCGATCACCGGCGACGGTGTACCGCGGGTCTCTGCGGCGACCGGATTAGGCTTCGGCAGGTGGACGACGAACAGGCCGATCAGTCCGTCTCCCTCGAGCTCCTGGCCGACCTGCAGGCCGGACTGCTCGACGACGCCACCGCGGCCCGACTGCGCCGCCGCATCCGCGACGATCCGGCGCTCGCCCGTCGGTACGCCGCACTCGAACAGGTCCGGCGCGACGTCCACGACCTGGCGGACGACCCCACCGCCACCGACCTGCCCGCAGACGCGACCGCCCGCATCGGCTCGGCCCTGCGCGACCCCGGCTCGAAGCCGCGCCACACCGTCGTCCCCGGTCGGCCCGCCGGCCACGGCGCGCGCACGGCACGTCCCGCCGTCGTCGCCGCGGCCGTCGCTGGGCTGCTCGCCGTCGGCATCGGCGCCGTCGTGGTGTTCGGCGGACCCGACGAGCCGGCCCGCGTCTCCGCCGGTCCCAGGGCGGCGTCACTGACGGTGCAGCGCCAGGCCGGGATGCCGTGGCCGGACCGGCAGATCCTGGACCTGCGGAGCCGGCCACCCGAGTTGGGCGCGCTCGCCGCACCGGATCGCCTGCGGTCCTGCCTGACGGGGCTCGGCTACTCGCCCACCACCGCGGTCCTCGGCGCGGCCACCCTGACGATGCACGACCGTGCCCAAGTGCTCCTGCTGCTCCCGAAAGCCGACGACGGCGCTCTGATGGCCCTGGTGGTGTCTCCGGGCTGCAATTCGAGCGACGCCGGCCTGGCCGCCGACGCCGTCATTCCCGACGCTCCGGGCCCGCCGGCGCAATCGCGCCGCTGACCGCCCCGGAGCCCGCCAAACGGCCGGGAACACCGGCACTTACCCTGGTGTTATAGGCGTACCGACTCTGGCAGCAGGCCGACCAGGTATGAGCCTGACCAGAGCCAGATGAAAGGCGGCCATGACCACCCAAGACACCGTGCACGACGTGATCATCATCGGCTCCGGGCCGGCCGGCTACACCGCTGCGGTGTACACGGCCCGCGCCCAGCTCAAGCCGCTGGTTTTCGAAGGTGTCCAGTTCGGTGGTGCGTTGATGACCACCACTGAGGTGGAGAACTACCCGGGCTTCAAGGAGGGCATCACCGGCCCCGAGCTCATGGAGGAGATGCGCGAGCAGGCGCTGCGGTTCGGCGCCGACCTGCGCATGGAGGACGTCGAGGCGGTGTCCCTCGACGGACCCGTCAAGACCGTCACGGTCGACGGCGAGACCCATCAGGCCCGCGCCGTCATCCTCGCGATGGGCGCCGCCGCCCGCCACCTCGGCGTGCCGGGCGAGCAGGAGCTGATCGGCCAGGGTGTCAGCACGTGCGCCACCTGTGACGGTTTCTTCTTCCGCGATCAGGACATCGCCGTCATCGGCGGCGGCGACTCCGCCATGGAGGAGGCGACGTTCCTGACGCGCTTCGCCCGCTCGGTGACGCTGATTCACCGCCGCGACGAGTTCCGCGCCTCGCGGATCATGCTGGAGCGCGCGCAGGCCAACGAGAAGATCACCTTCGTCACCAACACCGAAGTTGTTGCGGTGGAAGGTGATTCGAAGGTCAGCGGGCTGCTGCTGCGCAACACCGTCACCGGCGAGGAGAGCAAGCTCCCGGTCACCGGCGTGTTCGTCGCTATCGGCCACGACCCGCGGTCGGAGCTGGTGCGCGGCCTCGTCGACCTCGACGACGAGGGCTACGTTCAGGTCAAGGGCCGCACCACCAGCACGTCGCTGGACGGCGTGTTCGCCGCGGGCGATCTGGTCGACCACACCTACCGGCAGGCCATCACCGCGGCCGGCAGCGGCTGCGCGGCGGCCATCGACGCCGAGCGCTGGCTCGCCGAGCACCACGGCTGATCGTCCTTCCCCCACAGAGTTCACCCGAGAGGAGCAGTACATGAGCGAGGGCAGCGCAACGCTGACCGTCACCGACGGTTCGTTCGACAGCGACGTCATCAAGAGCGGCACCCCGGTGCTGGTCGACTTCTGGGCGACCTGGTGCGGACCGTGCAAGATGATCGCCCCGGTGCTCGAGGAACTGGCCGGCGAGAAGGCCGGGGAGCTGACGATCGCCAAGCTCGACGTCGACGCCAACCCCGAGACCGCCCGTAGCTTCAACGTCGTCTCGATCCCGACCCTGATCCTGTTCAAGGACGGCGAGCCGGTGAAGCGCATCGTCGGCGCCAAGGGCAAGGCCGCCCTGCTGCGCGAAATCGCCGACGAACTCTGATCCCATCAGCGGCTGCGCACCCGCCGGTTTCGGCGGGGCGCACCGCTGCTGCCTGTGAAGTTGCGGAATCCTGAGGAGCGTCTGCGACAATGGGTCCAGGCGTCCCGCCAGTGCGCAGCTGTCCGCCCGCCTGGCGTCCGTGATTGAAAGGCCAGGAATGTCGATACTGCGTCGCGGTGACCGGGGAGGTTCGGTCACCGAGATTCGGGCCGCACTGGCCGCCCTGGGGCTGCTGGACAGTCCCGACGCGGATCTCACCACCGGCAAGCACGTCGCGCTCGACCTCTTCGACGAGGAACTCGACCAGGCCGTGCGTGCCTTCCAGCAGCAGCGTGGCCTGCTCGTCGACGGCATGGTCGGCGAAGCGACGTACCGCGCGCTGAAAGAGGCCTCGTACCGCCTGGGGGCGCGCACGCTCTCGCACCAGTTCGGTGCCCCGATGTACGGCGACGACGTCGCCACCCTGCAGGCCCGGCTGCAGGATCTCGGCTTCTACACCGGTCTCGTCGATGGTCATTTCGGCTTGCAGACCCACAACGGCCTGATGTCGTACCAGCGCGAGTACGGCATGTTCCCCGACGGCATCTGCGGTCCGGAGACGTTGCGCTCGCTGTACTTCCTGGGTTCGCGGGTCACCGGCGGTTCGCCGCACGCCATCCGCGAAGAGGAACTCGTCCGGCGCAGTGGCCCCCGTCTGACCGGAAAGCGGATCATCATCGATCCGGGCCGCGGCGGCGACGACCGCGGGCTCATCATGACCAGCCCGTCCGGCCCGGTCAGTGAAGCCGACGTCCTGTGGGACCTCGCCAGCCGGCTGGAAGGCCGCATGACGGCCATCGGCATGGACACGTTCCTGTCGCGCCCTGTCAGCGGCAGCCCGGCCGACGCCGAGCGGGCCGCAACGGCCAACGCGGTCGGTGCCGATCTGATGATCAGCCTGCGGTGCGCCAGCCTGCCCAGCCCGGCAGCCAACGGCGTCGCCTCGTTCTACTTCGGCAACTCGCACGGTTCGGTGTCCACCATCGGCCGCAACCTCGCCGACTTCATACAGCGGGAAGTCGTGGCGCGCAGCGGTTTACGTGACTGCCGCACCCACGGCCGCACCTGGGACCTGCTGCGGCTCACCCGGATGCCCACGGTGCAGGTCGACATCGGCTACGTGAGCAACCCGCACGACCGGGAGCTGCTCACCTCCCCCGGCCACCGCGACTCCATCGCCGAAGGCATCCTGGCCGCCGTGAAGCGGCTGTACCTGCTGGGTAAGAACGACCGTCCCACAGGCACTTTCACGTTCGCCGAGCTGCTGGCTCACGAGATGTCGGTCGAGCAGGCCGGCCAGGCCGGCGCCTAGCCCTGCTGCCCTCAGGGTTTTCGTCATGCACGCCACCGCATTTCGGTGCGCGGGCTGGTTGAATCGGTCGGTATGAGTGGCCACGCCACGGTTCTCGTGACCGGCATGTCCGGAGTCGGCAAGTCGACGACGCTGGCCGGCCTCGCCGAACGGGGTTACGCCACAGTCGATACCGACGACGGGGAGTGGATCGACGTCGTCGACGGCGAGCCGCTCTGGCGCGAACCTCTCATCGACGAGCTGCTGCAGCAACCGCGCGACGGGCCCTTGTTCGTGCAGGGCACCGTGGCCAACCAGTGGCGCTTCTACGGCCGGTTCGATGCGGTCGTACTCCTCACCGCCCCAACCGATGTCGTGTTGGATCGGCTGCGACGCCGGACCAACAATCCGTACGGCAAGAGTGCCGACGAGCGCGCCCGGATCCTGGCCGACATCGCAGAGATCGAACCGCTGCTGCGGCAGTCGGCCACCCACGAGATCGACACGACCCGCCCGCTGCCGGAGGTGGTCGACGCTCTGGTCGCCATCGCCGCGAAGGCGGTCTAGCGGGCTCCGGTCACTCGTGCCGGCCCGAACCCCGTCTCCCCCAGCGTCGTCCCGCAGGGGCCGCCACTGAGGCCTCATGGCCCGCCTGGCGGACCGGGAAGCGCCGGACGCCCAGACGTCCCCGGATCGCCGGCCGCGCCCCCGATTTCGACCGCGAGGCGGTTGCGACATGAGCGTCACGTGACGCTTGTTCCGGTTGGTCCTGGGTCATCGTGATTCAGGCCCCATCGGCGGGTGTTCCGGCTTGGAGTCCCCATGTCGCTGACCGGATTGGGTTCTCCCGATCACAACCACCGTCGGGCCAACAGCGCCACCGGTGACGCGCACCCGACACCGATGAGCGCGAGCACCGTCAGCGATGCTGCCGCATCTGAGGCCACGAGCTGCGACCCCGCCCAGGCGCCGGAGAAGATCCCGACTTGAAACGCCAGCACGTACAGATAGGACGCGAAGGCAGCGTTGGGGCAACGCTTGATGAGGATCGTCTGCATGGTCGGCGCCCAACACGCAAAGGCCGCTCCCCACAACAGAACTGCCGCGACGAACAACCCGCGCGAGCCAACCAGGCTCAGCGTCGCGAACGCAATCAGCAGACCCGTCAGGGCCGCGACCACGACGGCGTAACGGTGACGATCGAGCACCCGTCCGGCGACGACGACCGCCGCCAGCGCGGCGCCGCCATAGCCCAGGAGCAGAACCGGGAGCCCGGCGGCCGGGATCCCGATGTCGCCGGCCAACACCGTGATGAACGAATACGGGGCATAGGCGGCGGTCACCACCAGTAGCGTCAGTACGCAGACCGCCGCGACGGTGTGCGGCTCACCGGCTCGGCCTGCGGTCGGCGCCGTCACGGTACGACCGATATGGCGGGGAATCAGCACGGCAATGGCCGCCGCCAAGATCAGGGCAAGCACCGCCAGCACCAGCGACGCGGCTCTCCACCCGATGAGTAGGGAAAGCTGCGTCGTCAGTGGGGATCCCCCGGCCAACCCCAGTGCCGCCCCGACGAACACCAGCGCGGTCGCCTGCCCCGCACGGCCGGCGGGTGCGAGAGCACTGGCCAGCACCGGAGCCAGGGACCACACCGAACCATGCAAGATCGCGCCGACGACCCGGGCGAAGACTGCCCACCCGGGCGTCGGTGCGACGGCCAGCAGCAGTTGCGACAACGACAGTGAAGCCAAGGCGGCAGTCAGCATGACGCGATGCTCGACGCGACGAGTCGCCAGAGCCACCGGGATGATTGCCACACCAGCAGCCACCGCGTACACGCCCACCAACAGCCCCGCAGCGGGCACTGTCGTGTGCAGTCCGTCGGCCATCTGCGGGACGACGCCGACCGGAAACATCTCCGCGGCGAGATAAACGAAGGCGGCGGCAGACAGCACGGCCACCCGCCAGTGCCACCTGTCGGTCACAGCTGGTGCGCCAGCAGAAACTTCCGGATATCGGAGATCCATGTCCGCCCCTCGTCCGGTGTGAAGATGTGACCGGCGTCTGGATATTCCATCAGGACTGCGCCAGGTATGCCCGCTGCCAGAGCGCGCGTCGAGGACGGCTGCACGATGCGGTCCACACCCGCCGCCACGACCAACGTCGGGATCGCGACTTCCGCGAGGCGGTCGCGGAGGTCGATTTCGGCGGCCAGGGCAGCCTGCTGCGGACTGCCGGGCGGGATGCTCGCGCGGACGTCCGCCACAATCTCGTCGAGATTGCCGGCCTCGTCGAACGCCGACGGCGACGACACTGCTGTCAGGAACCGCGCCAGGACGTCACGGTCGTGCGCGGCCAGATAGCGCCAGACATCGACAACCAACCGCAACTGCGGATCGGCGTGCGCGAAGCCCACCGTCAGGACCAAGGCGCTGACGGCCTCGGGATGACGGAGTGCCGCGGTGATGGCAACCGCCGATCCCAGCGATAGGCCGACGATGGGGAATCGCTCGAAGCCGGCCGCTCGCCCGGCGTCGACGATCGCGTCAGCCAGATCGTCGACGCGGTAGGAACTCGCGGTCAACGGACTGGCTCCCGAGCCCGGATAGTCCACGCCGATCAGCGTTCGCTCGCCGGCCATCTCGTCCATGAGTTGGCCGAAATTCAGTGCGACACCGCCACCTGCTCCGTGCGCGAGAAGCAGGGCGGGACCGGAGCCGACGCGGGTGACCGTCGACGTGGAAAGTAGGGAATCGTTGGGCATGCGGCGAAGTTAAACCCTGACATCAGCGTCATGGTCAACCCGAGAGGAGTTCGCGTGCGCATCGGTGAAGTAGCGGCGGCAACCGGCAGTTCGGTCAGGTCGCTGCGCTACTACGAGGCGCAGGGTCTGATCGCACCGCGACGCCGGTCCAACGGCTACCGCGACTACCCCGCCGACACCGTGGAAGATGTGCGCCGCATCCGGATGCTGATCGACACCGGTTTCGGCGTACGCACCATTCGACAACTACTGCCCTGCATCGACGGCAGCGCGGTCGACATGTGCCCAGCCATCGCCGCCGCCATCAGACAGACACTGGCCGAGATGGACGCCCGCATCGACGACCTGAATCTCCGCCGCGCACGCATCGTCCAACTGCTGGACGGTCAGTAGCCGACTCGCTGGGGTGTGAAGGCGTCGGGTGCTGCATTCGGCTTCCCCTCCTCCCCTGCCCGCACTGGCGCGCCGTTCCGATCCCAGGCCGGGCAGCGCCCGCCAACGGTGCTCTTGGCAACACCGCTTCGCCGCGCACGCAACGGCGCCCCCCAATCCCGCACCGCGCAATTGCGGCGCCGAGGTCGCTCGCGCCGAGGACGTGCGGACTGCCTACGCGTACCCGACCAGACGTGGGTCTCGTGTCGCGGATCAATCGCAGCCGGGTATCGGTTGGGGAACGGCCTAGTGGTTCGGTCAGTCGGGCCGGCGCTCGGGAGCTTCACCGGCGGCGCCGGAATGGACAGCCGATGTGCGACCGACGTACCCACCCACCGACCATCGCGACAGCCACGTGGACCGCTGGCCGTGTCTTGCCCACGCCGCCGATTCCGATCAGAGACAAGCCGGCGCGGCGTCAGGGCGCCGCGCACTTCCGGCGTCCCGACTCGGTCGAGCGATGACGTTCGGCCGGCGGGACACAGGAGCCGCGCAGTGCTGCTCGGTTGGTCTGGCCGATACCGGTTCCGCGTCGGGCAGCCGTAACGCGCCGGTGTGGATTCCGGGCGATACCTACATGGCCGCCCCGCCGCACCGGCGCGATTCCAGCGCGCCACCGCGACCCACGTGTGACCGCAAGGACTCCGGTGTGGATGCCAGAGGGCGCGGCCGACGGCTGCCTGTCTGGCGGCCGGTACCGGTGTCGGAGCCCCGCGGACTCTGGTCGGTGTGGCCGATGTTTCACGTGGAACGGCCGCGCTATCTTCGCCGTGGAGTGAACCGTTCGACAGCGTCTGCAATCGCCGCCGCCATCGCCGGGCTGCCCGTGTGGCCCGAGTCCTCGATGATCCGGAGCTCGGCGCCCGGCCATGCCTGCGCGAGTTCCCACGCCGTCCGGACGGGCGCGGAGAGGTCGAGACGACCGTGGATCAGCACGCCGGGGATGCCGGCCAATCGGTGCGCATCCCGCAGCAGTTCACCCTCCTCCAACCATGCCGCGTGGGCGAAGTAGTGCGTGCAGATCCGAACGAAGGCCAGTCGGCCGGCATCGATCTTCGCCGAGTACTGACCCGGCTTCCCCAACGCCTCATGGGCTATCGCGGCGTCTTCCCACGCACACCAATCCTGCGCCGCCCGCTCACGCACAGCGGCGTCCGGGTGCTCCATCAACCGGCGGTAAGCCTCGACCAGATTGCCGTCCCGGTCACCCTCGGGCACACCGTCACGGAACCGCTGCCACTCGGCAGGACGGAAGCGCCGCAGTCCGCGGTACAGCCAGTCGACCTCCTGCGGCCGCGTCATCGTCACGCCGATCAGCACGATGCCGAGCACGCGATCCGGGTGCCGTTGCGCATAGGCGAGGATCAACGTGGACGCCCACGAGCCGCCGTACAGCAGCCAGCGATCGATGCCGAGATGACGGCGCAGCGCCTCCATATCGGCGAGCAGATGCGCGGTGGTATTGCACGACATGTCGGTCGACGGGTCCGCCGCGCTCGGCACGCTGTCACCGCATCCACGTTGATCGAACGCCACGATGCGGAAGCGCTCCGGGTCGAACTGTTTGTGTGCGTTGCGGGACCGGCCGGCGCCCGGGCCGCCGTGGACGATCAGAACCGGCTCCCCGACGGGATTGCCGCGGGTCTCCCAGTACATCCGGTTGCCGTCGCCAACGTCGAGCAGTCCGCAGTCGTCGGGCTTCGACGAGGCGTCAGGCACGCGTGTTCACCGTGGAACCCGCTCCCCTATCGACCGGTGTGCGGCGTCCACAGCGCGGGGCTGGTGACCGCCCCGACGGGCTGTTGCAAGGCGCTGCTCTCCAGCAGTCGCTCCAGCGCCGCCTCGACGTCCGCCTTCCAGCCGAGCCCCTGTTCGAGTTCCAGCCGCAGTCGCGGGAAGTAGGGGTGCGGCGCCACGATCTCGAAGCCGTTGTCCTGAAGGAAGTCCGCTTCGATCACGCACTGATCGACGGCGCACTCGCCGAACGCTTCGATCGTCGCCGCCAGCTCCTCCGGACAGGCCTGTGTCCCACCGAGGCGGGCCACCTCGGTGGTCCGGCCGAACGCCTCCAACGCGCGTACACCACGACGAACCAGATCGGCGACGACGGCGGCGATCAGGTGGCGCGACAGTCCGTCACCGTCGTCGGGGCAGTCGACACCGATCGTCGTCAGCAGGACGGCGTCGGGACTGACCGGCCCGGTGGGAAAGCGCCCGGCCCGCGGCACGGCGCGCGGCGGCGCATAGAACGCATAGCCCAGACAGGGCGCGTCATCGTTGGGGTCCTCGGCACGGTCCGGGTCGCACGCGACCGCCAGCTGTCCGCACGATCCCCACTCGAGCATGACCATCGACAGCCATGCTTCCTTCTCGAACTCCGGGTCGCTGAGGTGGTCGCTGTCCCCGAGTGCCGACGGATCGACTTCCCAGAAGACACAACGCCGCGCATGCTTCGGCAGCCGCTCGAACGATTCGAGGCGCAGCGGCGTGATTCGTGAACTCACCAGACTCCCGTCGTCCACCCGATCGGATCAGGCTGCTCTACCAGGATAAGAGACGCCGGCACCGTCGACTCGATTTGTTCAGTCGGGATCGACGTCGACCGGACGCTGAACTGTTCCACGTGAAACATCGCGCATCCCCTCCCCGTCCGACACTCCCCCGAACATCACCGTCACAGTGACGTAACGGGGCCTTGTCCCTGGTCGGGTTGTCGCAGACCCAAAATTGGGTCGGTTAGCCCTGTTCCGTCTTCATCAGTTCGACGATGCGCTGGAGGTCGTCAACCGAGCCGAACTCGACGACGATTTTGCCCTTGCGCTTGCCCAGGCTCACCGTGACCTTGGTGTCGAACGCGGTCGACAGCTGCTCGGCCACGTCCTGCAGACCGGGCATCTGGATCGGCTTGCGCTTGGGCGCCGGCGCCGGCTTGTCACCGTCGCGGTTGGCCAGCGTGACCGCTTCCTCGGTGGCACGCACGGACAGCCCCTCGGCCACGATGCGGGCCGCGAGCTCCTCCTGCTTCTCCGGCCCCCCTTCGAGCGCGAGCAGCGCCCGGGCGTGGCCGGCCGACAACACGCCCGCGGCAACGCGACGCTGCACCGCGATGGGCAGCTTCAGCAGCCGGATCATGTTGGTGATCACCGGACGCGAGCGGCCGATGCGCGTTGCGAGTTCCTCGTGGGTGACGTCGAACTCCTCCAGCAACTGCTGATAGGCCGACGCCTCTTCGAGCGGGTTCAGCTGGACCCGGTGGATGTTCTCGAGCAGCGCATCGCGCAGCATGTTGTCGTCGGCGGTCTCGCGGACGATCGCCGGGATGGCCGTCAGGCCGGCTTCCTGCGAGGCGCGCCACCGGCGCTCACCCATGATCAGCTGGTAGCGATGCGGCCCGGACGGCTGGCTCAGCTCGCGAACCACGATGGGCTGCATGAGCCCGAACTCACGGATGGAATGCACCAGTTCCGCGAGCGCGTCAGCGTCGAAGACGCTGCGGGGCTGGCGCGGGTTCGGCTGGATGGCCGACGGCTCGATCTCGCGGTACACCGCGCCGATCGCCTCGGCTTCGGCCCTGGCGGCCGCGGCCGACTCTGCCGCGGCGGCACCGTTGACCGGTGCGACCGGACCGCCGCCGATCAACACGTCGGCAGCCGCAGACCCCATTCGCAGCGAGGTGTCCTGCTGCCCCTCCTCGGGTGCACCGGTCGGGATGAGCGCCGCCAGCCCCCGACCGAGTCCGCTGCGCTTCTTCGGCTGCGACATCGTTACTTCCTCACTCCCGACTCGCCGCGTTGGGCGAGTTCACGGCTGGCGTCCAAATAGCTCATTGCTCCACGTGATCCCGGGTCGTAATCCAGGATCGTCATGCCGTACCCCGGTGCCTCGGAAACCTTGACGCTGCGTGGGATGACGGTCCGCAAAACCTTATCGCCAAAGTGGTCCCGAACGTCCATCGCGACCTGGTCGGCGAGTTTGGTGCGGCCGTCGTACATCGTGAGGACGACGGTCGTGACGTCCAGCTGGGGATTGAGGTGCGCCTTGACCATTTCGATGTTGCGCAGCAGCTGGCCCACGCCCTCCAGTGCGTAGTACTCACACTGGATGGGGATCAGCACCTCCGGCGCCGCCACGAGCGCGTTGATGGTCAGCAGACCCAACGACGGCGGGCAGTCGATGAAGACGTAGTCGAAGTTGTGGTCCTTGAGCGTCGCGAGCGCGTTCCGCAGCCGGGTTTCACGTGCCACCATGCTGACCAACTCGATCTCGGCGCCGGCCAGGTCGATGGTCGCCGGGACGCAGTACAGCCGCTCGTTGTGCGGACTGCGCTGCAGCGCGCTCTCGAGGGTGATCTCACCGATCAGCACCTCGTACGACGACGCGGTGCCCGGTCGGTGCTCGATGCCCAGCGCGGTGCTCGCGTTGCCCTGAGGATCGAGATCGATGACCAGAACATTGAGTCCCTGCAGGGCCAGAGCCGCGGCCATGTTGACCGCGGTGGTGGTCTTGCCGACGCCGCCCTTCTGGTTGGCGATGGTGAACACCCGCTGGTGCGTCGGGCGCGGCAGCTGCTGTCCCTTGGCGCCGTGAAGGATCTGGACCGCGCGTTCGGCTTCCGCCCCGATCGGCGTATCCATCGTCACGCTCGACCACGTTTCACGTGAAACATCAGTCTTCCCGTCGCTGTGCTCGCCCCTGGCATCGCTCACTGCCTTTCCTGATGTGGCGGCCGGGTCGACCGCTTTCAAAACCTCGGCGGACTTGTCGCTCCCCCGGGCCGACGATGTCATCGCCGGTTCTTGGCCGGCCGGCCGGGGGCCGCGCGCTTGGCTCCGCGCTTCGCCACGACCACGGTTGCGGGCGGAGTCAAATAGTTCACGCCACATTTCACCACCCTTACGTCCACAGCACCGAGTGAGTTGAGTGCCCGACGATGTTCGACGATCTCATCGGCCGCTCGCTCCCCCTTGAGAGCCAGCATCCGTCCGTCGACTTTGAGAAGCGGCAGGCTCCACTTCGCCAGTTTGTCGAGGGCGGCCACCGCTCGCGAGGTGACGACGTCGAGCTCTCCTGCCTCCGCCCGGACCGCGCGCTCCTCGGCGCGGCCCCGAATCACGGTGACGTCGATGCCGAGCTCGGTGACAACCTCCCGGAGGAAGTCTGCGCGGCGCAGCAGCGGCTCGATCAGGACCACGTGAACATCGGGCCGCGCCAACGCCAATGGGATGCCCGGGAGCCCGGCTCCACTGCCGATATCGCCGATTCGTTCGCCGCTGGAGACCAACTCACCTATAGCGGCGCAATTCATCACGTGACGGTCCCACAACCGGCCCACTTCCGACGGGCCGATCAGTCCGCGCTCGATTCCGTCGCCGGCGAGGATCTCGGCGTAACGGTGCGCAAGCTCGGCCCGGTCACCGAAAACGTCGACGGCGGCGGCCGGTGGGGATGGGGCTTCACCATGTTTCACGTGAAACGGCCTCCACTTTCCCCGCCAGCTCGCCGCCGACGAACAACATCGATGTAATTAAGGTGCTCAATCGAGCAGAACAACCACCCGGCGCGACGGCTCAACGCCCTCGCTCTCGCTGTGGACGCCGTCCACGGCCGCCACGGCGTCGTGCACGATCTTGCGCTCGAACGGCGTCATCGGCGACAGCTCTTCGCGCTCACCCGACGCCAGCACCCGCTCGGCCACCTTCTTGCCCAGCGCGGCCAGTTCATCACGACGCTGGCGACGCCACCGGGCGATGTCCAGCATCAACCGGCTGCGTTCGCCGGTCTTCTGGTGCACTGCCAGCCGGGTCAGCTCCTGAAGCGCGTCCAGCACCTCGCCCTTGCGTCCCACGAGCTTGCTCAGATCGTTGCCGCCGTCGATGCTGACGACCGCACGGTCGCCTTCGACGTCCAGATCGATGTCACCATCGAAGTCCAGCAGATCGAGGAGCTCCTCGAGGTAGTCACCGGCGATCTCGCCCTCGGCGACCAGTCGCTCTTCGAGATCGTCGTTCTTGCTTACAGGAGCGGCCTCGGCCGTCGTCGGGGCCGGGGCCTCCGCCTGCGTTTCTGTGTCTGTCATATCCCTGCCTTCTCCCTCTTGCACCGGCCGTCGCTCAGGGTCTTTACCCTCTGACCGGTCAACGCTTCTTCTTGTTGGGCTTGGCGCCCGGGGCCGGCTTCGAGCCGGCCGAATCGGGTTCGGTGCCGTCGAGCTCCGTACCAGTCTGTTCGACGTCGGTGCCGGCGCCGGCCGCAGCGGCCGGCGTATTGCCCTTCTTGTTCCGGTTCGGCTTCACACCGGGTGCCGGGGCATTGGCGGAACGGCGTGCGATCGCCTGCTCCTTCTCCTCCGCCTCACGCTTCTCGATCCGGTTGAACACCACGTGCTGCTGGCCGTAGGTCCAGATGTTGTTGGCCACCCAGTACATGAGGATGGCGATCGGCAGGAACGGGCCGGACACCACGACACCCAAGGGGAACACGTACAGCGCCAGCTTGTTCATCAGCTGGGTCTGCGGGTTCTGCTGGGCTTCCAGACTCTGCCGGGCCACCGAGGCGCGGCTGTTCATGTGGGTCGCGATACCCGAGATGATCATCAGCGGAATGCCGACGAGGATCACCGACATGCGGTCGAAGTGCGCGAACGCCTTGAGGCTCTCACCGGTCTGAATCATGGTGGCGCCCAACGGCGCACCGAACAGGTCAGTGTTCAGGAAGTGCGCGACGTCGGTGGCGCTGAAGAAGTAGTTGCCCGTCGTCCGGTTCTGCTCGAGGGACAGCGCCTGCGCGCCGATACCCATGCCGGCGCCCTCAGTGCGGTTGAACGAGCGCAGCACGTGGAACAGGCCCAGGAACACCGGAATCTGCGCCAGCATCGGCAGACAGCCGAGGAGCGGGTTGAAACCGTGCTCGCTCTGCAGCTTCTGCATCTCGAGTGCGAGCCGCTGGCGATCCTTGCCGTACTTTTTCTGCAGCTCCTTGATCTGGGGCTGCAGTTCCTGCATCTGCCGCGTGGTCTCGATCTGGCGAACGAACGGCTTGTACAGGAGCGCACGCAGGCTGAACACCAGGAACATCACCGACAGGCCCCAGGCGAAGAAGTTCTCCGCACCCAGGATCGCGCCGAAGAGCTTGTACCAGAGCCACATGATCCCCGATACCGGGTAATAGATGTAGTCCAGACTGAACCAGTTAAAAGACAAGCGAATCGCTCCTTGACTGCGCGGCGGTTGCCGCGGACCGTCTTTCGGGAATGGGGTCCCATCCCCCGTGATGCCACGGGCCACACTTGGCCAGCCGGACTGTCGTCAGCCAACAACCACGGAACAATCCGTGCTCGGTGAGTGCCTCGACGGCGTACTGGCTACAGGTGGGGCTGAACCGGCAACTGGGCAGACGCATCGGCGACACCATGTTGCGGTACAGCTCGATGAGAAAGATCAGCCCGCGGGCCAGCCGCTGACTCATGGCCGGGATCCGGACTTCGCATGAGCGCGCTGCACTGCGACTCGCAATTCGTCCTGCAGCGTGGCGGTGGCGGCCTCGCGGCTGCCGGGCAGGGCCCGGATCACCAGCAGCTCGCCGGACTGCAACTCGGGCAACAGATCCCGGCTGGCATGACGGAGCTGACGGGACACCCGGTGTCGCTGGACGGCATTGCCGACCGATTTACCTACGACGAGACCGACTTTCGGCGCGTCCTCGGTGTTTGATCCGGCATCAGCAAGAACTCGTGGTGCCAATGAATGCACCACGAGATCCCGTTGCGCCGAGCGCACACCGCGGCTCACGGTGACTCGAAAGTCTGTCGAGCGCGTCATCCGGTTACGAGCCGGAAGCACGGTGCTTCGATCCTGCGTCAGGTCACGCAGTGAGAGAGCGACGGCCCTTGCCGCGACGTGCCGACACGATGGCGCGGCCGGCACGCGTCCGCATGCGCAGACGGAAACCGTGCACACGGGCCCGACGGCGGTTGTTCGGCTGGAAAGTCCGCTTGCCCTTGGCCACGGCTGTATCTCCTCAACTATGTGACGCCCGCACTCGCCACCGACATGAACGAGTCATGCCGGTGGGCACGGTCGTCGCTGGTAAGCGCACGCATCTTGCTTGCTAGCCGGCGCGGTACCGATAAAGTTCGAGAACTTCCCCGGTCGCAGCCGTATCGCCACGTGTGGGCGACTGTTCGAGGGTACTGATCTGAATTCTCCGGGTCAAACCTCGCCGTCGCACGTCAGCAACCGTTACCGCTTCGTAGTGAGAAGCGTGGCGGATCACACATGAGTTCGTCACAGTTGTCCCACTCGCAACGTGGCAAGCCGACACGCCCAAGAACGTCGCACCAATGTTGCCGAACGGTTGGCGGACGAACAGAAAACTTGTTAGCTTCTGCCAATGCCGTTGCACGACGGCGCAAGACAACGAGCCAGAGAGGTCCCGACGCTACGAGCCCACAGACGTTCCTGTGACGAGCCTCAGCGCGCGGGCTTCCTGCATGCAAAACACGAGCACGACGGCACTCTCCTACTTTGTCCACAGTCTGTGGATAACTATGTGGACAGATTGTCGTCGTTTTATTGAGCCGCCGGTCAGGCGGTTGCGAGGGGGTAGTAGTCGTTGACCGCTAACCCCAGTGCATCGTTCACCGACATCTGGAAAAGCGTGGTCGCCGAACTCAACGGTGACCTCGGCGGCACCACGACGCTGACCGCCCAACAACGGGCCTGGTTGCGCATGGTTCAGCCGCTGGTGCTGACCGAGGGTTTCGCGTTGCTGTCGGTCCCCACCCAGTTCGTGCAGAACGAGATCGAACGACACCTGCGTGAACCGATCATCGCCGCACTGAGCCGGCACCTCGGACAGCGCGTCGACCTGGGTGTCCGCATCGCGGTCCCGGAGACCGACGACCGTCCGGTGGCCACCGAAACCCCCGAGACCGAGGCGCCCGAGGCCGAACCGGTCACTGCGGCCGACGAACTGGACGACGACGCCGAAGAGCTGTCGAGCGCCGAAGAGACCTGGCCCCGGTACTTCAACCGGCCGCCCGCCGACGAATCGGCCGATCTGAGCCTCAACCGGCGCTACACCTTCGACACCTTCGTCATCGGCGCGTCGAACCGGTTCGCGCATGCTGCGACACTGGCCATCGCCGAGGCGCCGGCCCGGGCCTACAACCCGCTGTTCATCTGGGGTGAATCGGGCCTCGGCAAGACGCACCTGCTGCACGCGGCCGGTAATTACGCGCAGAAGCTCTTCCCCGGCATGCGGGTCAAGTACGTCTCGACCGAGCAGTTCACCAACGACTTCATCAACTCGTTGCGTGACGACCGGACCGCGTCGTTCAAACGCAGCTTCCGCGACATCGACGTCCTGCTGGTCGACGACATCCAGTTCATCGAAGGCAAGGAAAGCACTCAGGAAGAGTTCTTCCACACCTTCAATACGCTGCACAACGCGAACAAGCAGATCGTCATCTCGTCGGACCGGCCGCCGAAACAGCTTGCAACGCTGGAAGACCGGCTGCGGACCCGGTTCGAATGGGGTCTGATCACCGACGTTCAGCCGCCCGAGCTGGAGACCCGCATCGCGATCCTGCGCAAGAAGGCGCAGATGGATCGCCTTGACGTGCCTGACGACGTGCTCGAGCTCATCGCCAGCCGCATCGATCGCAACATTCGCGAGCTCGAGGGTGCGCTGATCCGCGTGACGGCGTTCGCGTCGCTGAACAAGACGATGATCGACAAGTCGCTTGCCGAGATCGTCCTGCGAGATCTCATCGCCGACGCCGGCACCACCCAGATCAGTATTGCCACGATCATGGCGGCGACGGCCGAGTACTTCGAGACCACCGTGGAGGAACTCCGCGGCCCCGGTAAGACCCGCGCCGTCGCCCTGTCCCGGCAGATCGCCATGTATCTGTGCCGGGAACTCACGGACCTGTCCTTGCCGCGGATCGGGCAGGCCTTCGGCCGCGACCACACCACGGTGATGTACGCCGAGCGCAAGATCAAGAAGGAAATGGCCTCGCGGCGTGAGGTTTTCGATCACGTCAAGGAACTCACCACCCGGATCCGGCAGCGTTCCAAGCACTGAATCTGTCCTCATGACAGCGGCCCGTAGGCACTCACGCCTGCGGGCCGCTGTTGTTTTGCCGTGCCGCGAGTGGGGTACCCGAGCCCTGGATCACCCGGATCCAGCGCAATTTGTGCCCCTACGACCCGAATCTCAAAAAAAGATTTTTGGCATCACGAGCACCTCCAGTCACACCAAGGGGTGTGCACAGCGCTGTGTACTACATGGGGTAAACCCTGGGATTCTGCCCAGAACAATCCACATGGCCGGATCGCTCCACAAATACACAGATTGGATTAACGGCGCGTGCACAGTCTGCGCACAGGCCGGGATCCCGCTGGTGAGCCTCCGACCAGCAACTCCGTGGATCCATCCACAGCGTGCACAACCCCTATTACTAATACCTTTAGATCTCTCTAGATCTTCTTCTAAAAGCAGTCCGCTGGGGAAACTGCCGGTGGACAACCGGATCCCGATGGGATTCCGGGGGTCGTCACAGGCTGCGCGGGCTGATCGTTTAGCTTTCAACTTCACGCAGAACGCTCTACGGTGTTCTTCGATAGCCGGAACCGACGCCGATGCACGTGTACGGGCTCAGCGCCCATGCGACCTGCGTCCACTGGATCCGGCAGGCAAGCGTGGTGGGGTTACAGCGAAGGGACGCTATGGACGTGGCGACGACAGCCGGTCTGACCGATTTGAAGTTCCGTCTCGTTCGGGAAGACTTCGCCGACGCCGTGGCATGGGTCGCCCGGATCCTGCCGTCCCGGCCCCTGAACCCGGTTCTGGCCGGTGTGCTGCTGACCGGCTCCGACGACGGTCTGACCATCTCCGGTTACGACTACGAGGTGTCGGCCGAGGTCCGTGTTGCGGCTGAAATCGCTTCTCCCGGAAGCGTTTTGGTGTCTGGCAAGCTGCTCTCGGACATCACCCGCGCGCTGCCGGCCAAGCCGGTGGAGCTCAGCGTCGAAGGCACCCGCGTGGCGCTGAGCTGCGGTAGCGCCCGCTTCTCGCTGCCCACCATGGCGGTCGAGGACTACCCGGCGCTGCCTGCGCTGCCGGATGAGACCGGCATCGTGCCCGCCAGCGTCTTCGCCGAGGCCATCGGTCAGGTGGCCGTCGCCGCCGGCCGCGACGACACGCTGCCGATGCTCACCGGTGTGCGCGTCGAGATCTCGGGCGAGAAGGTCGTGCTGGCCGCCACCGACCGATTCCGGCTCGCGGTCCGCGAACTCACCTGGAATTCGGCGGTGCCGGATCTCGAAGCCGCCGTGCTGGTTCCGGCCAAGACGTTGGCCGAGTCGGCCAAGTCCGGCGCCGACGGCACCGAGGTGCACCTGTCGCTGGGTGCCGGTCAGGCCGTCGGCAAGGACGGCATGCTGGGTATCCGGAGCAACGGCAAGCGCACCACCACGCGCCTGCTCGACGCCGAGTTCCCGAAATTCCGGCAGCTGCTGCCGGCCGAGCACACCGCGGTCGCCACCATCGGTGTCGCCGAGCTCGCCGAGGCCATCAAGCGTGTCGCGCTGGTCGCCGATCGCGGCGCCCAGGTCCGGATGGAGTTCGCCGACGACATCCTGCGCCTGTCGGCCGGCGCCGACGACGTCGGCCGCGCCGAGGAAGACCTGCCGGTGGAGTTCTACGGTGAGCCGCTGACCATCGCGTTCAACCCCACCTACTTGACCGACGGTCTGGGCTCGTTGCATGCCGATCGCGTGACATTCGGGTTTACGACACCCAGCAAGCCTGCAGTGTTGCGGCCTGCCGGGGAGAATCAGTACTCGGGATCCGGTCCGTTCCCCGCCGGGGACACCGACTACGTGTACTTGCTGATGCCGGTGCGCCTGCCGGGCTGACCGGAACAGAACAGCGGAGGACGCACTGATGCAACTGGGGTTGATCGGCCTCGGAAAAATGGGCTTCAACATGCGCGAGCGTCTGCGCGGTGGGGGCCACGAGGTCGTCGGGTACGACCCGAGACCGGAAGTCAGCGACGTGCCGTCGCTCGCCGCGCTCGCCGAGCAACTCGAGGCCCCGCGCGTGGTGTGGGTCATGGTGCCCTCGGGTGAGATCACCCGCGAGACCATCGAGGATCTCGCAGAGGTGCTCAGCTCCGGCGATCTGGTGATCGACGGTGGCAACTCCCGCTACACCGAAGACGCTGTACACGCAAAGCTGTTGGCAGACAAGGGAATCGGCTTCATCGATGCCGGCGTGTCCGGTGGCGTCTGGGGCCTGACCGAGGGCTACGGCCTGATGGTCGGCGGCAGCGACGACGACGTCGCGCGCGTCATGCCGATCTTCGACACGTTGCGGCCCGAGGGAGATATCGCCGACGGTTTCGTCCACGCGGGCCCGGTCGGTGCCGGCCATTTCGCCAAGATGGTGCACAACGGTGTGGAGTACGCGTTGATGACCGCCTACGGCGAGGGCTACGAGATGCTGGCCGCCGAGCCGCTGATCAAGAGCCCGCAAGCGGTCTATCAAGCCTGGACCAACGGCACCGTCGTGCGGTCCTGGTTGCAGCAGCTGCTGGCCAAGGCGCTGAAGGAAGACCCCGAGCTGGCCGATATCAGCGGGTACACCGAGGATTCCGGTGAGGGCCGGTGGACGGTCGAGGAAGCGATCCGGCTGCGGGTCCCGGTGCCCGGTATCGCGGCCTCGCTGTTCGCCCGGTTCCTGTCCCGGCAGGAGGACTCGCCGACCATGAAAGCCGTTGCAGCACTTCGTAATCAGTTCGGTGGGCACGCCGTGCAGAGGGTCAGTAAGTCGGGTTAGGTGTTTGTTCGACAGCTCAGTCTGACCGACTTCCGGTCGTGGCCGCGGCTCGACCTGGAATTGGCGCCGGGTCGGACCGTGTTCGTCGGCCAGAACGGTTTCGGCAAGACCAATATCGTCGAGGCGCTGTGGTACACCGCCACGCTCGGCTCCCACCGGGTCGCCTCGGACGCCCCGCTGATCCGGTCCGGGTGCGACCGGGCCGTCGTCTCCACCATCGTGGTCAACGACGGCCGCGAGCTGGCGGTGGATCTCGACATCACCGCGGGCCGGGCCAACAAGGCCCGGCTGAACCGCTCACCCGTCCGGTCCGCCCGCGAAATTCTCGGCGCCCTGCGGGCGGTGTTGTTCGCACCGGAAGATTTGTCGTTGGTCCGTGGCGATCCCGGCGAACGCCGGCGGTACCTCGATGAACTGGCGAGCACCAGGCGGCCCCGGCTGGGCGGCGTGCGTGCGGATTACGAAAAAGTGGTGCGGCAGCGCACCGCGCTGCTGAAGTCCGCGGGCGCCAGTCGTTTTCGTGGGGCGGATTCGGGTGCGCTCGAGACCCTCGACGTCTGGGACGGTCACCTGGCCAGCCACGGCGCGGAGCTGATCGCGGCCCGCGTGAACCTGATCAACGAATTGCACCCGGAGATCACGAAGGCCTACCACCTGCTGGCGCC
The DNA here is from genome assembly GCF_045310825.1 of Mycobacterium sp. SMC-21. Classification (NCBI taxonomy): domain Bacteria; kingdom Bacillati; phylum Actinomycetota; class Actinomycetes; order Mycobacteriales; family Mycobacteriaceae; genus Mycobacterium; species Mycobacterium sp. SMC-21. The sequence continues at coordinate 25,263 of NZ_JBJIAO010000004.1, read as the reverse complement.
CGCGTCGCGGCCCGCATCGGTGCGCTACCGGAGTTCTGTGGAGGCTGTCGAGGAGCAGGCCGGCACCGGATCGGTCGACGTCGCCGCCTACCAGAGCGCACTGCTCGATGAACTCTCCCGCCGCCGCTCCGCGGAACTCGAGCGCGGCGTGTGCCTCGTCGGGCCGCACCGCGACGACCTCGAACTGCGCCTCGGCGACCAGCTCGCGAAAGGTTTTGCCAGCCACGGAGAATCGTGGTCGATGGCGCTCGCGCTGCGCCTGGGTGCGTACGAACTACTGCGGACCGACGGCACCGACCCGGTGCTGCTCCTCGATGATGTGTTCGCCGAACTCGATTCGGCACGCCGGCGGGCGCTGGCCGACGTGGCACAATCGGCGGAGCAGGTTTTGGTCACCGCGGCGGTGCCCGACGACATCCCCCAGGACTGGGACGGCACCCGGGTCAATGTGGTGATGCGTGACGACGACGGCGGGCGGATTTCGGTGGTGGACGCATGACAGACAACCCCGAGCAGCCTGACGTACCCGAAAGTGCTTTTCCGCCAGCATATCTCGCGCACCTCAAGGGCATGGACCTGGTGCGGCGCACGCTGGAGGAAGCCCGCGGCGCGGCCCGTAGCCAAGGAAAAGACGTCGGCCGGGGCCGTAACGCACCCGTGGCGAAGGTCAAGCGCGGCGGTGGCCGCCGGGCCTGGTCCGGACCGGGGCCCGACCGCCGGGATCCCCAGTTGCTGGGTTCGGCCACCATGGACCTGGCCCGTAACCGCGGGTGGTCCGGCCGGATGGCAGAAGGATCGGTGTTCGGTCAGTGGCCGACGGTGGTCGGCGAGCAAATCGCCGAGCACGCCTCTCCCACGTCCCTGCGCGACGGCGTCCTGACGGTGACCGCCGAGTCGACGGCCTGGGCGACGCAACTGCGCATGGTGCAGTCGCAGATCTTGGCGAAGATCGCCGCGTCGGTCGGTGACGGGGTCGTCACGTCGCTCAAGATCCTGGGTCCCTCGGGTCCGACGTGGCAGAAAGGCCCGCGGAATTTCGGCGCCCGCGGACCGCGCGACACCTTCGGCTGAGGGCGTTTGCGGGCGCCGCTCAGCGCGCCGATGAGTCTCAGATGACGGCCCTGGAGCGTCCGGACGCGACATCACCCGAGAAATTCCCCGCACGGCGCGAACAGACGTGTCAAAACGCTGTCAGAAAGTCAGTGCCGCCGGGCCCTACCGGTAGACTGTCGACAGATCTGAGAGCGGTGTCCTCACCGCCCCCGCGAACCCCAAGGAGACGCATCCGACGTGGCTGCCCAAAAGAAGGATGCGCCGGCTGAGTACGGTGCCGATTCGATCAAGGTCCTCGAAGGTCTGGAAGCGGTCCGCAAGCGTCCCGGTATGTACATCGGTTCCACCGGCGAGCGCGGTCTGCACCACCTGATCTGGGAAGTTGTGGACAACGCGGTCGACGAGGCGATGGCCGGTTTCGCGACCAAGGTCGACGTCCGCATCCTCGAGGACGGCGGCGTCCAGGTCACCGACGACGGCCGCGGCATCCCCGTCGCGATGCACGCCACCGGTATCCCGACCGTCGACGTCGTCATGACGGTGCTGCACGCCGGCGGCAAGTTCGAGGAAGGCGCCTACCAGGTCTCCGGTGGTCTGCACGGCGTCGGTGTCTCCGTGGTCAACGCCCTGTCGACGCGGCTCGAGGCCGACATCCACAAGGACGGCTTCGAGTGGCACCAGACCTATGACAAGTCCGTCCCCGGCACGCTGCGCAAGGGCGAGCCGTCCAAGAAGACCGGTACCACCATCCGCTTCTGGGCCGACCCGGACATCTTCGAGACCACGGTCTACGACTTCGAGACCATCGCCCGCCGCCTGCAAGAGATGGCGTTCCTGAACAAGGGTCTCACCATCGAGCTGACCGACGAGCGCGTCGCCGCCGCTGCGGTCGTCGATGAGGTCGTCAGCGATCACGCCGAAGCGCCCAAGTCCGCCGAGGAGCAGGCCGCTGAAGCCGCCGCGCCGCAAAAGGTCAAGCACCGGACCTTCCACTACCCCGACGGTCTGGTCGACTTCGTCAAGCACATCAACCGCACCAAGAGCGCCATCCAGCAGAGCATCATCGACTTCGGTGGCAAGGGTGACGGCCACGAGGTCGAGATCGCGATGCAGTGGAACGCCGGCTACTCGGAGTCGGTACACACCTTCGCCAACACCATCAACACCCACGAGGGTGGTACGCACGAAGAAGGCTTCCGCGCCGCGCTGACCACGGTGGTCAACAAGTACGCGCGCGACAAGAAGCTGCTGAAGGAGAAGGAAGCCAACCTCACCGGTGACGACATCCGTGAAGGTCTGGCGGCCGTCGTTTCGGTGAAGGTCCGTCAGCCCCAGTTCGAGGGCCAGACCAAGACCAAGCTGGGCAACACCGAGGTCAAGTCGTTCGTGCAGAAAATCTGTAACGAGCAGCTGACCCATTGGTTCGAGGCCAACCCGGCCGAGGCCAAAACGGTTGTGAACAAAGCGGTTTCGTCGGCGCAGGCCCGCGTCGCCGCGCGGAAGGCGCGGGAGCTCGTGCGGCGCAAGAGCGCGACCGACATCGGCGGCCTGCCCGGCAAGCTGGCCGACTGCCGCTCCACCGACCCGACGAAGTCGGAACTGTATGTGGTGGAGGGTGATTCGGCCGGTGGTTCGGCCAAGAGTGGCCGGGACTCGATGTTCCAGGCGATCCTGCCGCTGCGCGGCAAGATCATCAACGTCGAGAAGGCGCGCATCGACCGCGTGCTGAAGAACAACGAGGTCCAGGCCATCATCACGGCCCTGGGCACCGGTATCCACGACGAGTTCGACATCTCCAAGCTGCGGTATCACAAGATCGTGCTGATGGCCGACGCCGACGTCGACGGCCAGCACATCTCGACGCTGCTGCTGACGCTGCTGTTCCGGTTCATGAAGCCGCTGGTGGAGAACGGTCACATCTTCCTGGCCCAGCCGCCGCTGTACAAGCTGAAATGGCAACGCAGCGAACCGGAATTCGCCTACTCGGACCGCGAGCGCGACGGCCTGCTCGAGGCCGGCAAGAAGGCCGGCAAGCGCATCAACACCGACGACGGCATCCAGCGCTACAAGGGTCTGGGTGAGATGGACGCCAAGGAGCTGTGGGAGACCACGATGGATCCGTCCATCCGGGTGCTGCGCCAGGTCACCCTCGACGACGCCGCGGCCGCCGACGAACTGTTCTCGATCCTCATGGGCGAGGACGTCGAGGCGCGCCGCAGCTTCATCACCCGGAACGCGAAAGATGTTCGCTTCCTTGATGTTTAGCAATCCGCCCACGCGAAACGCGGCGAATCCGGCCCAGCTCGGCCGTCAAAAATCGATGTTTAACGTGAAACAATCCGCAGAAGGAATTCGATGACCGACACCCTGCCTCCCGAAGGCGATCGGATCGAACCGGTCGACATCCAGCAGGAGATGCAGCGCAGCTACATCGATTACGCCATGAGCGTCATCGTGGGCCGCGCCCTCCCCGAGGTCCGCGACGGCCTCAAGCCCGTGCACCGCCGCGTGCTTTACGCCATGTACGACTCCGGGTTCCGGCCGGACCGCTCGCACGCCAAGTCGGCGCGTTCGGTCGCCGAGACCATGGGTAACTACCACCCGCACGGTGACGCCTCGATCTACGACACCCTGGTCCGCATGGCCCAGCCGTGGTCGCTGCGCTATCCGTTGGTCGACGGTCAGGGCAACTTCGGCTCGCCGGGTAACGACCCCGCGGCCGCCATGCGTTACACCGAGGCCCGGCTCACCCCGCTGGCCATGGAGATGCTGCGTGAAATCGACGAGGAGACAGTCGATTTCATCCCCAACTACGACGGCCGCGTGCAAGAGCCGACCGTCCTCCCCAGCCGGTTCCCCAACCTGCTGGCCAACGGCTCCGGCGGTATCGCCGTCGGTATGGCCACCAACATCCCGCCGCACAACCTCCGCGAACTCGCCGAGGCCGTGTACTGGTGCCTGGAGAACCACGAGGCCGACGAGGAGACCACCCTCGAAGCGGTGATGGAGCGGGTCAAGGGCCCGGACTTCCCGACTCACGGCCTGATCGTCGGATCCCAGGGCATCTCCGACACCTACAAGACCGGTCGCGGCTCCATCCGCATGCGCGGCGTCGTCGAGATCGAGGAAGACGCCAAGGGCCGCACCTCACTCGTCATCACCGAGCTGCCGTACCAGGTCAACCACGACAACTTCATCACCTCGATCGCCGAGCAGGTGCGCGACGGCAAGATCGGCGGCATCTCGAACATCGAGGACCAGTCCAGTGACCGTGTGGGTCTGCGGATCGTCGTCGACCTCAAGCGCGACGCCGTCGCCAAGGTGGTGCTGAACAACCTCTACAAGCACACCCAGCTGCAGACCAGCTTCGGTGCCAACATGCTGTCGATCGTCGACGGCGTGCCGCGCACCCTGCGGCTGGACCAGATGATCCGGTACTACGTCGCCCATCAGCTCGACGTCATCATCCGCCGCACGCGGTACCGGTTGCGCAAGGCCAACGAGCGCGCCCACATCTTGCGCGGTTTGGTGAAAGCCCTTGACGCACTTGATGAAGTCATCGCGCTGATCCGCGCGTCGGCCAATGCCGACGCCGCCCGGGCCGGCTTGATGGAGCTGCTCGACGTCGACGAGATCCAGGCCCAGGCCATCCTCGACATGCAGCTGCGTCGTCTGGCCGCCCTGGAACGTCAGCGCATCATCGACGACCTCGCCAAGATCGAGGCCGAGATCGCCGACCTCGAGGACATCCTGGCCAAGCCCGAGCGGCAGCGCGCCATCGTCCGCGACGAGCTCAAGGAGCTCGCCGACAAGTACGGCGACGACCGTCGTACCCGGATCATCGCGGCCGACGGCGACGTCACCGACGAGGACCTGATCCAGCGCGAGGACGTCGTCGTCACCATCACCGAGACCGGCTACGCCAAGCGCACCAAGACCGACCTCTACCGCAGCCAGAAGCGTGGCGGTAAGGGCGTGCAGGGCGCCGGGCTCAAGCAGGACGACATCGTCAACCACTTCTTCGTGTGCTCCACGCACGACTGGATCCTGTTCTTCACGACGCAGGGCCGGGTGTACCGGGCCAAGGCGTACGACCTGCCCGAGGCCTCGCGGACCGCGCGCGGCCAGCACGTGGCGAACCTGCTGGCCTTCCAGCCGGAGGAGCGCATCGCCCAGGTCATCCAGATCAAGAGCTACGAGGACGCGCCCTACCTGGTGCTCGCCACCCGCAACGGTCTGGTGAAGAAGTCCAAGCTGGCCGACTTCGACTCGAACCGCTCCGGCGGCATCGTCGCGATCAACCTGCGCGACGGCGACGAACTCGTCGGTGCCGTGCTGTGCTCCGCCGAGGAGGACCTGCTGCTGGTGTCCGCCAAGGGCCAGTCCATCCGGTTCTCCGCGACCGACGAGGCACTGCGGCCGATGGGCCGCGCCACCTCGGGTGTGCAGGGCATGCGGTTCAACGAGGACGACCGTTTGCTGTCGCTCAATGTCGTGGTGCCGGACACCTACCTGTTGGTCGCGACGTCGGGCGGTTACGCCAAGCGGACGGCCATCGACGAGTACACGGCGCAAGGCCGCGGCGGCAAGGGCATCCTCACGATCCAGTACGACCCCAAGCGTGGCAGTCTGGTCGGTGCGTTGATCGTCGATGACGACACCGAGCTGTACGCCATCACTTCCGGCGGTGGTGTCATCCGGACCGCGGCACGTCAGGTGCGCAAGGCCGGACGGCAGACCAAGGGTGTGCGGTTGATGAACCTGGGTGAGGGCGACACACTGATTGCCGTCGCGCGCAACGCCGAAGAGGCCGAAGGTGGCGACGAGACCGACACCGAGGTCGACACCGCGACCGAGACCGACGAGACGTAGTGCTGCGACTGTCCCCAGCCGCCCTGATTGAAGGAGCCGCCAGGTGAGTTCCCCGAACGAGCCGGGATACACCCGTACCGGTGACGGACCCGCGAGCAACAACGGGCCGGCCACCGGATCGGGTGGCGGTGCCCATGCGGCCGACCCGGGCGGCGACACCCCGCCCTGGCAGCGGACGCGCAGCGGGGCTCAGGCGGACGCCCCTGCGGCCGGTGGGCAGAGCCTGGACGAGCGGCTGAACCGGTTCGTCAGCGGCAGTGGATCGGCATCGTCGTTGGGTGGCGGTTCGCCGTCCGATGCGGAGACGACCATCACGCCGGCCGTCACTCCTGACACCCCGCCGGTACCCCCGGTGCCGGCGGCGGCACCGTCATCGTCGCCGGCGGTGACCCCGCAGGGCAATGTGCCGCCGAAGCCGGTCCGCACGGCCGAGACGGTCCGGACGGAAACCCGGCCCGACGCCGCGTACGCCAGCGAGATCCCGGATCTGTCCCGTCAGCCGCAGCGCCGCGCGGGCGAACCGCGGGAGCCGCGCAGCACCGTCGCGACGGTCTCGCCGGCCCCGGCACGTTCGGGAGCGCCGCGCAGCCGCGCGGGTGCCCGGCAGGACGGTCCGGTGCGGGCCAGCATGCAGGTGCGCCGCGTCGACCCGTGGAGTGTGCTGAAGGTCTCGCTGGTGCTGTCGGTGGCGTTGTTCTTCGTCTGGATGATCGCCGTCGCGTTCCTATACCTCGTCCTCGGTGGCATGGGTGTGTGGAGCAAGCTCAACAGCAACGTCGGCGATCTGCTCACCAGCGGTGGCGGCAGCGGTGGTGAATTGGTTTCTGCCAGTACGATTTTCGGCGGCGCCACCCTCATCGGGTTGGTCAACATCGTGCTGCTGACGGCCATGGCCACGGCTGCGGCGTTCGTCTACAACCTGACCACGGATCTGGTCGGCGGCGTCGAGGTGACGCTGGCGGACCGGGACTAGTCGGCAGGCCTGCGGCCGCGGCTGACGTCGCGTTTTGGGCGCAGAGGTACCCATACGGTAATCTCATCGCTCGGCCGCAAGGCCACTTTCGGGCCTATAGCTCAGGCGGTTAGAGCGCTTCGCTGATAACGAAGAGGTCGGAGGTTCGAGTCCTCCTAGGCCCACGGAAGTCGGTATCACCGACTCCCCCACCGGAAGGGTGCACCGTGAGATTGGTTCTGCTGGTGCTGGGTGCCTTGCTTGGAGTGGCCGCGGTAACCGTATGGCGGACCCAGCATGGCGCAGAGGTCTGGCATTCACTTCAATCGGACACCATCGAGGGGCCTTAGCTCAGTTGGTAGAGCGCTGCCTTTGCAAGGCAGATGTCAGGAGTTCGAATCTCCTAGGCTCCACAAAAAATCCACAGCAGTACGCAAAGCGGTTCCGAGTCATCGGGGCCGCTTTTTCGTGCCGGCGTTCAGCAGCGCCGTCATACGCTGGGCTCGTGACGACAGAGATCAGCTACGCGAAGTGGATGGTGCCGCTGTCGGTGCCGTTCCGGGTCGGGCCCAAACACAGCAAGGTGGAGGTGCGTGACGGCGCGCTGCATGTGGCCATGGGTTGGGGTTTCTCCGCCGAGATCCCGGTGGCATCGATCAAGGAGGCCCGTCGCTGGGAGGGTCGCGTCACCTCGTGGGGCGTGCACGGTTTCCGCGGCCGCTGGCTCGTCAACGGTTCGTCGGACGGCGTCGTGGCCATCACGATCGACCCGCCCGTCAAGGCGAAAGTCGTCGGGTTCCCGGTGACACTGCGTGAGCTGCGCGTCAGCGTGACGGATCCCGATGCGCTGATCGCGGCGGTGAATCACTGAGTCGACGAACATGAGCTTGTGTGCCAAATCCAGCCCGGATCTGACACACAAGCTCAGTGTCGGCGCAGAAGATTAGGGCTGCGGCGTCACATCCACGCTCGGGGGCAGCGGGGAGGGCTCCGGCTGCATCGAGCGCCGCACGATCGAGAACGTGATGCCGCCGAGGGCCAGGACTGCGACGGTCGCCCCGGCGATCAGCAGGGGCCGGCGCCGCTTGGATCCGGACGACTCCACCACAAGCGCGAGATCGCCCGCGGTGTCCTCGCTGCGGTGGCACCGACGCCCCACCCAACGGGCAGTCCCCAGGGTCGAACCGACGCCCAGGCCGAGGACCCCGCGCAGGATCAGCAGCGGCCCGACGATGGTGTACTTGAGCCCGCGACCCAGGCGGGCACCGGAGCTGGGGCGGCTGACCTCGGGGACGTTCTCGGTGACAGTGCTCATCAACCAACCTCTCTACCGGACACGATTTCTGCAGACCTCCCGAGCGGAGGCCGGGCTCTACGCCAGGGCTTCCACGTTATTCGGTGGGGGCGACTTCGGGGTCTTAAATGTGAGTGGCAGACTGACTTTCCGTGACGAGCCCCATTCAGACTGCGACCGCGACGCTGCACACCAACCGCGGCGACATCAAGATTGCTTTGTTCGGTAACCACGCGCCCAAGACCGTCGCCAACTTCGTTGGTCTGGCCCAGGGCACCAAGGATTACTCCACCGAGAACGCCTCGGGCGGCACCTCCGGCCCGTTCTACGACGGCGCCATCTTCCACCGCGTCATCGACGGCTTCATGATCCAGGGCGGCGACCCGACCGGCACCGGCCGCGGCGGCCCGGGCTACCAGTTCGCCGACGAGTTCCACCCTGAACTGCAGTTCGACAAGCCCTACCTGCTGGCCATGGCCAACGCCGGCCCGGGCACCAACGGCTCGCAGTTCTTCATCACCGTCGGCCCGACGCCGCACCTGAACCGTCGCCACACCATCTTCGGTGAGGTCGTCGACGAGGCGTCGCAGAAGGTTGTCGACGCCATCGCGACCACCGCCACCGACCGCGGTGACCGCCCGACCGAGCCGGTCGTCATCGACTCGATCACCGTTTCCTGAATTCCAGCCTGACGCGCGGCGCGGCAGTCCCCTACCGGGGCTGTCGCGCCGTTTGCGTTGGAGAGCTAGGGAATCAGCCCGGCGTCGGTGAGGGCGTCGAGGACGTTGATGGGATCGGTGCCGACGTCCCATCGGGTGAAGACCAGGAGCCGGTCGTCGACGGTGTCGAGCTCCAGCAGCCGCACCTTGCGGGTCAGTCGGCGGAACTCGGTGATACGCACACTCTTGAGGTCGGCCTGTGTATAAGTCTGGGTACTGAACCACCCGCGCACCACCAGCCCGGCCGGCGTGATCGCGAGCTTCGGCCGCGCGCGCCAGGACATCACGGCGAACACCAGCAGTCCGATGGCAGCGATGCCGCCGAGAACGCGTCCGGGCAGGTCAATGACCGAAGTCAGGGCCAGGGCGACGAGTATGACGCCGAATGCGCCACAGGCCGCGATGCCGGCTGTCGGCGGGCTCCATTGAGTCTGTTCCACGAGATGTCCACACCCTTGGGGGCAAGTTATCCACAGGCACTATCCCCAATGGGGATGAATCACATCGATGTGATTGGGTGTCCGTCAGGTTGCCAGCTGGGTTACGTCACGAGACCTGGATGTAACGAACCGGGTCTGTTGACGCTGCTCAGCGCCACCGCATGGTCAGCAGCAGGCCGGTGATCATGAAGGCGAAGGCGATGGCGTAATTCCACTGGGCGAGATCGGCCATCCACTGCAGCAGGTGTGGAGTACCGGCCGGGTTCAGTGCGGCGAGCTGGAACACCGCCAGCCAGATCAGACCGATCAGCATGAGCGAGCAGAAGAACACCACGAACCACACGCTCGACGGTCCGGCCTTGACCTTCACCGGCGTCCGACTCACCGGGTTGATGGTGAAGTCGTTCTTCTTGCGAACCTTGGACTTGGGCATTGGTACCTTCGCGGACAGTCGGTGCCGCACTCCCGCGCCGGCGGAGAGAAACCGGCAATTCGGTGCGACGATGGAGCGGTATGCACTCAGAGCCTAACGCAGAAGATGTGTCGCCTCGCAGGCTCCGGACGGCGGGGACCTCGGAAGCCGACCAGCCGGCCCGTCACTCGGCCTGGCGATTCGGTGTGCCGGTGGTCTGTGTGCTCGCCGGCCTCCTGCTCGCCACCACGCACAGCGTGTCCGGGGGCAGCGAGATCCGGCGCAGCGACGCGCCCCGCCTCGTCGACATGGTGAAAGAAGCCCAGCGGACCGTCGCGACCCGCGCCGCCGAGCGCGACGACCTGCAGCATCAGCTCGAGAACCACCACGGCGGCACACCCGGCGCCGATGCCGCGCTCGGCGCCATCACCAGTCGAGCGAACGAACTGGGCCTGGAGTTGGGCCTGGATCCCATGCGAGGACCGGGCCTGGTGATCACCCTCAACGACGCCCAGCGCAATGCGCAGGGCCAGTACCCGCACGACGCCACCCCCGACGACCTCGTCGTACACCAGCAGGACGTCCAGGCGGTCCTCAACGCGCTGTGGCTGGGCGGCGCCGAGGCCGTCCAGATGCAGGACCAGCGGATTCTGGCCACCTCGGCCCCGCGCTGCGTCGGCAACACCCTGCTGCTCAACGGCCGGACCTACAGCCCGCCGTACGTCATCACCGTGATCGGCAACGTCGAGGGCATGCGCGCCGCGCTCGCCGCCGCGCCGCTGGTGACGCTCTACAAGCAGTACGTCGTGCGGTTCGGGCTCGGTTACACCGAAGAGCCGCGGGTATCGGTGGACGTCGTCGGTCACCGAATGCCGCTGAAGCTCCGGTACGCCCAACCGGCCGGACCGGTCACATATTGATTGATCGCGTCGACGGGTGACCCAGTAGCCTGACGGCATGCAGGTTCTCGTCCTCGACAACTACGACAGCTTCGTGTTCAACCTGGTCCAGTACCTGGGTCAGCTCGGGGTGCACGCGCAGGTCTGGCGTAGCGACGACGAGCGTGTCTCCACTCCCGACGGCGTCGCTGCCGTGGCGAAGGAGTTCGACGGGATCCTGGTGAGCCCGGGCCCGGGCACCCCTGAGCGGGCCGGTGCGTCCATTCCCTTGGTCCGGGCGTGCGCGGAGACCGGCACTCCCCTGCTCGGTGTGTGCCTGGGACATCAGGCCATCGGCGTGGCTTTCGGTGGCACTGTCGACCGCGCGCCCGAACTGCTGCACGGCAAGACCAGCCAGGTACACCATGCGAACAGCGGTGTGCTGCAAGGACTTCCGGACCCGTTCACCGCGACCCGCTACCACTCGCTGACCATTCTGCCGGAGACGCTGCCGGCTGAGCTGGAGGCCATCGGGCAGACCGACAGCGGCGTGATCATGGCCGTCCGGCACCGCGAACTCCCGATCCACGGGGTGCAGTTCCACCCGGAGAGCATCCTGACGCAGGGCGGCCACCGGATGCTGGCCAACTGGCTGGCAGTCTGCGGCCAGGCGCCCGACGAGGCACTGGTCAGTCGGCTCGAGCAGGAAGTCGCCGACGCGGTCTCGGCCGCAACCCGCACGGCCTGACCGAGCAACGCTTACGAGGCGAAGCTCAGCGTGATCGACGCGTTGAAGTTGACGCCACTTCCGGCCGCGGGCACCTGGCTCACCACGGCATTGCTGCGCTGACCGCTGTTCTGCACGTCCGCGCCCTTGATCAGCACGCCGGTCCAGCCCAGGGCGCGCAGGTTCGGTTCGGCGTCGGTCCAGAACTGACCGGTCAGGTTCGGCATGACGAACTGGTTGCCCTGCGAGACCTTCAGCGTGATCGGGGCGTCCTTGGCCGTCGGCGTGCCCGCCGCCGGGTCGGTGCCGATGATCTCGCCGGCCGGTTTCGGGCTGTCGATCGGGGCTGTCAGGATCGTCGTGAAGCCGACGGTGTTGAGGTTCTTGGTCGCGATGTCGACGGTCTGCCCGTTGACGTCGGGGATCGGGACCAGGCCCGGTCCGGAGCCGACGATGATCGTGATGACGTTGGTGATCGCCGAGGTCTGGTGGGCCGGCGGGTTGGTCGCGATGACCCGGTCCTTCTGCTCCGGCAGCGACTGCGACACCGTCTGCTGGATGTTCCGGAAGCCGGCGGACTGCAGCTTGGCCATGGCGTCTGCGGGCGACAGCTTCGACACGTCCGGGACCTCGCGCTGCTCCGGTCCGGTGGAGATGTTGATGGTGATCTCGTCACCGGCGGCGACGGAGGTGTTGGCCGCCGGTTCGGTGCTGATGACGTGGTCCGGCGCCACTGTCGAGTCGGGCCGTTGTTGGGTGCGGGTTTTGAAGCCGCGGTTCTGCAGGTTGGCGACGGCGTCGGCCTGAGCCAGCCCACGGACGTCGGGAATCTGCTGGTCGTGCGGCTTGCCACCGATCAGGTTGATGGCCACAGTGACGACGACGGTCAGCACCGCCAGGATGGCCGCGGCGATGAGCCAGCGACCGATCGGCGTCGAGGCGCGGTCCGTCGAGCGGTACGGCTGCGGGTTGACGCTGATGGGCTCGGGCATCATGCTGCGCGGTCCACCGAACCCGCCGGCGCCCATCATCGCGGTGCGCTCGGCGTCGGTGAGCACCTTGGGGGCGTCGGGAGCCTCGCCGGCGTGCACACGGATCAGGTCGTTCCGCATGTCCGCGGCGCTCTGGTAGCGATTGTCCGGGTTCTTCGCCAGGGCCTTGAGGATGACGGCGTCGAGTCCTGGCGTGATGCCGGAGTGCCGCTGCGACGGCGGCACCGGGTCCTCACGGACGTGCTGGTAGGCGACCGCGACCGGGGAATCGCCCACGAAGGGCGGCTCACCGGTGACCAGTTCGTACAGCACGCAGCCCAGCGAGTAGACGTCCGAGCGGGCGTCTACGTTCTGCCCGCTGGCCTGCTCGGGTGACAGGTATTGCGCGGTGCCGATGACCGCGGCGGTCTGCGTCATCCGGTTGCTGCTGTCGGCGATGGCGCGGGCGATGCCGAAGTCCATGACCTTGACCGCATTGGACTTGCTGATCATGATGTTCGCCGGCTTGATGTCCCGGTGCACGATGCCGTGCTGGTGGCTGAAGTTCAGGGCCTGGCAGGCGTCGGCGATGATCTCGATCGCGCGCTGCTGCGGCAGCGGCCCCTCGGTGTGCACGATGTCGCGCAGCGTCACGCCGTCGACGTACTCCATGACGATGTACGGCAGCGGCCCGTTGGGCGTCTCGGCCTCGCCGGTGTCGTAGACGGCGACGATCGCCGGGTGGTTCAGCGCCGCGGCGTTCTGCGCCTCGCGGCGGAACCGCAGGTAGAAGCTGGGGTCCCGAGCCAGGTCGGCGCGCAGCACCTTGACCGCCACATCGCGGTGCAGGCGCAGGTCGCGCCCGAGGTGAACCTCGGACATGCCACCGAAGCCGAGGATGTCGCCCAGCTCGTAGCGGTCGGAGAGGTGCTGGGGCGTGGTCATGAGATGGCCGGTCCTGACAGATCAGGGAGCGAATACGACTGACCCGTCGGTGCGCCCGGCGTCTTCGTGGTCTCGGTGATGGTGTTGGTGACAGTGGACTGCTGCTGGTTCTTCTGGTCCTGCCGGTCCTGCGCGTTGAGCACGATCAGGATGGCGATGACGATGGCCAGCGCACCCAGGACACCCGCAGCCCACAGCAGCGCGCGCTGGCCGGGTGAGAACGTCCGCCGCGCCGGCGGGGCCGGGCGGTGGCTGCCGCTGGCGGGCCGGGGCCGCGGGGTGGCCGGTGCCGGGCGGGCCGGCTCGATGGCCGCGCGGGCCTGCGTGCTCGACGGGATCGCCGCCGGAGCGGCGCGTCCGATGGTCGGGGCCTGGTTGGGCCGCGGGGGGCGGCGTCCGGCGCGGACGGCGGCGACGGCGTCGGCGAACGGGCCGCCGCTGCGGTAGCGGTGGATGGCGTCCTTGGCGAGCGCGATCTCGATCAGCTCGCGGACGTTCGGGGGCAGGTCGGCCGGCAGCGGTGGCGGCGCTTCCTTGATGTGCTTCATTGCGACGGTCAGGGCGCCGTCGCCGGTGAATGGCCGGCGTCCGGACACGGACTCGTAGCCGACGACACCGAGCGAGTAGACGTCACTGGCCGCGGTGGCGTCGTGACCCAGCGCCTGCTCGGGCGCGATGTACTGGGCCGTGCCCATGACCATGCCGGTCTGGGTGACGGGTGCGGCGTCGACCGCCTTGGCGATACCGAAGTCGGTGAGCTTCACCTGGCCGGTCGGGGTGATCATGATGTTGCCGGGCTTGACGTCGCGGTGCACCAGGCCCGCGCTGTGCGCGACCTGCAGGGCCCGGCCCGTCTGCTCCAGCATGTCGAGGGAGTGCCGCAGTGACAGCCGGCCGGTGCGCTTGATCACCGAGTTCAGCGGTTCGCCGTTGACGAGCTCCATGACCAGGTACGCGGTGCGGCCGGAGTCTTCGAGCTCGGTCTCGCCGTAGTCGTAGACGCTGGCGATGCCGGGGTGGTTCAGCATCGCGACAGTGCGCGCCTCGGCGCGGAACCGCTCGACGAATTCGGGGTCGGTCGAATATTCGGCCTTGAGTACCTTGATGGCGACCTGTCGGCCGAGCCTGCTGTCGACGCCTTCCCAGACCTGACCCATGCCGCCAGTGGCGATGAGTCGCTGAAGTCGATAGCGGCCGGAAAGTGTGACTCCGACCCGCGCGCTCATGATCCCTCCCGTAGCGCCGCGGCGATGGTGGCCCGCCCGATGGGTGCGGCCAGCGCACCGCCGGTTGCGGACAAACGGTCTCCACCATTCTCCACTAGGACGGCGACGGCGACCTTCGGGGATTTCGCCGGGGCAAAAGCGATGTACCACGCATGTGGTGGGGTGTGACGTGGATCGGTGCCGTGTTCGGCGGTGCCCGTCTTGGATGCGATCTGCACGCCGGCTATGGCTCCCTTCTGCTGCGTCACCTGCTCGGCGCCGACCATCAGATCCGTAAGTGTAGCCGCGACCTGGGATGAGATGGCCCGCCGCTGTTGGTGCGGTGAGGTAGCCGCGATGTTGGAAAGGTCGGGTCCCTTGAGGTCGTCGATCAGGTACGGGGCCATGCTGACGCCGCCGTTGGCGATGGTCGCGGCAATCATCGCGTTCTGCAGCGGGGTCAGGGCGACGTCCTTCTGGCCGATGCTGGAGATACCCAGGGCCGGGGCGTCGGAGATCGGGCCGACGGTCGACTCCGCGACCTGCAGCGGGATCGACGGCGGCGGGGTGTCCAGGCCGAACTG
Organism: Mycobacterium sp. SMC-21; assembly: GCF_045310825.1. Taxonomy (NCBI): domain Bacteria; kingdom Bacillati; phylum Actinomycetota; class Actinomycetes; order Mycobacteriales; family Mycobacteriaceae; genus Mycobacterium; species Mycobacterium sp. SMC-21. The sequence goes on along the minus strand of NZ_JBJIAO010000004.1, from coordinate 10,211 downwards.
CCGGGCCATGGTCCGCATCGCGTCGGCCCCGTTGTGCAGGCCGAGTTCGACGAAGGCGGTGTTGCAGGACTTGGCGAACGCCTCACGCAGGGACACCGTCGCGCCCCCGCCGCAGGCCGCGCCGCCGTAGTTCTCGAGTGTTGCGGTGCTGTCCGGCAACGTGATTCGCGCCGCCGACGTCAGCTGGGTGTCCGGGGTGGCACCGGCCTGCAGCGCGGCGGCCGTGGTCAGCACCTTGAACGTCGACCCCGGCGGGTAGGTCTCGGAGATCGCCCGGTTCTGCAGCGGCGACTCGGGGTTGTCGCGCAACTCCTGCCAGGCGGCGGACTGTCGGTCGCCTTCATGCGAGGCGAGCAGATTGGGGTCGTACGACGGGGACGACACCATGGCGAGAATCTTGCCGGTGGACGGATCGAGCGCCACCACCGAGCCCTTGCAGGGGTTGCCGCCGCAGCCCAGTTGCATCGCGTCCCACGCGGCTTGCTGCACGCGCGGCACGATCGTGGTGTCGACGTTGCCGCCACGGGGGTCGCGGCCGGTGAAGAAGTCAGCGATGCGATTGCCGAACAGCCGCTCGTCGGACCCGTTGAGGATGCTGTCCTCGGCGCGCTCGAGGCCGGCGCTGGAGTACTGCAGCGAGTAGAAACCGGTGACCGGCGCGTAGACCAGCGGGTTGGGGTAGATGCGCAGGTAGCGGAACCGGCCGTTGGTCGGCATCGAGTAGGCCAGCAGCTGGCCGCCCGCGGTGATCTGGCCGCGCTGGCGTGAGTACTCGTCGAGCAGCACCCGCTGGTTCCGCGGGTCGGCGCGCAGGCCGTCGGCGGCGAACACCTGGGTGGTGGTGGCGTTGAGCAGCAACAGCACGATCAGTGCCATCACCAGTCCGGAGACGCGACGGAGCGAGGTGTTCATTGCTTCTCGATCACCTCGGTGTTGGCTGCCGCGATCGGCGCTTGGTTGGGGCCCCGGGTCGACAGTGGCCGCCGCGCGACGTGCGAGACCCGCAGCAGCAGGGCCAGCAGCACGTAATTGGACAGCAGCGACGAGCCGCCGTAGGACATCCACGGTGTCGTGAGGCCGGTCTGCGGGATGAGCTTGGTGACGCCGCCGACGACGATGAAGAGCTGCAGCGCCAACGCGGCGGACAGGCCCGCGGCGAGCAGCTTGCCGAAGCTGTCGCGCACGGCGATGGCGGTGCGCAGCCCCCGGATGATGACGATCGTGTAGAGCATCAGGACCGCGGCCAGGCCGACGAGCCCGAGCTCCTCGCCGACCGCGGCGATGATGAAGTCGGTGGACGCGTCGGGCACCGTGCCGGGCTGTCCGTTACCCAGGCCGGTGCCGAAGATGCCGCCGGTGGCGAAGCTGAACAGGGACTGCACCATCTGGTATCCGGCGCCGTCGGGGTCGGCGAACGGGTCCAGCCAGTTCTGCACGCGGACCCGCACGTGGTCGAAAAGCTGGTATGCGACAAGGCTTCCCACGCTGAACAGGCTCAGCCCGATGATCACCCAGCTGAGCTTTTCGGTGGCCACGTACAGCAGCACCAGGAACGTCGCGTAGAGCAGCAACGAGGCGCCGAGGTCCTTCTCGAACACCATGACGCCGATCGAGCCGATCCAGGCCACGAGCAGCGGTGCCAGGTCGCGCGGCCGCGGCAGGTCCATTCCGAACACGTGCTTGCCGGCACTGGTGAACAGGCTGCGCTTGGTGACGAGCACGCTGGCGAAGAAGATCAGTAACAGGATTTTCGAGAACTCGGCGGGCTGAATGGAGAAGCCCGGCAACCGGATCCAGATCTTGGCGCCGTACTGCTCGGCCACGGAATCCGGCAACACGGCGGGGATGGCCAGCAGCACCAGGCCGGCCAGGCCGCAGATGTAGCCGTAACGGGCGAGCATCCGGTGGTCGTGCACGAACATCAGCACCGCGGTGAACACCAGGATGCCCAGCAGTGTCCACAGCAACTGCTGGTTGGCGTTGCCGCCGGGCAGGATCCCGGCGGGCCGGGTGTGCGCCGAGAGATCCAGCCGGTAGATGAGCACCAGGCCCAGGCCGTTCAGCAGCGCCACCACGGGCAGCAGCAGCGGGTCGGCATATGGCGCGTACCGGCGCACCGCCAAGTGGGCGCCACCGAACAACACCACGAAGCCGACGGTGAACTGCACGAGGTCCATCTGCAGGCCGCGCTCCTGATTGGCCTCGACGATGAGCAGCGCCACCGTCGTGATCACGGCGGCGAACCCCAGCAGCACCAACTCGGAATTACGCCGATTGGGCAGTGGAGGGGCGACCGCGACCGGAGACTGCGGCTGGGTGTCTTCCCGTCGCTGCGCCCGCCCCGGGGCGTCTTCCCGCCCCTTTTCTTGCCCCGGCGTCGTCATGCCGGTGCTCCCGCTCGCTCTCGGGGCGTCATGACGCGTTCCGGCAGTTGGTGCCCGGCTCCTGAGGTGGCGGAGGGAGTGCCGTGGCCGTCGGGGACGGAGCCGCGGGCGAGGTCGGGGCAGGCGCGGGGCTGGATGGGTTGGGAGCCGGCGCCGGGCCGGGTGCCGGTGCGGGTGCCGGAGCGGCCGTCGTCGATGCGGGGGCCTCGGGACCGGGGGCCGGCCCGCGCGGCGGCTGCGGCACCACCGACAGCGACGGTGCCGGCGTAGGTGCGGGAGGCGGCGGGGTGGCGACGGGCGGCGCGCACACCGGCAGCAGCGAGGCGCGGCTGAGTTCCTTGAGCTGACGGATCGCGTCGTCGACGGTGCCGGTCGGCAGGCCGGCGGTGACCTGGGCGCGGCCGGACTCGCGCAGGTCGGCCACCTTCATGGGCTGGCAGCCCGCGTGGGTGTCGTCGACGCCGATGATCGTCATGTCGGAGTGGGAGTCCAGACACGCCAGCAGGTAGGGCTCCTGCAGCGGCAGCCCGAGCAGCGAGCCCGGCACGCCCCGCATGATGTAGACGGAGCCGTTGTAGCCGGAGACGTAGTAGTTGCTGCGGATCAGGTAGCGCCCGATGGCCAGTCCGCTGACGAGCAGCAGGATCAGCACGATCGCGCCGATGATCAGATTGCGCCGGGTGTGCTTCTTTCGCTGCGGTGGATCAAGCTGTGCCGCAGGCTTTTTCGCAGCGGCTGCCACGCGCTTGGGGTTGAAGGCGGAGGCGCGTCCGGCGGCGGTGTTGGGCGGCAGGGTGTCGTCGTCCTGACCTGACACCGCGCCGGCCAGGATGGGTGCGGTCTGGCCGTATTCGTAGTCGACGACGTCGGCCACCACGACCGTGACGTTGTCGGGGCCGCCGCCGCGCAGGGCCAGCTCGATGAGCCGGTCGGCACAGTCCACGACGTCCGGGATCTGCATGGCGGTCTGGATGGTCTCGTGGCTGACCGGGTCGGACAGGCCGTCCGAGCACAGCAGGTAGCGGTCACCGGCGCGGACCTCGCGCATCGTCAGCGTCGGCTCGACCTCGTGACCGGTCAGCGCCTTCATGATCAGCGAGCGCTGCGGGTGGCTGTGGGCCTCTTCGGCCGTGATGCGGCCGTCGTCGACCAGGGTCTGGACGAAGGTGTCGTCCTTGGTGATCTGGGTCAGCTCGCCGTCGCGCATCAGGTAGCCGCGGGAGTCCCCGATGTGCACCATGCCCAGTCGCGTTCCCGCGAACAGAATGGCGCTGAGCGTGGTGCCCATGCCTTCGAGTTCGGGATCGGCCTCGACGTGCGCCGCGATGGCGGCATTGCCGTCGTGGACGGCGTCGTTCAGCTTGGCCAGCAGGTCGCCGCCGGGTTCGTCGTCATCGAGGTGGGCCAGCGCCGCGATGACCAGCTGCGAGGCGACCTCACCCGCGGCGTGGCCGCCCATGCCGTCCGCCAACGCGAGGAGGCGGGCCCCGGCGTAGACGGAGTCCTCATTGTTGGCACGGACCAGGCCGCGGTCGCTGCGCGCGGCATATCGGAGTACGAGTGTCACGGGCGCAGCTCAATTACCGTCTTGCCGATTCGAACCGGCGTTCCCATTGGAACCCTTACCGCCGTCGTCACTTTCGCCCTGTCCAGGTATGTACCGTTGGTCGATCCTAGGTCTTCGACGTACCACTCGGAGCCTCTCGGCGACAGCCGGGCGTGCCGTGTCGAGGCGTAGTCGTCGGTGAGCACCAGGGTGGAGTCGTCGGCCCGGCCGATCAGAACCGGCTGGCTGGTCAGGGTGATCCGGGTGCCCGCGAGGGCGCCTTCGGTCACCACCAACTGGCGCGCGTACCGGCGTCGGTCCCGGTTGGGCAGCAGGGTGCCACGGAACGCCAGACCGCGCCGCACCATGACGGCTCCGGTGGGTGCGTAGATGTCGGTGCGCAGCACGCGCAGAACCGACCAGATGAAAAGCCAGAGCAACAGGAGGAAACCGACCCGCGTCAGCTGCAGAACTAACCCCTGCATCCGACGTCCTCTCCGTTGCCGCATCGAGGCTGGGCCCGGTGCCCGGTAGCCGTCGGCATCGTCACGATACTTTGGCGGTCACCGGCCGGTGTGAACATCATCCGGCCGGTGACTGAAACCGAGCTCAGTGAACGCGGACCACGATCTCGGAGTGACCCACCCGGATGACGTCGCCGTCGGCCAGCTGCCACTCCTGCACCGGGGCGTTGTTGACGGTGGTGCCGTTGGTCGAGTTCAGATCCGAGAGCAGCGCGGTGTGGCCGTCCCAGCGGATCTCGAGGTGCCGGCGCGAAACGCCGGTGTCGGGCAGCCGGAACTGCGCGTCCTGGCCGCGGCCGATGACGTTGGCTCCTTCGCGCAGCTGGTAGGTGCGGCCACTGCCGTCGTCGAGCTGGAGAGTGACGTTGGCGCCGGCGGCACCGTAGCCACCGCCGTAGCCCGCCGGCTGACCGTAGTCGGGCTCGGCGTAGCCGGCGCCTGCGCCGCCGCCGTAACCCTGGTCGCCGTAGCCGGCCTGGGCCGGAGCCTGACCGTAGCCCTGATCAGCGGGGGCGTGACCGTAACCCTGGTCGGCGGGCGGCTGACCGTAGGACGGCTGCTGCGGCTGGCCGTAGTTCTGCTCGCCGTAGCCGCCCTGGCCGTAGCCGCCCTGCTGGGGCTGGCCGTAGCCACCCTGCTGGCCGTAACCCTGGTCGGGCGCTCCGTAGCCGCCCTGCTGGGGCTGGCCGTAACCGCCCTGCTGGCCGTAACCCTGGTCGGGCGCTCCGTAGCCGCCCTGCTGGGGCTGGCCGTAGCCACCCTGCTGGCCGCCGTAACCCTGGTCGGGCTGCTGACCGTAGCTCTGCTGGCCGTAGCCCTGGTCGGGCTGGCCGTAACCATGCTGAGGACCGACGGGTGGCGGTCCGGGAGGACCACCCTGCGGACCGCCGAAGGCGCCCTGGCCGTAGCCGGACGGGCCCGCGCCGTAACCGGCCTGCTCGGGCTGGCCGTAACCGCCCTGCTGACCGTAACCGGGGCCACCTTGCGGCGCGCCGTAGCCGCCCTGCTGTCCGTAACCCTGCGGAGGCTGGCCGTAGCCCTGGCTCGGGTCCTGCGGGTACTGCTGACCGCGCTGCTCGTCGGGCTGCCGTCCGTAGTCGTACTCGTCGCCTGGCTGGCCCTGTCCCTGGCCGGGACGGTGGGTCGGGTTGTCAGTCATCGTTGGTACTCCTGGTTCTGCGGTGTGCACGCGGTCGCTGGGTGCCGGCCGCGGTGGCCCGGCGGTTGAGTCGGGGTTGACCGCGCCGTGGGCGCGGAATTGGCCGGTATGAAGGCCAGGTGACGGCTCAAACCTGACGACCACCTCACCATACGTTTGCCATCCCCGCTCATGGACGAATCCCTCAAGGTGTTTGGCAAAAGCACTGGGTGTGAGGTCAGGATCGGCGTTCACCTTCTCGAAATCGGTGTAACTGAGCGTAATGACGTAATCGTTCGGTGCCAAAATACGGCCGCCACCGACGTCACGGGCACCGGATTCGGCTTCCCGCTGGAGGGCGGCCTCGACTTCCGGGGGTGCGATCGACCCCCCGAAGACGCGGGCAAAAGCGTCTCCGACCGTGGTCTCGAGCTTGCGCTCGATCCGGTCGACCAGACCCATGTCCCCCTGCCTCGCTTCGTCTCGGTGGTCCAGATGTGATGTGCGCGATACCCGCCGACAGCACTGTTACGCATGGTATCGGCCTGACCTTGTAATACGTGACCAACAGAATCGTGAGAATTCGAAACCCGCTGGTCAGGGGATGATGAGGCGGCACGCAGGTGGCCCGACCGCGTCATTTCGCGGTGTCAGTGGATGCTGATGCGGAGAATCCCGTGGTCAGGCGCGGATTTGGAGCCGGGGGTGGGGGTGGTGATACTCTCTCCCAGTTGTTTGGGGCGAGTGGCGGAATGGCAGACGCGCTGGCTTCAGGTGCCAGTGTCCTTCGGGACGTGGGGGTTCAAGTCCCCCTTCGCCCACTCAACAAAAGCCGCGAATCCGGTTCGGATTCGCGGCTTTTGCGTTTGGTCGAGCGTGACTGTGAGGGCTGTGCAGGCGAAGCGGCCCTGATCTCTGCACAGTGCTCACACTCGTGGGCCGTTAGGTCAGCAAGAAGCCGCCGATACCAGGGTGCAGAAAGCCGAGGCAGCTGCGGGTAAAGCCGACAAGGCCTCGAATCCGACACAGTGGCGAAATAGAAGAAACGGAACACCGACCGTCGCCGATCACCCCGCGCTAGGTGCCTCGTTCCAGGGAAACGAGAAGGATCATTTCCCGTCTCGGTTTCGCATGGCCGTTGGCAGAACGCACCCCAATGTTTGCTGTGTTCTAGATCACTGGCGGACGACGTTCGTTCTGCAGGCGGGTTTGCGACTACACCTTCCATAACGTGTCCGTCACTGCTGACGGATATCAAAGCGGGCGTATTCAGGGGGAATCGTCGTGGGGGACTTCTTGCCGGCTGACCGGCCGTGGTGGCGTATCACTCGGTGGTGGCCGGTGGTGGTGGCTTTGGTGGCCACGATCGCGCTGGCCATCAGCGGACAATATTGGTTTGCCAGTTCTGGCCGGTCAGGGTCCGTAAGCGGGGGTGCTGCATCACCTGCTCAGCGGTTCGCCGACGCGGCAATGGCGGCGTTCAGCGGGTCGAGCACGATCGCGGTCCCGAATCCGGCGTGGACACCCGCGCAGCAGGGGGCCGGCTTGCCTGCCGATCCGGTGGCCGGTCTGACCTCGGCCACACCGGCCGGTCCGGTGCAGCAGGTCTTGCCCGCCGGTTTGGGTGCGGCTCAACACACCAGCAGCGGATCGGTGGTTTACCCCGATCGTGGTGCGGGCTTTGATTTCCTGGCCGAGAACACCGGCACCGGGACCCGGACGGTGGCCCGCATCAACAGCCCCACCGGGGTGCGGATGGTCACCACCTTCGTGCGCACCCCCGCCGACACGGTGATGCTGGCCCACACCAACGGATATCTCACGATCAATCGGGCCACCCCGGCCGCGGAAACTGTCGGGATGTTCGCTCCGGCCGAAACCCGTGATGCGGCAGGGAAACTCGTCCCCTCGTCGTATGTGGCGCGGCAGTTGCGCCCGGGCTTGTACCAGCTTTCCGAGGTGTTTGATCCGCGCCCGGACACCCAGTGGCCGGTGTATGTGGATCCGCCGCTGCACGTCGGCGGCTTGGGCGGCGGACCGCTGCCGGCGGGATTGTTCGATTCGATCACCAGCACCGTCTCTAGCGCAGCCAACGCCGTCAGCAGCGCGGTGTCCAGCGCGGCCTCGGCGACGGTGTCCGGGGCGAAAGCCGTCGGAACGTTTGTGAAAAACAACCCCATGGAAACGGCGATCATCGTGGCGGGTGCCGCGGTCGCCGTGACCGGGGTCGGCGGGCCAGCCGGTGCCGCCGCGATAGCTGCTGCCGTGGCCAATGTGAGTGCCGCCGGGTTGCAGATCGCCTCAGAAGCCATGCCGGACAACCGAACCCTCGGGGTGATGTCGACGGTGGCCAACGCGGCGACCATGTTCACGCCCACCGGCGCGGCCAAGAAGATTGCCGAAGAAGGCGCCGAACTGGTCGCCAAACAAGCGCTCACGCACACCGACGACGTCATTGACGCCGCCAAGGTTGTGCCCAACCCAGCGCAGGTACGCGAGGAGATCGCCGCCGCCGGCGCCGCGGGGAAACCGCCACTGCCTGGCGTGGACACACCCAAGACACCGAACGCGCCACCGGCAGCGACGAAGGCTCCCGAACTACCGTCAACCCCACTGGCGCAGCGGGTCCCGTGCGCAGGGCAGTCCTTCAGCCCGGACACGCTGGTGCTGCTGGCCGACGGAACCAGGCGCCCCATCGCCCAGCTCAAGCCCGGGGACCGGGTGTGGTCCACCGACCTCGAAACCGGGCGCGCCAGTGGACAATTGGTGCAGGCGGTGCTCGTCGACCACGACACCGACCTGCTCGACCTGACGATCACCAACCCGGCCGATGTCGCTTCGGTGGTGCACACCACCGCCAAGCACCCCTTCTACAGCACGTCCCACGCCCATACGTCGTCGCCTGAGGTTGTCGGGTTGGCTGCCACCGCGGGCACTGGGACTCGCTCCGTCGCCGAATGGGTTGATGCCAAAGACCTGCGCACCGGTGATGGTTTGGCCACGCCGTTCTCTGACACCGTTGCGTATGTCGCGGCCAGCACCCCGGTTTCCGGGACTGCCGACATGTGGGACCTCACCGTCGAGAACACCCACAACTTCTACATCGCCACCCGCACCGCGGCTGTGCTGGTCCACAACTGCCCTGCTGCGGCCGAGCCGCCCCACTTCTCCGAGGGCGGTGTACCGGCGGCCGGATCAGCCAAATCGTCATTGCCCGAGGTGCGCGCTCAGAAAGGGGAGCCGAAGGCGCCCAAAGAGTTCATCCCTCCGACGAATCCTCCTCAGCATCCGCCAAGCGAACTACCGCCGGGTTTCAGGCTGAGAGAAATGCCGCGGCCTACATCGAACTACCCCCACGGCTACTGGAAAATCGAAACAGAAGAACAAGGGCAGCCGGTTGATCCCTCAACGATGAAGCCCCCTTCAAACGTGACAAGAGCGCAGATGCGGTCTAGGACTCATGTTGAATACCCGGCGCCATCCTCGATGTCAGAATCGTCACCCACTGAGTCCGGTCAGGGGACACGACCTTCCAATCCGGCTGAACAGCGCGAGGACCAAGCTGCGCGCATGCAATCGGCGACCGACAAGCAGCGCAGCCGGGCCAGCACGGATGCTGAGTCGGCATCGCAAAGATCTGACTCCAGCGCTGGACGCAACTCGGAACATCACAGCTCACACGACCGCGGAGGCAAGAAGAGTAAGAACCAAAAGACAAGTAAGAAACGTCGTAAAGGGCAGAAATAAGCCAACCCCTTCACGACAGCCGCTGTGGCCCGAAGAAGTAAGCTAGTCGACTGACCAACCGGTAAAACCACCGCAGTCGTTCGAAGCCGAACTAAACAGTCGACGAAAGACGGAGGTCACCGCGATTCCCGGTACTCGACTCGTCGCTCAAGCCGCCCCGCTCTGGTATTCAAGGTAGGTGCGAATTGGACCAAGTATGGCATGCCGTAGTGGCATATTCCCACGCGGAGGAGAGGCATCATGTTCGGTATTTCCCCTGACGAGAACTTTGATTTCCTCACCGGAAAGCTACTGCAGCAAATGTGTTTCGGTGAAAACGAAATAGTTCTTCATTTCGACGACCCTGAGGTCGATCTTGTTGAATTCCCGAACACCCCGAAGATCATGTGTATCGTCGAGGCCGACATCGAGATCGTCACCCGTTTGCGCGGGAGAAGGCGGGCAGAAGACGCCCGTTCGCTCGCTGGTGACCTGGTGGATCTTCTCGGCAAACGCATCATTGGAACCAGTTTTACCCACCGCTCCCTATCGCTGGTGTTCGATAACGAATACACCTTGGTCCTCCACGATTCAGAAGAACACTATGAGTCTTTCAATATTCGATACGGCGACCGCGTCATTGTAGTCTGAGACGGTAGACCCGCAGCCGGCAAAAATAACTCAAGCAAAAGCAAGAAACCCCCGAAGAAAAAGCAACGCAACTCCCATGAGAAGCGCAAGGGTCAGAAATGAGTCGGCGCCATCTGTGATTGCGCGCAGTGCACGTACGCTGACTGAGGCAATGGTTCGATTTCTGGCTCTTCGCACTTGACGGTGTAGGGACGATCAGCTGCTTTCGGTTGGTCCTGTGATCGGGTGTCTGGTTGGCTGGG